>JANNYT010000180.1:0-3786 GCA_031410255.1 Novosphingobium sp. | reverse complement strand
TTCACAGTGCCGCAATTCAGCGCCGAACTGCGCGGCCTGCTGGCGCATCGCCGCGAGCAAGTCCTCGCCGTGGATGCCTTGCGGATAGCCCGCGTGGTTATGGCTCGTCGGGATCAGCGCCGCCCGGCTCCCGCCGCGATCGATCACGATCACCTTGCGCCGGTAGCGGGCGAGGTAAATTGCGGCGGTGAGGCCAGCCGGGCCGCCGCCGATGATTGCGGTGTCGATCTCTTGTGAAATTGCCATTGCGTCACTTTGCCCAAAGGCAAACTTTGGCGCGGGCATTGCTGAAACAAGCGCCTTTGCGATGCAATTCTCCCCAGTCCGGTCCTTCCCCGTGGACTGAGCCGACTTCACCATTTGCGTAGCCCCGCCAAATCATCCCGTCTCGGAATACGTTGGCCCAATAGTCGGTTGAAAGGGTGTCCATGGTGCCCTCAGCATCGGGATAGTCCACACCCTCGAAAACCTGGCGCGGACCGTCGATATGGAAGCTGCCATCGCGCCCCATTGAATACGAACAAGGACCTGAAATGCGCGTTTGCCCATCGACCACCAGCAGGCATCGGCCGATCCGGTAGCCATCGGGCAATCGGGAAGGGCTCAGGTGCGGTGGATGTTGGAGCAATTTGGTGAATAGCTTTTCGAGGTCAACCTCCCCATTTCCCCTGAAGCGAACCCGCTCAGCGTCGACTGGTTCGGCAAGCGTTGTGGCAGCGAGTGCAATTGCAAGACCAACGAAATACCTCACATCCGGAACACCCCAAAGGCCGGCCGGTCAGGCATCGGCGCCTCCAGCGCCGCCGCCAAGGCCAGCCCCAGCACATCGCGGGTCTGCGCCGGATCGATTACCCCATCGTCCCATAGCCTTGCCGTTGCGTAATAGGGGTTGCCTTCGTCTTCGTACTTCTGCCGGATCGGGGCCTTGAAAGCCTCGGCTTGCTCGGGCGTCCAGCTTTCCGCATCGCGGTGGACAGTAGCCAGCACGCTCGCGGCCTGCTCGCCGCCCATCACCGAAATTCGGGCATTAGGCCAGGTGAACAGGAAGCGCGGGCTATAGGCGCGGCCGCACATGCCGTAATTGCCCGCGCCAAAGCTGCCGCCGATCAGCACGGTCAGCTTGGGCACGGTGGCGGTGGCGACGGCGGTGACCAGCTTGGCCCCGTGTTTGGCGATGCCCTCGGCCTCATACTTGCCACCGACCATGAAGCCGCTGATGTTCTGCAGGAACAGCAGCGGGATCTTGCGCTGACAAGCCAGTTCGATGAAGTGCGCGCCCTTGACCGCGCTTTCGCTGAACAGCACGCCATTGTTGGCGAGGATCGCCACCGGCATCCCCCAGATATGCGCAAACCCGCAGACCAGTGTGGCGCCATACTGCGCCTTGAATTCATGAAACTCGCTGCCATCGACCAGCCGCGCGATCACCTCGTGGACATCGTAGGGCGCGCGCACGTCGTCGGGGACGACCGCGTAGAGCTCCTCGGCGTCGTACTTGGGCGCGCGTGGTTCCTTGAGCGGCAGCCCGTGTTCGTGGCGCGGGCCGAGGTGGCTGATGATATCGCGGACGATGGTCAGCGCGTGCTCGTCGTTTTCGGCGAGGTGATCGACCACGCCCGATTTCTTTGCATGCAGCTCGCCGCCGCCCAGGTCTTCGGCGCTGATTTCTTCGCCGGTCGCCGCCTTGACCAGCGGGGGCCCCGCAAGGAAGATCGTCCCTTGCCCGCGCACGATCACGCTCTCGTCACTCATCGCCGGGACGTAAGCGCCGCCCGCAGTGCAGCTGCCCATCACGCAAGCGATCTGGGCAATGCCCTTGGCGCTCATATTGGCCTGATTGTAGAAAATCCGCCCGAAGTGGTCGCGGTCAGGGAAGACTTCGCTCTGGTGCGGCAAGTTGGCCCCGCCGCTGTCGACGAGGTAGATGCACGGCAGGTAATTGGCCTCGGCAATCTCCTGCGCGCGCAAGTGCTTCTTGACCGTCAGCGGGTAATAGGTGCCGCCTTTGACCGTGGCGTCGTTGCAGACGATCATGCACATCCGGCCCGAAACGCGGCCGATCGCGGTGATGATCCCCGCGCCGGGAATTTCGCCTTCATACATGCCGCCCGCCGCCAGCTGCCCTATTTCGAGCAGTGGCGAGCCCGGATCGAGCAGCCGTTCAACACGCTCACGCGGCAGCAGTTTGCCGCGCGACGTATGGCGTTCGCGGCTCTTCTCGTTGCCGCCCAGCGCCGCCTGCGCCACCCGTATGCGCAACTCTTGCGCCAGCCCGCGGTTGTGCGCGTCGCGGGCCTGCGCCTCAGGGCTATCGGGCTGGAGTATAGTGGGAAGAACTGGGGCGCTCATGCGCTCTCCTTTTTGCGGATGAGGTATTGGTAGACGCCGATCAGGTTGATCAGCAGCATCAGGATGTTCTGCGCGCCGATCCCTGTGGCGTCGGGCTGGACGAAGCCCCAGCCGATCAACGCAATCGACGAGGTGACGAACAGCACAAACGCCCAGCCGGTGATCCGCCGCCCCAGATCGAGCGCCACCAACGCCGCCGCAATAACGCTCGCCCCCGCGCCGTACCATTGCAGGATCTGGAGGAGGGTGTCGCTCACGCCGAATTATTGTGTGAATAGGCGCCCGCTGGCAATGCAGGCGCGCCGAGTGTCTTTAGCAAGCACATGACGGTCATAAAATCTCCTTGCCGGGTAGCCTAACGAAGTTCAATTGTCTCGCCAAGTTAGGGGACCGAAAGCCATGAAAAACTGCCCTCTTTTCGCACTGTCCGTTATGCTCGTTACGGGAATGGCAGCGACTCCAGCCGCTGCTGACATTTCTGCCCGGTATGAAGCACAAGAGAAAAATGCGCCATTCAACATGGCGATGACGCTTGAAATAGACTCGAACGGGAACGAGCGGGTCCAAGTGGCAGAGCAGCCCGCTTACATGCTCGTCTTGAACAACGTGACGTACATGGTGAGCAGGGGACCGGCAGGGGTCTATGTCATGCGGTTCGACGATATGGTCACGGTCATTGGCGAAGTCTCAAAGCGAATGGGCATTGATAAGGCTTTCGCGAGCATGCCCAAGAACGTTGCAGAAAAGCCGCCTGCAATTGCTTCGATGGGTCCGAAGGTCGTCAATGGCCGAACTGGCACGGGATACGGCATTTCGGAAAATGGAGCGCGTCCAGTCTATGCGTTTGTCGTGATTTCAGACGACCCAAAGCTTGCTCCACTGGGAGCTGTGTTCGCCAAGAGTTTCGCCCAGAGTTCAGGTTACGCAAACAAGATGTTCCCGGGATTCGGCAGCATGGGCGGCATGTTTGGGCCAGACGCGGAATTATTCAAAAAGGGCGCGCCACTTTCGATCGTGTCGATGAATCTAACCGATGTTTCGTTCGCCGAGATTGACGACAGCCGGTTTGCTCTGCCGGGCCAACCGCTCTCGATTGACCAAATCCGGCAGCAGTATCAGAGCTTTTCAGCACCGCCGACGCTTCCGGCAGCCCGCAACTAATCATGCCGCGCCGATCAATTCGCGCCCGATCAGCATCCGCCTGATTTCATTCGTGCCCGCGCCGATATCGAGCAGTTTGGCGTCGCGCAGGAAGCGTTCGACCGGCCAGTCTTTGGTGTAGCCCGCGCCGCCTAGTGCCTGCACTGCTTCACCCGCCACGCGGAAGGCGTTTTCGCTCGCGAGCAGGATTGCGCCCGCCGCATCGAAGCGCGTGGTGTGCCCGGCATCGCAGCTGCGCGCGACCGCGTAAGTATAGGCGCGGGCCGATTGCAGCGC
>JANNYT010000179.1:0-5168 GCA_031410255.1 Novosphingobium sp. | reverse complement strand
GCTGCGCTGGATCGCCGGCTGGCGGTCAGCCACCAGCCGGCTATGCAGTTAAAAACTCAGGCGAACATCCACTTGGAACGAACGCGGCGGCAGGAAGTTAAACTGGTCGGCCTGACCATAGCCGTTCTGGTAAGTGGTGGTTCCCACAGTCAGGGTTGGCGCACCGGACGAACTGTTCGAAATCGCGGTAATGGCGCGGTTGTTGAACACGTTGGAAACCGACAGCCCGATCCGGAAGTGCGGCGCTATTGCCTGGCTGATCGCAAATTCGCCGGTGCTGTAAGGCGCGATCCGGTAAAGCCGGACCAGCGGGTTGCCGTTGAATTCAGTGGCGTACTGCGTGCCGGTATATTTCTGGCTGTACGATACTCGCAAGCCTGCGTGGCTGTATACCATCCCCGCCGCGGCAGTCGCGAACGGCGCCTTGGCCACTTGCGCCCCGGTAGTGGTGCTTTGCGCGTAATTATACGATGCGTTGCCAAAAATGGTCAGCCCCGGCACCGGCATCAAGCCGATCTGGCCTTCGACGCCCTTGTAACGCACCTGCCCGTTGTTCACGAGCAGGGACGTATCGCAGCCGACCGCGGTGCAAGTGCCGATCTTGTTGCTTACGTCGATCAGGTACGCATCCAGATCGAGCGAAATCTTTTCGCCGTGCCACACTGTGCCGATCTGGTAATTGGTGGTGGTTTGCGGCTGCAGCGCATCGAGCGCAGTGCCCAGACTGCCGGAGGCCGAATAGAAGCTCGACAGGTCCGGCACATACATACCTTGCGCATACTGGCCGTAAAACGACCAGTTGCTGGTCGGCTGCCAGTTGACGGTCAGGAACGGCAAGGACTTGGTCCAGGTCGCCTGAGTGTTGATCGGCTGCCGACTGCTTTGATTGACCGCCGCATCGATCCCGCGGGTGAAATGCACATATTTCACGCCCGGGGTGATCGACAAGCTTTCGACCGGGCGAAATTCGAATTCAGCAAACAGCTGGAACTGGTCCCAGGTCGAATGCTGCAAATAGTTCAGGCTGGCAAAAGCAATGCCGGGCAGCGCGTTCTGCGCGGCGGTGCCGTTGCCATTGTTGAACTTCTCATTGAAGCTGAGCAGCCCGGTGGTGCGATCGTAATCCTGCCGGCGCCGATCGGTCGCGGCGTGTTCGTACCAGCCGCCCGCGCGGATCTTGCCCAGCGCAAACTCGTAGGTCAGCTGGCCGATATAGCCCAGCACGCGGTACTTGTTGCCCTTGTAATAGCCCAGCACATCGCTGGCCGGAGCATTGATCGCAGCATAAGGCGATAGCGGCGTTCCCGCGCCGCTGAACCCGGTGACCGCGGTGCCGGTGTTCCCGGTCAGCGTGTTGTTGGTATAGCCATACATATAGACCCGGTTATCGAGCGACAGTCCGCCGCCCAGCTGGCTCTGCAACCGCGCATAGGAGAAATCGGTGGTCTTGTCGGTCCGGTTGTACAGGTAATAGTCGGGCTTGGCCGGATCGTTGTTCAGCCCGTAATTGATACCAAACGTGCCGACATTGGAAGTGGCGGCGCAGTTCCGGCCAGTCAGTTGAGTCAGCACGTTACCGGCAGGATCGAGCCCGGCATTGCTGAACCCGGTCACGCCTTTGACCGAACTGCCGCAGGTCGCGCCTTTGAGCACATCCGACTGGTAGTAGAAGTTGCGGTTCCAGGTGCTCATCACGGTCAGCGTGTTGGCCGAACCTAGCGGCACGACCAGCTTGGCAAACAGGTTCTTTGACTGGACCGATGAAAAGGTCAGCGCGCCGTCCGAACGCAGGAACTGGCCTGCGACAACCAGCTGTGCCCCGCCCAACGAATCCATTTTACCGGTCTGATATTCGGCGCGGCCGATGAACGTGTTCCAATTGCCGGTGATCCCTTCAACCTGCAGTCCGGCCCGCGCTTTGACCGCGCGCGAATACATGTTGAGGTTGCCGCCAAAGGTGGCCTGGCCCAGCTGGCTGGCATTGCCCGGACCGCGATCGACCACGATCGTCTCGATCGTGTTCGAGGGGAAGAACGCAGTCGAGTGGTGCGTGGGGTTGTTGGTATCGGCAAACGGAATCGAATCGTAAGTGATGTTGTATTCACCGTCCTGGAAGCCGCGGATCACCGCCTTGCTTTCGCCAAAGCCCTGCCCGTTGCCGGTGCCGCTGATCGAAACACCGGGAGTGAGCGAAATCAGCTCGTTGAAATCGGCGGCAGCGTTGGCGTTGTCGATATAGTCGCGGCTGACCGCCGATTGCGGCTGGGTGGTGGTCAGCGAAGCGGTGATCGGCGCGGACTGTGCGGTCAGCGAGCCGGTGACGATGATGTCCGAAGTGGTCAGCGACTGCGCATCGTTGGCCTGCCCGGTCTGGTTGGCACTGGTCGCCTGGTCATCGGCATTATCCGCCGCCGCCGCGTCATCGGTGGTGGCGCGAGCCTGCGACGCCAGAGCGAGTGCGGCCAGGCTTGAAGCCAGCACAAGAGCGGCGCGGATCGATTTGTTGGACATCGGTACCTCGTTGATATGAGTGGTTAGATTTGAGCGGATCAGGATTGCGAAAGTTCGCGGCGCGCGGCGGCGATCCGGGCCGCAAGGCGCGGATCGGCGAACAGCCGCTCGGTCACGACGGTGCCCAGCACGCGGCTGGCTTCGGTGTCAGCGTGAAAATGCACCCCGCAAATCTCGCGGCTGAGCGCATAGTCTTCGGCCCGCGCCAGCACTTGCGGTGCACGTTCCGGCAGCAGCCGCGCCAGTGCCCACCCGATCGAATAGCCGAACCCTGCGTGGCCGCTGGGGTAGGCGGTCCATGCGGCCGAACCCGCGCCGCAGTGGCGCAGCGTTGGATCGATCTGGTAAGGCCGCGGCAGCGCGAAATAGGCTTTGGCCGGGATTACGACCGCTTCGGTTTCATCGCGCACCAGTTTGAGCAGGGCATAGGTTGCGGGCAGGTCTTCCAGCTTGCGCGCCGCGGCAGCGTCAAACTGCGCCGGATCCTCGCTCGCGCCGTCAGCCTGCGCCTGCGCATAGCGCGCCGGACTGGCGGTCTCGCCCAGCAAGCGCACCCGCGCCAGTTCGCGTGCCAGTTCGAGCGAACCCGGCCGGGGCGGCTGCGGCAGTAACAGTTCGGGCCGGACCGTCACAGGATCGATAAACTGCAGCGGCGGGACTGGCTCGTCGGCGACTGCTGCTGCAGTCATAGCCGTACTGGCCGGGGTCATTCCGCCAACCAGCAGCGCCGCGACAGCGGCCCAAAGCGATCTTTTTCGCATAGTAAACGAGTCCCCCGGAAGGCCCGGCAGCAGGCTTCCGTAGCCGTCCCTAGGGCCGTTGTATGACCGCTCCGCGACTCATTTGTATGCCCTGCATGGCAGAAATAATTCAGCCCTGCGTCACTGCGCGCAAAGGTTGAACCCGGCGCATATGTTCGCCATATGTCCCATATGTCACAACTCGTCATCCGCCGTGGGCTGGAAGAGCCCGATACCTCGGGCAGCTTTGTCCCGCACCGCCCCGCCCGGCCCGCCAAGGTGGAAGGCGGCCAGCCGTTTCGCCTGCAGTCCGAATACCAGCCGGCCGGCGACCAGCCGACCGCGATTGCCGATCTGGTCGCCGGGATCGGCGATGATGACCGCACGCAAGTGCTGCTGGGGGTGACTGGCAGCGGCAAGACCTTCACCATGGCCAAGGTGATCGAGCAGCTGCAACGCCCGGCGCTGATCCTGGCCCCCAACAAGGTTCTGGCAGCGCAGCTTTACGGCGAATTCAAAAGCTTCTTCCCGGACAATGCGGTCGAATTTTTCGTCTCGTACTACGATTATTACCAGCCCGAGGCCTATGTGCCGCGCAGCGATACCTACATCGAGAAGGAAAGCAGCGTTAACGAGGCGATTGACCGGATGCGCCATTCGGCCACCCGCTCCTTGCTCGAACGCGATGACGTAATCATCGTCGCCTCGGTCAGCTGCATCTATGGCATCGGCTCAGTTGAGACTTACTCAGCGATGATCTTCGACCTCAAGAAAGGCGAGAATGCCGACCAGCGCGAACTGATCCGCAAGCTGGTGGCGCTGCAATACAAGCGCAACGACGCCGCCTTCGCGCGCGGCACCTTTCGCGTGCGCGGCGATAACCTCGAAATCTTCCCCTCGCACTATGAGGACATGGCCTGGCGGATCAGCTTTTTTGGCGACGAGATCGAGGAGATTGCCGAGTTCGATCCCTTGACCGGCAAGAAGGGCGCAAGCCTGAACGCCGTGCGGGTCTATGCCAATTCGCACTACGTCACCCCCGGGCCGACGATGAAGCAGGCCAGCGCGGCGATCCGGTTTGAACTGACCGAGCGGCTGAAAGAACTGGAAGCCGAGGGCAAGCTGCTCGAGCATCAGCGGCTGGAACAGCGGACCAATTTCGACCTCGAGATGATCGCGGCGACCGGTAGCTGCGCTGGGATCGAGAACTATTCGCGCTTCCTGACCGGGCGCCTGCCGGGCGAGCCGCCGCCGACGCTGTTCGAATACCTGCCCGACAATGCGCTGCTGTTCGTCGATGAAAGCCACCAGACCGTGCCGCAGATCGGCGCGATGAGCAAAGGCGATCACCGGCGCAAGATCACGCTCGCCGAATACGGCTTCCGCTTGCCCAGCTGCATCGACAACCGCCCCCTGCGCTTCAACGAATGGGACGCAATGCGCCCGCAGACCGTGGCCGTATCGGCGACCCCCGGGCACTGGGAGATGGAGCAGTCGGGCGGGGTATTCGCCGAGCAAGTCATTCGCCCGACTGGGCTGATCGACCCGCCGGTGGAGATCCGCCCGGTCGAGGATCAGGTGCAGGATTGCATCGAGGAATGCCGCAAGGTTGCACTGGCGGGCTATCGCACGTTGGTCACCACACTGACCAAGCGGATGTCCGAAGACCTGACCGAATTCATGCACGAGGCGGGCCTGCGGGTCCGCTACATGCACAGCGACGTCGAGACGCTCGAGCGGATCGAGCTGATCCGCGACCTGCGGCTGGGGGTCTATGATGTGCTCGTCGGGATCAACCTGCTGCGCGAAGGGCTCGATATTCCCGAATGCGGGCTGGTGGCGATCCTCGATGCCGACAAGGAAGGCTTCCTGCGCAGCGAAACCTCGCTGATCCAGACGATTGGCCGCGCCGCGCGC
>JANNYT010000178.1:0-14238 GCA_031410255.1 Novosphingobium sp. | reverse complement strand
TTCTGACAAGCGGCTTGATTGCCGCCGCGCCTGATGAAAGAAAGTCGCTCCGCAAGGGGCGGCTTTCTTTGCATTTGGCTAAACAACGGAATGGATGATGACTGACGCGCCGATTGGCTCTGTCGTAATTCTGGGAGGCGGAACCGCCGGGTGGCTATCCGCCGCCTATCTGGCCGCACATGCCCACCGCACGGGCCGCGCACTGACGATCACTGTGATCGAAGCGCCCGACATTCCGACCGTCGGAGTGGGCGAGGGGACCTGGCCGACTTTGCGCGGGACTTTGGCCGAGATCGGGATTGGCGAAGCTGAATTCATGCTGGCCTGCGATGCCAGCTTCAAGCAGGGCTCACGCTTCGATGGCTGGCGCGATGGCGGGCCGCAGGACAGCTACCTGCACCCGTTCACCCCGCCGCCGGCCGGCGACAGCGCCGCGCTGCTGGGCGCATGGGCCGACAGCGGGCGCAGCTTTGCCGAGGCGATAAGCGCGCAGGCGGCCACCTGCCGCGCCGATCTGGCACCGCGTCAGGCCGCGATGCCTGATTTTGCGGGCGCGCTGAACTATGCCTATCACTTCGATGCCGGCAAGTTCGCTGCGCTGTTGCAGCGCCATGCCACCACGCGGCTCGGGGTGCGGCATGTGGCAGACCGGGTGACCGGAGTGGTCGAAGGGGCCGATGGCAGCATTTCCGCGCTGCTGACTGCGGCACACGGGCAGATTGGCGGCGAGCTGTTCATCGATTGCTCGGGCCACGCCGCGCTGTTGATCGGCCAGCACTATGGAATCGGCTGGACCGACCGCAGCGACGTGATGTTCAACGATCGTGCGCTGGCGCTGCAATTGCCGGTCGCGCCCGACAGCCCGGTCGCCGCGCAGACTGTGGCAACCGCGCATCAGGCCGGGTGGATCTGGGATATTGGCTTGCCGACCCGGCGCGGGATCGGCTGCGTCTATGCTTCGCGTTTTTGCGACGATGAAACCGCCCGTGCGCTGCTGCTCGATTACGTCGCGCAAGTGCAGCCCGGCACCGACCTTACCGCACTGGCCCCGCGCCGACTGACCTTCCCGACCGGCTACCGCGAGCAGCTGTGGCACCGCAACTGCATCGCGATCGGGCAGTCGGCGGGGTTCATCGAGCCGCTCGAAGCCTCGGCAATCGTGATGATCGAGCTGTCTTTGCGGGCCTTGGCGGAGAATTTTCCGCAGCGGCGCAGCGCGCAGCCGTTTCTGATGGAGCGCTTCAATGCGCTGTTCCAGTACCGCTGGGAACGGATCGTCGAATTCCTTAAGTTACATTACGTGCTGAGCCAGCGGACCGAGCCATACTGGCAAGCGCACCGCGATCCCGCGTCGCAGCCCGAACGGCTGACCGCGCTGCTGGACTTGTGGCGCGATCAGCCGCCGTCTTCGTGGGATTTCCCGCAAGTCGATGAAGTCTTCGCAGCGGGGAGCCAGCAATATGTGCTGTACGGGATGGGCTTCCCGGCGCCGCCGGGCTTGCCGCGCAGCGCCGCTGCCACGGCCAAACTGGCGGAAGTTGAGCGGCGCGCGCGGGTGCTGGCCTCGTCATTGCCCAGCAACCGTGCTTATCTCAGTCAGCTGCGCAGCGCGGCCGCCAGCCAAGGAACCGCCTGACATGTCCATGCACCAGATCGTCGACGCCGCCACCCACCGCGATCAGCGCGTACTGACCGGGCACGGTGCCGCGCTGGGTGACGGCGTGATGGCCTGCCTGACTGTTCCGGGCGAGTTCCGGCGGGTACAGGCGCACTTCCCAATCGTGTTCCGCCGCGATCTGACTAGCGGGGCATTTTCAGCCTGGGCCTTGTTCGGGTTTGAGGAAGGCGAAAACCTGTTTCTGGTCGGCACTGACTGGCAAGCTAACTACAAGCCGCTGGCGCTGGCGATCCAGCCGTTCCTGATCGGACGCGGACCGGGCGGCGGCCAAGTTCACATCGACACGGCACACCCGCGTGCGGCAGCAGGCAATGATGGGGTGCGGTTGTTTGACGATCTGGGCCAACCGAGCCCCTATCTTGAGGCCATGGCCGAGCGGCTGGGCGATCTCGATCAGGGTTATCAGGATAGCCCTGCGTTCTTCGCCGCGCTTGAGCGGCACAACCTGCTCGAACCGTTTACGCTGCAAGTGCCGCTGAACGATGGCTCGAACCAGTCGCTGGTTGGCTTCCACACGCTCGACGAGGCGCGGCTGATGGCCTTGGACGGGGCGGCGCTGGCTGAGCTGCATGGGGCCGGGCACTTGCTGCCACTGTTCATGGCCGCCGCCTCGCTTTCACAATTCGGTCCGCTGGTGGACCGCAAGAACGCGGCGCTGGGCCTTGGCTGAACGCCCGTCTCATCTGGCCCAGCTGCCGCCGGTGCTCGAACTTGATCCCTCATCAGCGCCGCTCGATGAGCTGCTGCGCGGTGCGCAAGGGCCGTTCGTGCTGCGCGGGCTGGCGGCGGACTGGCCACTGGTGCAGGCCGGGTTGGAATCTGCGCGGGCCGCCCGCGCCTATCTGCTGGCCCACGCCCGCAGCCAACAATTCGTCGTCTCGATCGCCGAACCGGCTGAGGCCGGGCGGCTGTTTTACGATGATGCGATGGAAGTCAATTTCCGCACCGGGCAAGGCGCGCTGGGTCAGATCTTTGCCGGGTTCGATGCTGCCGAAGGCCGCGATGATGTGCCCACGGTGTACCTCGGCTCGGTCGATATCGAGCAGTTCTTCGATGGGCTGGGCGCGGCCAACCGGGTGGATCTGGGCGGCCGTGACCCGCTGACCAACATCTGGATCGGCAACGCGACGCATATCGCCGCGCACAATGATTTCCCCGACAATCTGGCCTGCTGCACGGTCGGCCACCGGCGCTTCACGCTGTTCCCGCCTGAACAATTCGCCAATCTGTACCTCGGTCCGATCGACAATTCTCCGGCAGGCCGTCCGATCAGCATGGTCGATTTCAGCGCGCCCGATCCGGACCTGCACCCTAATTTCGGGCAGGCGCTGGCCCAGGCCCAAGTGGCCGAGCTGGCACCGGGCGACGCGCTGTTCATCCCCTCGCTGTGGTATCATCAGGTCGAAGCGCTCGATCCGTTCAACGTGCTGGTCAACTATTGGTGGCGCGATACCCCGCGCTATCTGGGTCAGCCGCAGAACGCGCTGAACCATGCGATCATGACGATCCGCGATCTGCCGGCCGATCAGCGCGAGCTGTGGCGGCAGCTGTTCGATCACTACGTTTTTTCAGGTGGCGAGGCGGCGCGCGCGCACTTGCCCGCGGCCGGGCAGGGCGTGCTCGCCCCGCTCGATGCCGACCATGCCGGACGCCTGCGCGCGTTTCTGTTGAGGAGTCTCAGTCAATGAATCAGGGTCAAACCCCGCGCCGGATCGTCGTTGCTGGCGGCGGCACCGCTGGCTGGATGACCGCCGCCGCGCTCGCCCGGACGCTGGGCGGGGTGGTCGACCTGTCGCTGGTGGAATCGGATGCGATTGGCACCATCGGGGTGGGCGAAAGCACCATCCCGCCGCTGGTGCTGTACAACCGCCTGCTCGGGATCGGTGAAGCCGATTTCATGCGCGCCACCCAAGCCACCTTCAAGCTGGGGATCCTGTTTGAAAACTGGAAGGACGTCGGCGAGCGTTATTTCCACTCGTTCGGCGCGACCGGCAAGGATCACTGGTCGGCGGGTTTTCAGCACTTCTGGCTGCACGGGCTGAGCCAGGGACACGCGCATAGTTACGACGAATACTGCCTTGAACTGAAGGCAGCATTGGCTGGAAAATTCGCGCATTTGCCCGATGACCGGATGAATTATGCCTATCAGCTCGATAGCTCGCTCTACGCCGCGTTCCTGCGCAAGATGGCCGAAGCCGACGGGACCAAGCGGGTCGAGGGCAAGATCGCAGAGGTCGAGCTCGATCCGGCCAGCGGCAACATCGCCGCGCTGATGCTGGATGGCGGGCGGCGGATCGAGGGCGATCTGTTTGTCGACTGCACCGGCTTTCGGGCGCTGCTGATCGAGGGCGCGCTGCACGCCGGGTTCGATGACTGGACGCATTACCTGCCGTGCGATTCGGCGATTGCGGTGCAGACCGCCAGCGTCCGCGCGCCGGTGCCCTATACCCGCGCAATTGCCCACGATGCCGGGTGGCAATGGCGGATCCCGCTGCAGCACCGCCAGGGCAACGGGATCGTCTATTGCAGCCGCTATCTGGACCGCGACGCCGCGCTCGAGCGGCTGCTCGGTTCGGTCGAGGGGCAGACGCTGACCAAGCCCAATTTCATCAGTTACACCACTGGGGTGCGGCGCCAGCAGTGGCACCGCAATTGCGTGGCGGTGGGCTTGTCGGGCGGGTTCATGGAGCCGCTGGAATCGACCAGCATTCACCTGATCCAGCGCGCGGTGCTGCGGCTGATCCGGATGCTGCCGGCCGGCGAAATCAGCCCGCGCGATGTCGCCGAATACAATGAGCAGCAATTTGCCGATATGGAACAGATCCGCGATTTCCTGATCCTGCACTACAAGGTCACCAATCGCCGCGACAGCGCGTTCTGGCGGCAATGCGCCGATATGGCGGTGCCCGCCAGCCTTGAGCAGAAGATCGAACTGTTCCGCGAAACCGGGCGCGTGTTCCGCAAGAACGAGGAGCTGTTCACCGAGAACAGCTGGGCGCAAGTGATGATGGGGCAGGGGATCATGCCGCTCAGCTATCACCCGATTGCCGCCAAACTGACTCCGCAGGAACTCGATCATTTTCTGGCGAGCCAACGCGAAACAGTTAGCCGCACCGTCGCCAGTCTGCCGCTGCAGCAAGATTACATTGACCGCTACTGCGGCTCGGCTGAGGCGCTGGCGTCGTGAAGCTGGCGCTGTCGTTCGCGGTGCTCGCCGCTGTGCTGGCCCCTGCTTCAACCGCGCAGGCCCCGCCTGCGGGTGATTGGCAACTGGTCTGGGCGGACGAATTCGACGCGCCCAAGCTTGACCGCGCCAAGTGGAACTACGATGTCGATTGCTGGGGCGGCGGCAATGATGAGCGCCAGTGCTATACCGACAGCAAGCGCAATGCCGCGATTGAAGACGGCAAGCTGGTGATCAGCGCACTGCACCAGCGCAGCGAAGGCCCGGCCTTGCCGAAAAGCCAGCGGTTGGCTTCGGGCCTGTCCGAGCAGATCGCGACCCGCGAATTCAGCTCGGCCCGGCTGACCACCAAAGGCAAGGCAGCGTGGCGCTATGGCCGGATCGAAATGCGGGCAAAGCTGCCGCAGGGGCAGGGCACCTGGCCAGCCTTCTGGATGCTGCCGGACAATGATCGTTACGGCGCTTGGGCGGCATCGGGCGAGATCGACATTCTGGAGGCGGTCAATCTGGGCGTGCCCTGCGCCACTTGCAGCGGGATGCGCGAAGCCACGGTGCTCGGCACGATCCACTTTGGCGCAAAATGGCCGCATAACAAGTTCGCCAGTACTGAAATTCATGCTCCGCAAGTGCTCGAAGGGTTTCACACTTATGCGGTTGAATGGGAGCCCGGACAGATCACCTGGCTGCTTGATGGTAAAGTTTACGCGACCAAACGCGCCAGCGAGTGGTCGACCACTGGCAGCAAAGCACCCGGCGCGCCGTTCGATCAGCCGTTTCACCTGATCCTCAATCTGGCGATCGGCGGGCACCTGCCAGAGGAACGCGGGCTGCATGGGGTCGCTTTGGGCGACTTTCCCAAGCGTTATGAAATCGATTGGGTCCGCGTCTGGCAAAAGCCCGCAACACCGGCTAACGGCAATGCTGCACAGCCGGGCAGAGGGAACCAGTAAGGCATGGCAAGACGCCGGCAGGCGGTTACGATCAAGCACGTTGCAGCCGACGCCGGGGTGTCGCTGCAGACGGTCAGCCGTGTGATCAATAACGAGCCGAACGTGCGCCCCGAAATGCAGCGGCGGGTGCAGGCTTCGATCGACAAATTGGGTTACGTCCCCTCAATCGCGGCCCAGCGGATGAGCGGATCGCGGTCTTACCTGATCCTGGCAATCAATGACCGCGACCGGACCATCGCCGATTGGCGCGCGCGCGAAGGTGCGGACTGGGTCGATCAGATGCTGCTGGGCGGCATGCTCAAATGCGCTGAGCACGGTTACCGGATGATTTTCGAGCTGGTCGATACCCATTCCGACCATGTCGAGCGCGAGCTGCTGGCCGCGATTGCGTCGCTGCAGCCCGACGGAATCATCCTGACCCCGCCGCATTCCGATAACCAGCAGATTGTGCGCTTTCTGGCGGCACAAGACATTCCGTTCGCGCGGATCGGCTCGATTGAAAGCGGCGCGGGCATCTCGGTATCGATGGACGACGAAGGATCAGCGGCGCTGGCGACGCGCTATCTGCAGCAGCGCGGCCACCAGCGGATCGGGTTTATAGCCGGGTCGAGCGAATATGCCTTGAGCGGCTGGCGGGTCGCGGGCTGGCAAACCGCGATGGCCAAGCAAGGCCTGCCGACTGCCGGCCTGTTGGCGCAGGGCGATTTCAGCTTTGCCTCGGGCGAGCTGGCGGCGCACGAATTGCTGACTTCGGCTGCCCGGCCCAGCGCGATCATCGCCAGCAACGACCAGATGGCCTTGGCCGCGCTGCAAGTGGCGCGGCGGCTGAAGCTGCGGGTGCCGCAAGATCTGTCGCTGATCAGTTTTGACAACACCCCGGTGATCAACTTCACCCAGCCGGCCTTGACCGCGATTGATCAGCCGATTGCGGCGACGGTTTCCAAAGCAGTCGAGCTGCTGATCGCGGCGCAAAAGGACGAGCCGCTGCCGTCCCAGCTGACTGTCATTTCCGGCTCGCTGGTCGAACGCGGTTCGGTCGCAGCGCCGGGCGAAAACGCCGGTGGCTGAACCCGCCGGGCGGGCCAATCCGGTGCTGCTGGCGGTGCTGTTCGCGTTGGCCTGGGCGGGCGGTGCGGTCGCCTATATGCCGTTCCTGACGATCCTGCTGCCAGCCAAGGTGTCTGCCGTGGCTGGCCCCAGCGCCGGGATTTCATGGCTCGCCTATCTCAGCTTTGCCGGATCGATTGCAGCCAGCTTGGGCGCAATCGGGCTTGGCTACCTCAGCGATGTCACGCGCAATCGCCGCGGCTGGATTGCGGCTGGACTGATCCTGTCGTGCACCCTGCTGGTGGCATCGCGCGGCGCGCAGAGTCTGCCCGCGCTGATCGCGGTAGTCATCGCCTGGCAGCTGGCGCTCAACATGATGCTGGGCCCGCTGATGGCATTGGCGGGCGAACAGATCCCCGATGACCAGAAGGGGCTGTTTGGCGGATTTCTGGCCTTCGCGCCGGGCTTGGGGGCGCTGGCCGGGGCACTGGTCACTTTGCCCGGGGTGCCGCCGAGCCTGTTTGGCGCCGATGCGCGACTAGTGCTGGTGGCGCTGATGGTGGTGGTTTGCATGTTGCCCGCGCTGCTGATGCGTTCGGCGTCGCCAGCGCAGGCCCCCGCTGAAGCGCCCAAGGCGCCCGCCCGGGCGCCCTATTCCCGCACGACAATGCTGCGGATGTGGTTGGGGCGGCTGGCGGTGCAAGTATCCGAGGCGGCGCTGTTCGCCTTTCTGTTCTTCTGGCTGCGCTCGCTCGATCCGGGGCTGAGCGATCACATCATCTCGCGGATTTTCAGCATTACGGTGCTGGTCTCCGCGCCGCTGGCGCTGGCCGTCGGGCGCTGGGCTGATCGTCATAACAGCCCGTTCGTGCCGCTGGTCGGCACCGCTGCAGCTTCGGGGCTGGGGCTGCTGGCGATGGCACTGGCCCCGTCGCTTGATCTGGCCATCGCCGGATATGCGCTGTTCGGAGTGGCGAGCTCGATATTTCTGGCGCTGCATACCGCCCAGACTCTGCGGATCCTGCCCGATCCGCGCCGCCGCGCGCGCGATTTGGGGCTGTTCAACCTGACCAATACCGTGCCGCAACTGGTGGTCCCGTGGATCGCGCTGGCGCTGGTACCGACGTTCGGATTTTCGGGACTGTTCGTGGTTCTGGCGGCGCTGGCGGGCGCGGCCTGCTTGCTGCTGCTGCCGATCATCCGCCACACTTGACCTTCGCTTGATTTTCAGCAGAAGGCGTGCAATTGAACGAATGATAACGTTCACAGATTGGGTTGGGGCTGGGTTCACGATGATAGTCAGGCGTTCTTTCGCTGCGATGGCGCTGGCTGTGGCTGGCTGCGCGGTGCAATCGGCTCAGCTCACTCCGGCCGGCCAAGCGGCGCTCTCGGCCGTGGCAAATCCTGCCAAGTGGCCCGCTGCCAAAAGCCCCGCTTCCATCACCTCGCCGCAAACCGAAGCGCAGATCGACAAGCTTCTCGCCGGGATGACGCTGGAGCAGAAAGTCGGCCAGTTGATCCAGGGCGATATCAGCGCGATGACCCCGGCCGATCTGAAGGATTATCCGCTCGGCTCGATCCTCGCCGGCGGCAATTCCGGGCCTTACAATGACGAGCGTAGCGACGCCGCCAAATGGCACCGGATGGTGGATGAATACCGCGCCGCCTCGCTCAAGACGGGAGCCGGGATTCCGATCCTGTTTGGGGTCGATGCGGTCCATGGCCATTCAAACCTGCCCGGTGCGACAATATTCCCGCACAACATTGGCCTTGGCGCCGCACATGATCCGGCGCTGATCGAGCGGATCGGCGCGGCGACGGCGGCTGAGATTTCCGGAAGCGGGATCGAGTGGACTTTTGCGCCGACACTGGCGGTGCCGCAGGATCTGCGCTGGGGCCGCTCGTATGAAGGCTATGCGGCCGATCCGCACCTGATCGCGGCCTATTCGCGGGCGATGGTGTTGGGCCTGCAGGGCCCACTGGTGACCGGGCAGCCGCTCGGCGCAACCAAAGTGGCCGGGACCGCCAAGCACTTCCTCGCCGATGGCGGGACGCTTGATGGCAAGGATCAGGGCGATGCCCAGATTTTGGAAAGAGAGCTGGTCGGGCGTCACGCGCAGGGCTATCCCGCAGCGATCGACGCCGGAGTGCTGACCGTGATGGTCAGTTTTTCCAGCTGGAACGGGGTCAAGAACCACGGCAACCACTCGCTGCTGACCGACGTGCTGAAAGACCGGATGGGCTTTGCCGGGTTGGTGGTGGGTGATTGGAACGGCCACGGGCAAGTGCCCGGCTGCACCGTGACCGACTGCCCGGCGGCGCTGCTGGCCGGGCTCGACCTGTTCATGGCGCCCGATAGCTGGAAGGGGCTGTACACCAACACCCTGCGTGAAGCCCGCGATGGCACCATTCCGCTGGCCCGGATCGACGATGCAGTGCGGCGGATTTTGCGGGTCAAATTCAAGCTTGGGTTGATGGGTGACGCACCGGTCGCGCGCGGTGATGCTTCGCAAATTGGCGCGCCTGCGCATCTCGCATTGGCGCGCGAAGCGGCGGCCAAATCGCTGGTCCTGCTCAAGAACGAAGGCGGCGTTCTGCCGCTCAAGGCCGGGGCGCGGGTGCTGATCACCGGCCCGGGTGCTGATGACATGGCGATGCAGGCAGGCGGCTGGACCATCACCTGGCAAGGCACCGATACCGCCGCTGCCGATTTCCCCAACGGGCAGACCGTGGGCCGCGCGATTGCAGCGGCGGTGACTGCGGCGGGCGGCACCGCGGTGATCGATCCGGCCGGAACCAGCGGCTTCGTGCCCGATGTGGCCGTGGTGATCTATGGTGAGCGGCCGTACGCCGAATTTCAAGGTGATATCCCCGATCTGGCGCTGCGCCCACTGTCGGGAGAAGACCAGCTGATTGCGCGGCTGAAGGCGCAGGGCAGCAAGGTCGTTTCAGTCCTGCTGTCGGGCCGCCCGCTGTTCGTGGGCGCGCAACTTAACGCCTCGGACGCGTTCGTGGCCGCGTGGCTGCCGGGCACCCAAGGCGCGGGCGTCGCCGATGTGCTGGTGGCGGGACGCATGGGCAGCGCGCCGCGTGATTTTACCGGAAAGCTGCCGTTCGCCTGGCCCGCCGATGCCCGCTCACCGGTGGTGAACCCGCTGTTCCTCGCCGGCTACGGTCTCAGCTACGCGCGGCCCGGCCATGTCGGACCGGTCAACACCGATCCGCGCATGGCGGCTGCCGCCGCGCGCAGCGATGCACTTTACTTTAGCCGAGGCAAGGCGCCCGCGCCGTGGCGCTTGCTCACAGATACTGCGGTAACTGGCCGCGCGGTTGACCTCTCTGCGCAGGAAGACGCGCGGCAGTTCAGCTGGACTGGCCCGGGCGCACTGGCAATCGAGGGCGCGCCGATTGACCTGCGCCGCCAGCGTGACGAAGGGTTTGCGCTGATGCTCGACTGGCGGATCGACGCGCTGGGCAGCGGGCCGCTCAGCATTGCCTTGGGTGGAGCGAAGCTTGATCTGGGCGCGCTCGTCAAGGCCGCGCCGCGCGGAACGCTGATCACTACCCGCATCCCGCTGCAATGTTTTGCCGATGCCGGGGCTGACTTGGCAAATATCGGCGCTCCGCTGCGGATAAGCGCGGGTTCGGGTGCGGTCCTGACCTTGCGGGATGTGCGCATTGCCGCAATAGGTGAAACCCTGATCTGCCCGCCGCGAGCGTACTGACAGTTTGTTGAGAGGAACCCGATCCATGGCTCTGGCCCCAAATCTATCGACCAGCAGCGACGCGGCATCCGGCACAGGTGAGGGTCAGCACATCGACGCACCCGAACTGCGACTGTTTGTGATGGCGCTGTTCTTCATTTTCGGCGGGATCACCAGCCTCAACGATGTGATCATCCCCAAGCTCAAGGAGCTGTTCACGCTCAACTATACGCAAGCCATGCTGGTCCAGTTCTGCTTCTTCACGGCATATTTGGTGATCGGCCTGCCCGGTGCCGCGCTGGTCAAGCGGATTGGTTATATGCGCGGTGCGGCGGTGGGGCTGCTGACCATGATGCTGGGCTGCCTGCTGTTCATCCCGGCCTCGCAAAATGCCACTTACGGGCTGTTCCTGCTCGCGCTGTTCGTGCTGGCGAGCGGCGTGGTGATCGTCCAGGTCGTCTCCAACCCCCTGATCAGCCTGCTTGGCCCGGCGCGCACGGTCCACAGCCGCCTGACCTTCGCGCAGGCCTTCAACAGCCTGGGCACCACGATCTTCCCGCGGGTCGGGGCCGGGCTGATCCTTGGCAGCCTTGCCGGGGTCAGCGCCGCGCAGCTTTCGGGGCCAGCGCTTGACGCTTACCGCACGGCCGAGACCCAGACGATCGTGAACACCTATTTCGGCCTCGCCGTGGCGTTGGCGCTGGTCGCCGGCGTGGTTTGGCTCAACCGCAACCGGCTCAAGGGCGAGCATCATGAGGCCGGATCGATCCTGGGCAGCTTTGATCTGCTGCGCCGCACCCGCTTCGGCTTCGGGGCGCTGTGCATCTTCCTTTATGTCGGGGCCGAAGTTTCGATCGGCTCGCTGATCGTCAACTACCTTCAGCAATCGCACGTCATGGCGCTCAGCCAGGAGACGGCGGGCGGAATGATCATGTATTACTGGGGCGGCGCGATGGTTGGGCGGTTCATCGGCTCGGCGGTCTTGCGGATCCTGAGCCCGGGCAAAGTGCTGGCAGCGGTCGCGGCGGGGGCAATCGCGTTGCTGCTGATCTCGACTCACACCACCGGTCTCCTGTCGGGCTACAGCTTGCTCGCCATCGGGCTGATGAACTCGATCATGTTCCCGACAATCTTCAGCCTCGCTTGCGAGAAGCTGGGCGCGCGCGCTTCCGACGGGTCGGGCCTTATCAACATTGCGATCTTCGGCGGCGCCGTCGTCCCGCTGCTGACCGGCTTCATCGCCGATAGCAGCGGCAGCCTGGCCATCGCCATGATCATCCCCGCCATGTGCTACGCCGTGATTGCCGGCTTCGGTTGGTACGCGCGCCGCCCGGCGGTGGCCTGACCCCGCGCGGGCACTTCCGCTAGGCCATCCGCCGCCCTATAGGCGGCAGCCCGCAGCTGCGCAGGTGAGCAGGATAGCGGCGGCAAAGGAGCTTGGCCAAGTGTTGAAGTATTTCAGAGGCAGCGCGGTGTTCACGCTGGTCTGCCTGGCCCTGGCCGCCTGGCTGGGGTTCAGCACTGGCGGCGCGGCAGCGGCCCTTGCGACGACCTGGATCTGCCTGATGCTGGCGGTGCTCGAGATATCGCTGTCGTTCGACAATGCGGTCGTGAACGCCGTCGTCCTCAAAGACATGGACCCCGTCTGGCAGAAGCGCTTTCTCACCTGGGGCATGCTGATCGCGGTGTTCGGGATGCGGATCGTGTTCCCGCTGCTGATCGTCGCGGTCGCGGCCAAGATCGGTCCGATCGAGGCGCTGCGGCTGGCGATCGAAGAGCCGGTCAATTACCAGCACATCATCGAAGGGGCGCATGCCGGGATCATGGGCTTTGGCGGCGCGTTCCTGCTGCTGGTCGGGCTCAAATTCTTCTTTGATTCCGATAAGGAGCATGACTGGATCAAGGTGATCGAGGAACCGCTCAAGAAGTTCAGCAACGTCGAAGCCTTCAAGATCGTGCTGACCGTCGCGGCGCTGTTTCTGGTGGCCGAGCTGGACGATGATCCGATTGCCGGCCGCCAGTTCCTGATCGCCGGGATCCTGGGGATTGTCACTTTCTTCGCGGTCGAGCTGCTGGGCCACGTGCTCGAACAGCCACGCGCGGCGGGTGAGCTGCAGCGCGCTGGCCTTGGCGCGTTCATGTACCTGCAAGTGCTCGATGCCTCGTTCAGTTTTGATGGGGTGATCGGGGCCTTCGCCTTGTCAAACAACCTGTTCGTGATCGCGCTGGGGCTGGCAATCGGCGCGATGTTCGTGCGCACGCTGACCGTGCTGATGGTTGAGCGGGAGACCCTGGCCGAATACCGTTATCTGGAACACGGCGCGTTCTGGGCGATCATCGTGCTGGCGGTGATCATGCTGACCAGCGTGCTGTATGAAGTGCCCGAAGTGGTGACCGGGCTGATCGGGGCAGTGCTGATTGGGCTGTCGCTGCTGTCATCGGTCAAGCACAACCGCAAGCACGGCCCGGATGAGGCGACGCTGTAAAGCGCTTGAGCTGGCCGCAGGTTGAGCTAGTCTGCCGCAAAGGGTCCGAGAAGCGGCCCGTGGGAGAATTGCCAGTGCCTTCAGGATTGGAAATACCGGCGAGCTGGCCGGCCATGCCGCTCAGCGCAGTTGCGCCCTTGCTGTGCGCGCCGGGCATGCCGTTCGAGATGGAGACGGTGACGATCCGCGGCGTGCCGACGCGGGTGTGGAAGAACGCTCCGTCCAGTTTGGCCGAGCTGGCCGCGCTGGGCCGCAGCCACGGCGACGCGACTTTTCTGGTCTATGAGGACGAGCGGGTTTCGTTCGATGCTTGGCACCGGGCGGTGGCGGCCTTGGCGGCGCATTTGCAGTCGCTGGGCGTGGCCAAGGGCGACCGGGTGGCGCTGGCGATGCGCAACTTGCCCGAATGGCCGGTGGCGTTCTTTGCGGTGACCGTGCTGGGCGCGGTCTGCGTCCCGCTCAATGCCTGGTGGACCACGCAGGAATTGTCCTACGGCCTGAGCAATTCGGGCGCCAAAGTGCTGATCTGCGATGGCGAGCGGCTCGATCGGGTGGATCAGATCCGCGCCGATCTGCCGCAGCTGGAACAGGTGATCGCCTCGCGGCTGGCAGCAGCGCCGCCGGGCGCCGTGCGGCTCGAAGATCTGATCGGACCCTCCGCCAGCTGGGCGGCGCTGCCCGATGCCGAATTGCCCGCTGCCGATATCCAGCCCGATGATCCCGCCACGATCCTCTACACCTCCGGCACCACCGGTAATCCCAAAGGCGCGCTGGGTACCCACCGCAATTTCACCAGCAACATCCTGTCGAGCGGCTATGCCGCCGCGCGCTCGGTGCTGCGCCGGGGCGAGGCTTTGCCAGAACCCGCCCGCAAAGTGCTGCTGACGGTGATCCCGCTGTTTCACGCCACCGCCTGCAGCGCCACCATGATGGGCGCGATCGCGGGCGGACACACCATCGTGCTGATGTACAAATGGGATCCGGTGCAAGCCTTCGGGATCATCGAGCGCGAGAAAGTGAACGCCACCGGCGGCGTGCCGACCATCGCCTGGCAGCTGATCGAGCATCCCGAGCGGGTCAACTATGACCTCTCCAGCATCGAATCGATCGGCTATGGCGGTGGGGCGGGGGGGGCCCCGCGGGGGGAGGAGGTAATTGGGGGGTTGGGGGGGGGGGCCGGGCCCCGCGG
>JANNYT010000177.1:0-24428 GCA_031410255.1 Novosphingobium sp. | reverse complement strand
CGCGGCACCTTGTGCTTGGCCATCACCTCAAGGCAATGCTGACGAAAGGCCGCTTCATCAAGCGCATCGCCGTCCTTGAGCACGACCGCCACGCCGACTTCCTCGCCCAGCCGCTCGTCCGCCACGCCGAACACGCAGCATTCGGCCACCGCCGCATGGCGATAGATCCCGGCTTCGACTTCGGTGCAGAACACGTTCTCACCCCCGCGCAGCACCATGTCCTTCTTGCGGTCGACGATATAGATAAACCCGTCCTCGTCGATCCGCGCGACATCGCCGGTGTGCAGCCAGCCGCCATCGGTAATCGCAGCGGCGGTGGCATCGGGCCGGTTGATATAGCCGCGAATAACCGACGAGCCTTTGACCCACAGCTCACCAATCGCGCCCGGGGCGACGACCGCGCCATCATCATCTACGCATTTGACCTCGAAATTGGGCATCGAGGGCCCGGCGCTGTCGGGCTTGGCGACGAAGAAATCGCCGGTGACCGAGGTGATGATCCCGCAGGTCTCGGTCATCCCATAGCCGGTCGTCGGCCGCGCGGTGGCGACCTGCGCGTCGATCTTGAGCACCAGATCGGGCGGAACCTGCGCTCCGCCGCCAGACAGCCCGGTAAGGGTCGAAGTATCGGTCGCGGCAAAATCGGGGTGGTTGATAATCTCGCGGCTCATCACCGGGACACCGCTGATCCCGGTGATGCCGTGCTTGGCCACCAGCTTGAGCGCTGCACCGGCGTCCCATTTGTACATCAGCACAATCGCGCCGCCGGCGGCCGTGGTCAGGTAAGCGCCGCAATTGTTAGCGGTGACGTGGAATAGCGGCGTGGTCAGCAGGGTGACGGCGGGCGGCGGGTCGGTCGGGGTCGGCACCCCGGTGGCGCGCTCCATCGCCAAAGCCTGCGCGGTGGTGGAATAGACCATGTTGAACAGGTTCGCCACGCAGCCGCGGTGCGTCAGCTGCGCGCCCTTGGGAAAGCCGGTGGTGCCTGAGGTGTAGAAGATGCAGGCGTCGGCATCGGGATCGACCGTCACATCGGGTAGCGCGCCGCCCGCTGCGATTACAGCGGCATAGGGGGTAACGGCGGGATCGGCGGCGGGCAACCGCACCCCGACCAGCTTCACAGTATCAGCCAGTCCCGGCGTTTCGCGCAGCCGGGCCAGTCGCTCGGCATCGGCGAACAGTACCTTGGGCGCGGCATCCTGCATGCCGAATTCCATTTCCTCGGCGTTCCACCAGGCATTCATGCCTACTGCGGAAACACCGACCGAGGTGCAGGCCCAGTAGATCAGCATCCATTCGGGGTAATTGCGCATGGCGATACCGACCCGGTCGCCGGGCACCACGCCTTGCGCGAACAGCCAGGCGGCGATGGCGGCCACATGCGCGTGCGCCTGCGCATAGGTCAGCACCTCGTCTTCGTAAATCAGGTAAGGCCGCTCGGCGAAGGCGGCGCTGGCCAACCATACTTCGCGCACCGAAGGCGGGGCATGCTTGAAACAAAGCAGCTGGTTTCCCAGCACGTCAGCCTTGATAATTTCAAACGCGCCGCCCGGGCCCGTCAGCTCTTCGCGCGCGCGGCGCAGCTCGGCGTAATGCATCACTCATCCCATTTTGTTTTTAATTGCCTGATTAAGTGCCGGATCGCGGCGCGCAGGGCAAGAAGCTTCCTTGGCCTGCTCGCGGTTTCGCCTTAAAGCCGCGCCATGTCCTTGCCGCCTGATCGCCTGACCCGCTTTGCCCGCCATATCGTGCTGCCCGAATTGGGCGGGGCGGGGCAGGTCGCGCTGGCGGGGGCGCATGTTGCGATTGTAGGGCTGGGCGGGATCGGTTCACCCGCGCTGCAGTATCTGGCGGCGGCTGGGGTCGGCAGGCTGACCCTGATCGACCGCGATGTGGCCGATCTGTCAAACCTCCAGCGCCAGACGATTTACCGCGAGTCCGATCTGGGCAGCCCCAAGGCCGAGCTGGCGGCGGAATGGGTGGCGCGCTTTGATGGGGCCCTCAAGGTCCGTGTCCACACCGGGACGGTGGGGGGGGACAGTGCAGCACGGTACCTTGAAGGTGCTGACCTTGTGCTTGATGGGTGTGACAACTTCGCGACTCGCCTGGCTGTGTCAGATGCCTGCGTGAAGCTGGGGATCCCGCTGACCAGCGCCGCGATCGGCCGGTTTCAGGGGCAGGTGGCGAACTTTGCCGGGCATCTGGAGGGGCAGTCCTGCTACCGCTGCTTCGTCGGCGACGCGTTCGATGCCGATGACTGCGATACTTGCGCTGCCGACGGCGTACTGGGCGCGATGGCCGGGATGATCGGCGCCTTTGCGGCGATGCAGGCGATCCGGGTTCTGCTGATCGGCACGGCCACGCTGGGTGATCCGCAATGGGGGAAATTGCACTTGTTCGAAGGACTGGTGCCGAGCCTGCGGACGCTGCGGATCGCCAAGGACCCCGAATGCCGGGGGTGCAGCTAACTAATAACTGGCCCTAATAACTGGCACCGTCGATTTCCTTCAGCGGCAGACCGGTTTGCAGCGCCGGATCGAACATCCGCAAGTTGACTGCCATGCGCTGATAGTCGGGATCAATCGGCGTCCAATGGGTGGTGCAGCCGCAAGTGCCGCAATGCCAGGTGGTCAGCATGCAATCGCCTTGGACATAGCCGGTTGCTTCGCCGGTCACAGTCACTACCGCAGGCAGGCAGTGATACCACAGCGCGCCGATCCGGCGGCAGATTGAACAATTGCACACCGCCATCACCGTGGGGTCTTCGGCCAGTGTCAAGTTGATCGCGCCGCAGTGGCAGCTGCCGTGATGGGTCGTCATTAGCTCAGCATCTCCGCGACCCAGGCTGGGACCAGTTCGCTTGCCGGGCCGAGCCGGGTTTCATGGAACATTGCCGAACCCTGGCTGGTCTCAAGATTGAGCTCAAGCGTCTGTGCGCCCAGTTCCACCGCATTCTGCACCAGCCCAGCCGCCGGATAGACCGCGCCCGAGGTGCCGATTGAGACAAACAGATCGGCGCGAGCCACCGCCGCGTAGATCTCGTCCATCCGGTAGGGCATCTCGCCGAACCAGACCACGTCGGGCCGCAAAGTGCGCGCCTGACAGATCGGGCAGGGCGGGCGCCCTATTAACGGCGTAGTCCAGCGGGAGCGGATGTCGCAGCTGGTGCACCATGCGGTTAGATGTTCGCCGTGCATGTGGAGCATGCGGCGCGCTCCGGCGCGTTCGTGCAGATCATCCACGTTTTGGGTGACGATCAGCAGCTCGCCCGGCCACTCAGCATCCAGCCGCGCCAGCGCCTCGTGCGCCGGGTTGGGCTGCTTGGTCTGGATCGCGGCACGGCGCATGTCGTAGAACCGCAACACCATGTCGGGATCGCGCGCGAAGCCTGCGGGGGTGGCGACGTCTTCGACCCGGTGCTGCTCCCACAGGCTGGGTCCGCCATTGGCGCCAGCGCGAAAGGTGTCGATCCCGCTTTCGGCTGAAATCCCCGCGCCGGTCAGGATCACGATGTTGCGAATATTGCTCATGTCGCGCATGAAGCACGCCTCACACGGGGACGGCAATGGCAAGAATCGGCATCATCGGCAGCGCGGGGCGCATGGGCGCGGCGTTGGTCCAGGCAATCGCGGCGGGGGGTGAGGTACACGCTGGCGGGGTAGACCAAGGCGGCGATCTGGCCGCGCTGGCCGGGGTCAGCGACGTGCTGATTGACTTTTCGGTGCCCGCCGCGCTTGAAGCCAATCTCGACGCGGCGATTGCTGCAGGCGTGCCGATCGTGGTCGGCACTACCGGGCTGGAGGAGCGCCATCACTGGCTGTGCGACGCGGCGGCCGATCGGATCGCAGTGCTGCAAACCGGCAATACCTCGCTCGGCGTCACGCTGCTGGCGCATCTGGTGCGCGAGGCGGCCAGCCGGCTCGGCGAGGACTGGGATATCGAGATTGCCGAGACGCACCACCGGATGAAAGTCGACGCTCCATCGGGCACCGCGCTGCTGCTGGGGGCGGCGGCTGCCAAGGGCCGCGGGATCGACCTTGCGGGCAATTCAGCGCGCGGCCGCGACGGGATTACCGGCGCGCGCAAGGCTGGCGACATCGGCTTTGCGAGCATGCGCGGCGGCAGCGTGGCAGGCGATCACACAGTACTGTTCCTGGGCCAAAGCGAGCGGATCAGCTTGTCGCACTTCGCCGAGGACCGCAGCATTTTCGCCAACGGCGCAGTGCGCGCAGGCCAGTGGCTCGTGGGTAAGCCAGCGGAGCGTTACACCATGGCGCAGGTGCTGGGCCTTTGAACAAGGCGCAGACGTTCGAATTCTTCCGCCGTCTCGCCGAAGACAATCCATCGCCCGAAACCGAGCTTGAGTTTGGCAATACCTACCAGTTGCTGGTCGCGGTGGTGCTGTCGGCGCAGTCGACCGATGTGGGCGTGAACAAAGCGACCAAGGCGATGTTCAAAACGGTCAAGACGCCGCAGCAGATGGTCGATCTGGGTGAGGATGGGCTGAAGGCGCAAATCAAAACCATCGGCCTGTTCAACACCAAGGCCAGGAACGTAATCGCGCTGTCCGAGCTGCTGGTGCGTGATCATGGCGGCGCGGTTCCGGCTGACCGTGATGTGCTGACCACGCTGCCCGGGGTGGGGCGCAAGACTGCCAACGTGGTCATGAACTGCGCCTTCGGAGCTGAGACTTTTGCGGTCGACACGCACATCTTCCGGGTCGGCAACCGCACCGGGCTGGCCAAAGGCAAGACCCCGCTGGCGGTTGAGCTGCAGCTTGAGAAGAAAGTGCCCCAGCCGTTCCGGATCGGCGCGCATCACTGGCTGATCCTGCACGGACGTTATGTCTGCAAGGCCCGCACGCCGGAGTGCTGGCGCTGCGGGGTGGCAGATTTGTGCGCGTTCAAGCCGAAGACGCCTGCGCCTAAGAAATAAAAGAGACGCTCGCAAAGGCGCAAAGGCGCAAAGTGGGTTCCCGCGCCGCAGGCACAGTCCAAATGTGACAGGCCGCATTCAGCTGGGCTTCGCCGCCAGCGCTACACCTTCGCGCCTTTGCGCCTTTGCGAGCGCAAATCTATTGCGCCGGATCCAGATGCAGCCCGCGCTTGCCGTGCTCCGGCGTCTCACCCGGCGCTTGAAGTTCCGCGTCAGGATCGAGCGGCGGCTGGAGCATGCCTTCCCACTTGGTGATCACCGAGGTGGCGACCGCATTGCCCAGCACATTGGTGGCGGTGCGGCCCATGTCGAGGAACTGGTCGATTGCCAGCACCAGCGCGATGCCTTCGACCGGCAGGTCGAACATCGCCAGTGTCGCGGCGATCACCACCAGGCTGGCGCGCGGCACCGCAGCAATGCCCTTTGAGCTGATCATCAAGGTTAGCAAGATCAATATCTGCGTGCTGATCGGCAGGACGTGACCATAAGCCTGGGCGATAAAGATCGTCGCGAAACTGGCGTACATCATCGACCCGTCGAGGTTGAAGCTGTAGCCCAAGGGCAGCATCAGGCCCGAGATGCGGCGCGGGATGCCGAACCGGTCGAGCTGCTCGAACAGCTTGGGCATGGCCGCTTCGCTGCTGGCGGTCGAGAAGGCGATCAGCACCGGCTGGCGGACATAGCGGACCAATGTGAACACCCGCCCGCGCAAGAAGATCCAGCCGATTGCAATCAGCAGCGTCCACAGCAACAGCAGGCTGAAATAGAACTCACCGAGCAGCTTGGCGTAAGTGCCCAGAATGCCGAGGCCGTTCTTGGCAACCACATTGGCGAGCGCGCCGAACACCGCAAAGGGCGCGAACCGCATGACATACCCGGTGACTTGCAGCATCAGCTCAGCCAGGGCTTCGGCGCCGCGCACCAGTGGCTTGCCCTTTTCACCGATCGCGGTGATCCCGATCCCGGCGAACAGCGAAAAGACCAGGATTTGCAGGACGTTGTTGTCTGCCATCGCCTGAATGATGTTCTTGGGAAAAACGTGTTCGATGAATTCGAACATATCGAGCTTCTTGACCTCACCGACCGATGCCGCGGAAGCAGTCAGATCGACCCCGACGCCCGGCTGGAACAGGTTGACCATCAGCAGACCGAGGCTGATCGAGATGAAGCTCGCGACGATGAACCACATGATCGCGCGGAACCCGATCCGGCCCACTGCCGCGCTGTCGTTCATATGCGCTAGCCCTGAAACGATGGTCGCCAGCACCAGCGGAGCGACCACCATCTTGATCAGGTTGAGGAACACCGTTGAGAGCACCTGGAAGCTGCGCGCCCAGTGTTCGGTGGTCATCACGCCTGACAGCAGGTCCTGATTGACCAGGTATCCGACCATGATGCCGAGCAGCATTCCGCTCATGATGCAGGCGGTGAGGTGCGTGCTGAGCAGATGCAGCGCCTTGCCCAAGATCGAACGCTGCTCAGTCATGCCGTGATGCTCCCCAGGGTAATTTTGTTGCCGGGCAGCCTAACAGGCTGCGCCAAGCAGGGCAATCAGCCCGCCAGTGCAGCCTTCGCCACGCGCGCGTAGATCCCCACCAGGGCTTCCAGATCAGCCACCGCCACCGCTTCATCGCGTTTGTGCATCGTGGCGTTGCCCACGCCGAACTCGATCACCGGGCATAGGTCCTTGAGGAACCGCGCGTCGGAGGTGCCGCCGGTGGTGCTGGCCTCAGGCACGAGCCCGGTCTCAGCCTCGACCGCCTGGCTGACCAGCTGCGAGAATGCGCCGGGCGGGGTCAGGAACGCCTCGCCATAGACCACTTGCCGGATCGTGCCGCCGTGATGCTCGGCAATCGCGCGGACCTTGTCACCCAGCGCTGCACCAGTGTGAAGATCGTTGAACCGGATCGAGATCCGGGCTGACGCGCGCGGCGGGATCACGTTGGTGGCGGGGTTGCCGACGGTCAGCTCTGTAACTTCGAGGTTGGAGGCCTGAAACCAGTCGGTCCCCGTATCGAGCACCAGACTGTCAAGCTCGGCCAGCAGCGCGATCAGGCGCGGGATCGGGTTGTCGGCCAGATGCGGGTAGGCGACGTGACCTTCCTTGCCGGCGACTTCGATCCATATGTTGGTCGATCCGCGCCGGCCGATCTTCATCATGTCGCCCAGCCGGTTCACTGAAGTGGGCTCGCCCACCAGGATCAGGTCGGGCACGGCGTCCACGCTGCGCATGTGCTTGATCAATTCCTGCGTGCCGTAAGTCGCCGGGCCTTCTTCATCGCCGGTGATCACGAAGCTGATCGTGCCCGCGTCCTGCGGCACTTGCGCGGCGGCGGCGATCATCGCGGCGATCGCGCCCTTCATGTCGGCCGCGCCGCGCCCATAGAGCAGGTCGCCCCGCACTTCGGGCGCAAACGGCGCACTGGCCCAGCCTTCGCCCGGAGGAACGACATCGGCGTGCCCAGCAAAGGCAAAGTGGCGGCTGCCCGGCGGGCCGTGGCGGATCGCAAACAGGTTCTCGACCGGGCCGTCGGGCGCTTCGCCCGCGTGGAAGCGGTGCACCGCAAAGCCCAGTGGCTCCAGCTGCCCTTGCAGACAATCGAACACCAGCCCGGCGGCAGGAGTGACGCTGGGGCATGCAATCAGGGCTTCGGCGAGGGCAAGGACTGTCATGGCTTGGCCTTGGCATATGGGTTACGGTGCGCGCTGACAAGCGACAGGTGCCCAGCATGCCCAAACTCGATCTCGCGGCGATCCCGCAAACGAACGCCACCGGCTATCCGGCGGTCTATGCCGATGTGATCCAGCAGCGCTGGTACCGGCGTCTGGCGCCCGCTGCGGGGCTCAGCGATTTTGGCGCGAGCCATGTGGTGTTGCAGCCCGGTGCCTGGTCCAGCCAGCGCCACTGGCACGAGGGTGAGGACGAGCTGGTGGTGATGCTGGCGGGCGAGGCGGTGCTGGTCGATGACCATGGCGAGCACATCATGCGCCAAGGCGATGTCGCGGCCTTTCCCAAGAATGATGGCAACGGCCACGTATTGCAGAACCGGTCAGACGCTCCGTGCACTTTCGTGGCGATCGGGCGGCCGCAAACGACCGACTGCTACTATCCCGACATCGACATGCACCTGTCAACAGCCGTCGGTCAGCAGCGGCGCAAGGACGGCAGCGCGTTTTGATCCTGCCCGAGGCTCACATTGACTGGCTGGGGTTTGTCGCAGCGGTGGCCATCCTTGAGGCGACGCCGGGGGTGAATATGGCGTGGCTGGCCGGACTGGCGGCCACCAAAGGGCGCGGCGCAGGCCTCACCGCCACCGCCGGGATCGCGATTGGCCTGATGCTAAATGCCATGCTCGCGGCGGCGGGGCTGGCTGAACTGGTTCACACGCACCCAGAGATGCAGGTATGGCTGCGCCGCGCCGGGGCAGTGCTGATGCTGGTGCTGGCGTGGCGCACCTGGACCGACCAATCCACCCGCGCGGCCCCCAATGACCAGCGCAACGGGTTCGTCGCCGGGCTCTTGCTCAACCTGCTCAACCCCAAGGCCTTCGTGTTTTTTCTGGTGGTGGTGCCGCCGTTCCTGTCGGGCGGTGCGCTGGCCTTGCGGCAGGCTTTCGCACTGGGGCTGGTCAGCGTGGTGATTGCCACGGCGGTGCATCTGGCGATCGTGCTGAGCGCGGCGCGGGCGCATGCTTGGCTGAACAACGCGGACCGCACCCGGGGCATGCGGCGGGCGATGGCAGTGGTGATGGTCGGCGTGGCGGTGTGGTTCATCGCCGGCTAGCTTGCGCTACTTCTTCGCAGGCTCAGTCTCGAACTGCTCGATCACCAAGTCTTCAGCTTCGGCCGCCGCGACCCAGGCTTGCAGCCATTCGTGTTCCCACACTGCTTCCATATAGGCGAGTGCGAAGCCCGGTACGCCGATGCCGTAAGAGATGAACCGGCTGACCACCGGGGCATAGAAGATATCGGCGGCGCTGAAGGTGCCAAACAGGTACGGCCCGCCGCGCCCGAACCGCGCGCGCGCTTCGGCCCACAGCGTCAGGATGCGGACGATGTCGGCCTTGGCCAGCTCGTCGATTTTGGCCCCGGCAACACGCGTGCGGACATTCATCGGGCACTGGGTGCGCAGCGCGAGGAATGACGAGTGCATTTCGGCGACCATCGACCGCGCCATCGCGCGGGCATCATCTTCCTTGGGCCAGAACCGTTCGCGCCCGACCTTGTCGGCCAGGTATTCGATGATCGCCAGACTGTCCCAGACCACCGCATCACCATCCCACAGCACCGGGACCTTGCCCGATGACGGGGCAATGTCGTCGTTCTGCTTTTTGATCGCCTGCCAGTCATCGCCATACAGCGGGACTTGAATTTCCTCGAACGCGAGGCCCGCTTGCTTGCACGCCAGCCAGCCGCGCAGCGACCAGCTTGAATAGTTCTTGTTGCCGATGATCAGCTTCATGGGTTAGCCCGCTAGTCATTCAGTCAGAACCTGTCGAGTCTGAACAAGGACCCTAACCGTGACCCTGCGCCCCTTCCACCTCGCCTTTCCCGTCCGCGATCTGGCCGAGGCCCGCGCCTTCTGGGGCGGGACGATGGGCTGCCCCGAGGGCCGCAGCAGTGACCAATGGATCGACTTCAATTTCTACGGCCACCAGATCGTGACGCATTGCGTCGGCGATCGCCCCGCCAGCGATGCAGGCACCAACCCAGTCGATGGCCACGGGGTGCCGGTGCCGCATTTCGGGATCGTGCTCGAACTGGCCGAATGGCAAGCACTCGCTGACCGGTTGACCGCAGCGGGCACCAGGTTCGAGATCGAGCCTTATATCCGCTTCAAAGGCGAGCCGGGTGAGCAGGCGACGATGTTCTTCCGCGACCCATCGGGCAACGCGATCGAGATGAAGGCCTTTGCCGAACTGGGACAGTTGTTCGCGCGTTAGCACGGCTGCCCTAGCGGCAAGCCCGCGCCTGTCTTATTGCTGTCGTGCGGGGTGCATCAAAGCGACTTCGCACTTTCATCAAACCTACATGGCGCTGTAACAGAGCCTGCCTAACGCTCGCGGGTCGTCAATCCAGACAGACCCAGGGGGCCTTCATGCGCCGTATTGCATTCTATCTGCTCGCTACTGCCGCGTTCATTCCGGCAGCGGCTCATGCCAATTCCACCGCAGCCGAAGCTAGCGCCGCAGCAGATACCACCGAAACCGGCGACGCAGCCGAGGGGGACGAGATCGTGGTGCTGGGCCAGGGTCAGACCCGGCAGGTGCAGGAAATCGGCCCGCGTGAGATCGGCCTGCTCGCGCCGGGCAGCAGCCCGATCCGTGCGATCGAAAAACTGCCGAGCGTCAACATCCAGTCGGCCGATCCGTTCGGCACTTACGAATGGTCGACCCGCGTCACCATTCGCGGGTTCAACCAGAACCAGCTGGGCTTCACGCTCGACGGGATCCCGCTGGGCGATATGACTTATGGCAACAACAACGGGCTGCATATCAGCCGCGCGGTCGGGTCCGACAATATCGGCCGCACGGTGGTTTCGCAGGGTTCGGGGGCGATCACCACGCAATCGACCAACAACCTTGGCGGGACGCTGGAATTCTTCACGGTCGATCCCAAAAACGTGCTCGGCCTCGATGCCAACGCCACTTATGGCTCGTCGAACACGCTGCGCGGGTTTGCCCGGCTGGGGATCGGCAGCGCCGATGGCCCGCGCGCCTTCGCTTCGGTGCAGTATCAGACTGCCGACAAGTGGAAGGGCGAAGGCCAGCAGCGCCAGTTGATCGTCAATGCCAAGGCGGTAGTGCCGCTGGGCGGAGTCACGCTCGATGGTTATATCAGCTATTCCGACCGGGCCGAGCAGGACTATCAGGACCTGTCGCTCGGCATGATCCAGCGGCTGGGCTACAATTGGGACAACTTCGGACCATCGCAATATGCCTTGGCGGTGCGGGTCGCCGATATCGGCGCCAACCGCGGCGATAGCGGAACCACCCCGCTCAATCCGGCTGCAGGTACAGTCTATCCGGCCCCGGTCGGCACGCTTGACGATGCCTATTACGACGCATCGGGCCTGCGCCGCGATACCTTGGGCGCAGTTGGCCTGACCGCGCCGCTGGGCGCTGTCGCGACACTCCACCTCAAGGCCTATTACCACCACAACGAAGGCCAGGGGACCTGGGGTACGCCCTATGTCAACAGCCCGACCGGGGTGCCGCTGGCGATCCGAACCACCGAATACAACATCGATCGTTACGGCCTGTTCGGCAGTATCGAAGCCGACATCGGGACGCACCACCTGATCGTTGGCGGGTGGACCGAAAACAACGATTTCGATCAGGCGCGGCGGTTTTACGCATACGCCAGCCGAACCGATCCGGGCCGCGATCACTTGCAGTTCCAGACCAGCCCGTTCTTCACGCAGTGGGAAATCCAGTTCAACACCAAGACCCTGCAATACTATGTGCAGGATGAGTTCGACATTGGCCCGGCCAGCATCAATCTGGGCTGGAAGGGCTTCAAGGTCGATAACCACGCGAGCGCGGTCGTCCTTGGCGGGCGCACGGTGGGCGACCTCAGCACCACCGACTGGTTCCAGCCGCATGCCGGGCTGTCTGTCGATCTGGGCACCGGGCTCGAGGCTTTTGCCGGGTTCAGCCAGGTGACGCGCGCTTATGTCTCGTCCACTACAGCGGGACCGTTTTCATCGACGCAGGCGGGCTTCAATGCGATCAAGCCGGTGCTCAAGCCTGAACAGTCGGATACCTTCGAGCTGGGAGTGCGGTTTGGTTCAGGGGGCTTCCACGGCGTGCTGGCGGGATACCGGGTGAACTTCAGCAACCGGTTGCTGACGATCCCCACTTCGGTCGGCATCGTGGGCTCGGCCAACGCCTTGCAGAACGTGGGTTCAGTCACCGCGCAAGGGATAGAACTGACTGGCGAATACCGGCTGGGCGCCTGGACGTTGTTCGGTTCGTACAGCTACAACGACAACACCTATAGCGACAACGTTGTGATTACGGCCGGTGGGATTACCACCACGATCCTGACAGACGGCAAGTCGGTAGTCGATTCGCCCAAACATCTGCTGCATGGTGAAATTGCCTATGACGATGGCCGGTTGTTCGGCCGGATCGCAGCGGGCTATATGTCGAAGCGCTACTTCACCTATACCAACGACCAATGGGTGGACGGCCGCACGATTGTCGATGCGGCGCTGGGCTACCGGTTCGAACTGTCCCCGGGGCGCAAAGTGGAGGTACAATTGAACGTCACCAATCTGTTCGACCTGTCTTACGTCGCGACCATCGGCTCGAATGGCTTTGGCAACAGCGGGGACAACCAGACGTTGCTCGCCGGGTCTCCGCGCCAGGTGTTCCTCACGGTCAAGCTGGGGCTGTGATCATGCTGAATCGGCTGCTGAGCCTGTTCGCCGCGCTGCTCGTGCTCGCCTTTGCCATACCGGCATTGGCGAGTCCGGGGGCGGGTCCGGGGGCGCGCCCGGTGCTGCTGATCTCGATCGATGGGCTGCGTCCTGCTGACGTGATCGAGGCACCGGCGCGCGGGCTCAAGGTGCCGAATTTGCGGCAGTTTCTGGTGCAGGGCAGCTATGCCACCGGGGTGCGCGGGGTGCTGCCGACGGTAACTTATCCCAGCCACACCACCCTAATCACTGGGGCGAGCCCGGCGCGGCACGGGATTTACAGCAACACTACGTTTGATCCGATGCAGGTCAATTTCGGCGGCTGGTACTGGTTCGCCAGTGACATCAAGGTGCCGACCCTGTGGCAGGCCGCCGCTGCCGTCGGGTTCAGCGTGGGCAATGTCCACTGGCCGGTCAGCGTTGGCGCGGCGGGGGTTACCTGGAACCTCCCGCAGATCTGGCGCAGCGGCCACGCTGACGACGCCAAGATGCTGACCGCATTAGCGACGCCGGGGCTGGTCGCCGAGCTTGAAGGCGTAACCGGCGAGCCTTACGCGGCCGGGATCGACGAGAGCATCGAGGGGGATGAAAACCGCGGCCGCTTTGCGGTGGCGCTGATCAAGCGGCACCGGCCCGGCTTTGCCACGGTCTACCTGACCGGGCTCGATCACCAGCAGCACGCCGATGGTCCCGGCAGCGCACCAGCGCAGGCGGTGCTCGAACGGATCGACACGATTGTCGGTAAGTTGATTGCAGCGGAACGCGTGGTGCACCCAGATGCAGTGATTGCGGTGGTCAGCGATCACGGCTTTGCTCCGGTGGCGCATGAGACCAACCTGTTTCGCGCCTTCATCGACGCCGGCCTGATCACGCTGGGCGCCGATGGCAAGGTAGCCAGTTGGAAGGCCATGCCGTGGCCATCAGGCGGCAGCGCGGCGGTGGTGTTGGCCGATCCCAATGACAGCGCGACCAAGGCACTGGTGAACGGCCTCATCGCCAAACTGGCCGCCGACCCCACGAACGGGATCGCCAGCGTGATCACGGCAGACACGATCAAGCCGATGGGTGGCAACCCGCAGGCCGCCTGGTTCCTCAATTTCGTGCCCGGCACCAGCGCCGGCAACTTTGCCGACCGGGCTGGCGGGGTCACGGCTGCAGCACACTACAAGGGCACCCACGGCTGGTTCCCGGCCATGCCCGAAATGCGCGCGACCTTCATGCTGATGGGGCCGGGCATTCCCAAGGCGCACGTCCTGGGCGAGATCGACCAACGGGCGATCGCCCCGACCCTCGCGCGGATCATGGGCGCGCGGCTAAGCGGGGCGGAGGTCCCGGCGTTAAATTACTAGCCAGTCTCCTCGCAAAAATGCGTTAAACGTAAGCTGCGGGCTGGAATGATCCAGCATCGCTGACAAGGAACCGTTTATGCGCGCGCTGCCGCTTTGCTTGACTGCTGCCTGCCTGACCTCCGCCGCCAGCCTGGTGGCGCAGACCAGCTTTGAACCTGTCGCGCTGCTGGCGGCAACGGCCGGCCAGTGGCAGGGCGAGCTGCAATACCGCGATTATCAGTCCAACCAGTGGGAAGGGCTGCCGGTCAAAGTCACGATCACCGCGCAAGCCGATGGGGTGACGATCATCCGCACCGCCGCGTTCGACGATGGCCCTAAAACCGGAACCGTGTGGATTACCACGCTGGTGCAGATCGATCCGGCGGCACGCAGCGTGTCCTATGCCGCCGCGCGGAAGGGCCGGTCATTTGAGCGCGGCACCGCGCAGCTCAGCCAGCCGCAACCGGCGCGCGATTCGACTCACTGGGTGCTTATCGAGGCCGAGCAGCGCATCGATGGCAATTCCATGGCGCAAGTGCGCGAGACCACCACCCGCGAAGGTGACAGCATGGTGACGCTGAAAGAGGTCAATCCGCTGGACGACGGCAAGGACGAATGGTTGCCGCGCAACCGCACCGTGCTGACCTTGGTTAAGCCCTAGCCAGTAGGGGCGCCGATTGCGTCGAGCCGCTCGATTGCACCGGCGCTGAGCGCCAGATCGGCGGCGACGAGATTTTGCTGGAGGTGGCCCAGTGAGCTGGTGCCCGGGATCAGCAGAATGTTCGGTGAGCGGCGCAGCAGCCAGGCGAGCGCCACCTGCATCGGAGTTGCGGCGGCTTCTTCTGCGACTGCATTCAGCGTTGCGCTTTGCAGCGGGCTGAAACCGCCCAGCGGGAAGAACGGGACATAGGCAATGCCGGCGGCGCCCAGCTCGTCGATCAGGGCATCGTCGGCGCGCTGCGCGATGTTGTAGGCGTTCTGCACGCAGACGATCTCGGCAATGGAGCGCGCTTGCGCCACTTGCGCCTGGGTCACGTTGCTGACGCCCAGGTGCCGGATCAGGCCTTGCTGCTGCAGTTCGGCCAATATGCTCAGCGGCTCTTCCAGCGAACCTTCGGCCGGACCATGCGCTGAGAACATCAGCCGCAGGTTGACCACGTCGAGCTGCTCAAGCCCCAGCCGCTGCAGGTTGTCGTGCACGGCGGCGATCATCTCGGCGCGACTGAAGGCTGGCAGCCATTGCCCGGTATCATCGCGTCGCGCGCCGATCTTGGTCACCAGCACCAGATCGTCAGGGTAGGGAGCCAGCGCGTCCTTGATCAGTTCATTGACCACGTTGGGCCCGTAATAGTCGCTGGTGTCGATGTGGTTGACGCCTTGCGCAATCGCCTCACGCAGCACTGCGCGGGCGGTGTCGGCGTCGCGCGGTGGGCCAAACACGCCGGGCCCGGCCAGCTGCATCGCGCCGTAACCCATCCGCTTGACGGTGAACGATCCCAGCCGGGCAGTTCCGGTGGCAGCAGTGGCGGTCATCGGGCAGTCCTCAGGTTGAAGCGTCAGACAGCACTGCGGCGCGCAGTTCGGCAATGCCAAGGCCCTTTTCGGCGGAGGTGACGTGGACCACCGGGAAGGCAGCCGAATGCTTGCGCGCTTCGGTCTGGGTGGCGACCAAGGCGGCCTCGAGCTCGCTGGCCTTGATCTTGTCGGCCTTGGTGATGACCAGCCGGTAACCGACCGCGGCTTCATCCAGCATCGCCATCATCTCGCGGTCGACTTCCTTGGGCCCGTGACGCGCGTCGATCAGCACCAGGGTGCGTTTCAGCACTACCCGCCCGCGCAGATAATCACGGACCACCCGCTGCCACGCTGCGACTACGTGCTTGGGGGCCTTGGCATAGCCATAGCCCGGCATGTCGACCAGCCGCAGCACGCTCGGCTCACCCACTTCGAAGAAGTTGAGCTCTTGCGTCCGGCCCGGGGTGACCGAGGCGCGGGCAATCGATTTACGCCCGGTCAGCGCATTGAGCAGCGAGCTTTTACCGACGTTCGAGCGTCCGGCAAAGGCCACCTCGGGCACGGTTGCGTCGGGCAGAAACTGCAGCGACGGCGCCGATTTCAGGAACGCAATCGGCCCGGCAAACATCCGCCGCGCGGCCTCGACCAGTTTTGGGTCGAGCTCCTGGACCAGATCCTGGCTCAGCTCGGGCCCCAAGCCGCTATCGCCAAGCTCAGCCGCCACGGGTTTTGGCCCGCTTGGCATCGTCCGCGCTTTTGTCGGCTTGCGCCTTCAACTGCGGATGCCGCGAATAGAGATAGGCCTGCTGGCCGATCGTCAGGAAGTTGGAGGTGATCCAGTAGATCAGCAGCCCGGCCGCGAACGGTGCCATGATGAACATCATCATCCACGGCATGATCGCGAACACTTGCTGCTGCGCGGGGTCCATCTGCGCCGGGTTCAGCTTGAACTGGAAGTACATCGAAACCCCCAGCAACAGCGCCAGCACGCCGATCCCCAGGAAGCCCGGCACTTCAAACGGCAGCATGCCAAACAGGTTGAGCAGATGCGCGGGATCGGGCGCGGACAGATCCTTGATCCACAACGCGAACGGCTGGTGGCGCATTTCGACCGACAGGATCAGCACCTTGTACAGCGCAAAGAACACCGGGATCTGCAGGAAGATCGGCAGGCAGCCCGCGAGCGGATTGACGCCTTCCTTCTTGTAGAGACCCATGATCTCTTCCTGCTGCTTGGCCTTGTCGTCCTTGTAGCGTTCCTGGATCGCCTTCATCTTGGGCTGGATCGCCTTCATCGCGGCCATGCTGGTGAACTGCCGCTGGGCGACCGGGAACATCAGCCCGCGCACGATCAACGTCAGCAGAATGATCGCTACGCCGAAGTTATGTGTCAGTCCGAACAGGAATTTGAGCAGCCAGAAGATCGGCTTTTCGAACCAGCGGAACCAGCCCCAGTCAATCGCGAGACCAAACTTGGGAATGCCCGTGGCCTCGTACCGGTCAAGCACGGTCGATTCCTTGGCCCCGGCGAACAGCTTGGTGGTGTGGGCCAGCTGCTGCCCGGGCGGAATCGCCTGATCGGGATAGGCCAAGGTGGCAGTAAACAGATCGCCGCCCAACGCGCGGAAGCCGCTGCCGGGGTTGGTCGCGTCGGGGATCAGCGCGCTCATCCAGTAGATGTCGGTGAAACCGATCCAGTCGGGCTTGCCGGCGTTTACGATTCCCTGCTTCTCGGTGACGTCCTTGTAGTTGTTCGAGAAGTCGACCTTCTCATCAAAGGCGCCGAACGGCCCTGATTGGACATTCCAGGTATCGATGCTGGCTGTCTTGCTGGTGCGGTTGATCAGCGCAAAGGGCCGTACGGACAAGGGCGCGGCCCCGGCGTTGCTGGCGGTCTGGGTGACTGTCAGCATGTAATCGGCGTCGATCGCGTAAGTGAGCGCAAAGGTCTGCCCGGCAGGATTGACCCATGTGAGCGTGACCGGGCTTTGCGGGGTCAGCTTGGCGCCCGCCGGAGCGGTCCATGGCGTCACCGCACTGGGCAGCGCCGAATCGGGCTGGCCGCTGGGGTTCTGCCAGCCGAACTCCGCAAATTGCTGCGCCGGGGTGCCGGCCGGTGAGAAGATCCGTTGCGGGCCGGAATTCTTTTCGTTCGACGCGGTGTGACGGTTGATCGTCAGATCATCGACCGTGCCGCCCAGCAGGTTGATCGAACCTGACAGTCCGGGCGCAGCAATCGGCACGCGGCTGGCAGGGTTGAGCGCGGTGGCGAGGTCTTTTTGCTCGAGCGCTTGTTCGGCCGGGGTGGTCAAACCGCCTTCACGGGTCGGCTTGCCGCTTGCGGCGGCTTGCGGCGCGGCTGGCGCACCGGCGGCGGGCACCGGAGCCTTGGAGGCGTTGGGATAGAAGTACTTCATCGACCAGTCCCAGCCGACGAAGATCAACAGGGTCAGCACCCCGGCGAGGACCATATTGCGAATATTCTGCTTGTCCACGAAGGCGCCCCTGCTTCAAATATCTGTGTCAAATGGGGGGCAGGCGGCGCTTATCAAGGCGCTGCACTGTTCACGGCACCGGATCATAGCCGTGGCCTCCCCAAGGATGGCAGCGCATTATACGCTTCGCCGCCAGCCAGCCACCCCTAATCGCGCCATGCTTTTCCACCGCCTCGATCGCATATTGCGAGCACGAGGGGGCAAAGCGGCAACTCGGCGGCAAGACCCGCGAGGGACCAAGCTGCCAACCGCGCGCGATCAGGATGAGGAGGCGCTTCACTTGCTTCGGACCGCCCGTTTGCGCGGTGGATCGCCCTGGCCTTGCGCGGCGCGGGCCAAGGCCGCGGCGAGTTCGATCTGCAGTTGCGCAAAGTCGCGCTCGACCCCGCCATCGCGGCCGATCAGGACGTGATCGTGCGCGGGCAAGCCGTGCACCGGCAAAGCCGCGCGCAGCAATTCGCGGAACCGCCGCTTCATCCGGTTGCGGACGACGGCGTTGCCGATCTTCTTGGTGACGGTGATCCCGAACCGCATGGCCGGAGATTCGGTGGCTGGATTATCTGTGGGGCGCACCAACAGCACAAAACCGGGACGCGCCACGCGCAGGCCCCGGTTTGCGGCGAGAAAGTCGGCCCGTTTCGTCAGGACCGACAGGTGCGGAGTGTCGCTCAGGCGCTCAGCTTGGTGCGGCCGCGCGAACGGCGAGCGGCCAGAACCTTGCGGCCACCAACGGTCGACGAACGCAGGCGAAAGCCATGACGGCGTGCGCGAACAAGGTTGCTAGGCTGGAAGGTGCGCTTCATTTCAAAAAACCTCGGAAATCTTCGAATGGAGGGAAGCCCCGTGGAGCAGCCCGATCACAGAGGCGCGCCGTTACTGGAGGCGGCGAGCTGAGTCAAGCGCTGCACACTCAATTGAGGGCGACCCAGTGGCCCATTTCTGCCGCGCCGAACCACTTGGCATCGGCGTTGGGGACCGAATTGGTCATGGCGTAAAACGCGCGTGCCTGCGGTTCTGGCATGCCCATTTCTTCGTAATAAGCGATGTAGGCGCGGTTTTCAGGCGCGCTCTCGGCGTAGTCCTTGGCCTCGCGCCCGTCTTCGTCGGCCCACGAATGGACCGCGAATTCGGCGCCCGGATCGGCGATGCGGCTTTTGCCGGCGAGGAACAGCTCGACCCCGCCCGAGCGGACCGAGCCGCCCGCCGGGACATGCGTTGATATCCCGCGCGCGTGGATCATCCGGCCCAGCTTAAGGTTGGCGCGGTCGTCCTCGGTGCCGGGGCATTCGATCATCTCGATCAGCGAAATGCCCGGATACGCAGCCAGCATCGCCTCAAACTGCGCCGGGCTGCGCTCGTCAGTCGCATCGACCAGCGCCGCGCGGGTCCCGTCGAGCACGCGGAACGGGCCGAAGCTGGCGATGCCGTGGGGAACCTCGGCGGGGGCGGCGCCAACGAAGCGGTCGGCCCCGCCATCATCGACCACTTCGGTGTACTCGGTCACCTCGACCGTCTCATAGACCACCGTCTCGCGCGCCGCAGCGGGAGCGGCGACGAAGGCGAGCAAGGACAGGGCGAAGGCGGTAAAACGGCGCATGCCACCCTAATCGGCCCGCGCCCCTTACCGGCTTGCCAACTTCAAAGGTTAAGATGGTCTTTCATTTGCGCCGCCCCCGATCGCCCGGCCAAATGACGAATACCTCGACAGCGCTGCAAGACTGCTTCATCACTTGGCTATTGGTTGTTTTACTTGGGGGTTTTACTTGGTCGCGCTGGTACAGACGGTAGCTTACCTTGGACTGGAAGCGCGCAGTGTTGAGGTGCAGTGCCAGATTGCGCCGGGCCTGCCCAAGTTCAATCTGGTCGGCTTGCCCGACAAGGCGGTGGGCGAAAGCCGCGAGCGGGTGCATTCCGCCTTGGCCGCAATGGGGCTGTCGCTGCCGCCCAAACGGATCACGATCAACCTGTCGCCCGCCGACTTGCCCAAGGAAGGCTCGCATTACGACTTGCCGATCGCGCTGGCGCTGCTGGCCGCGATGGGGGTGACCGATGCCGAACAGCTGGGCGATTTCGTGGCGGTGGGCGAATTGTCGCTCGACGGGCGGATCATCGCGACGCCGGGCGTATTGCTCGCCGCGCTGCATGCCAGTTCGCAGGATCGCGGGCTGATCTGCCCGGCGGCGCAAGGCAGCGAAGCGCGCTGGGCCAGCGGCATCCCGGTGCTGGCCGCGCCCAATCTTGTCAGCCTGCTCAACCACCTCAAAGGCACGCAAGCCTTGCCCGAGCCGGTGCCGGGCGTGGCCGAGGAACCCGGCTTCGGACCAGACCTCAAGCAAGTCAAAGGCCAGGAAAGCGCCAAACGCGCGCTGGAGATTGCGGCGGCCGGCGGCCACAACCTGCTGATGATCGGGCCGCCGGGTGCGGGCAAGAGCCTGCTGGCGAGCTGCCTGCCGGGGATTTTGCCGCGGCTTACTCCGGCCGAGGCGCTCGAAAGTTCGATGGTGGCGTCGGTCGCGGGCACGTTGCTCGATGGGCGGATCAGCCAGGTCCGCCCGTTCCGCACCCCGCATCACTCAGCCTCGATGGCGGCGCTTACCGGCGGAGGCTTGCGGGTGCGGCCGGGCGAGGTCAGCCTCGCGCATCTGGGGGTTCTGTTCCTAGATGAACTGCCCGAGTTTCAGCGCGCAGTGCTCGATTCGCTGCGCCAGCCGCTCGAGACCGGCGTGGTCGATGTCGCGCGGGCCAATGCCCATGTGACCTTTCCGGCGCGGGTGCAGCTGGTCGCGGCGATGAATCCGTGCCGCTGCGGGCATCTGGGCGACCCGGCGCTCGCTTGTTCGCGCGCACCAAAGTGTGCAGCGGACTATCAAGGCAAGGTCTCAGGCCCGCTGCTTGACCGGATTGATCTCCACGTCGAGGTTGACCCGGTCAGCGCTGCCGACTTGGGCCTGCCCCCGCCCACGGAGGGCAGCGCAGAGGTTGCCGCGCGGGTCGCAGCGGCACGCGCGATCCAGACTGCGCGGCTGGTCGGAACCAAGAAGCGCAGCAATGCCGAACTCGACGGCGACCTGCTCGAACTCCACGCCACCCCGGACGAGCCCGGCCGCAAGCTGCTGTTGCAAGCCGCCGAAGCGATGCGGCTGTCAGCGCGGGGCTATACCCGGATGCTGCGGGTGGCGCGGACGATTGCGGATATGGCGGGGATGGAGGGGATCGGGCGGATCCATGTGGCCGAGGCGCTTAGTTATCGGCGGGTTGCGCCGCGGGCTTGAACATGCAGATACCTCAATTCGTCAAAGCCCTGCTTCGCTCGATTCTCATTGGCACCTTTGCCGGCGCTTGGCTTCCGACGGTGTTTACGACAGTGGTGGCCTTGTCGATTCTGGAGGACCCGCCGGGCTTACGGAAGGGACTGGGCGGCATTTTCTACCTGGCCGCCTTTCCAACGCTTGTTTCACTTTGCTTTGTCGTGCCATGCGCGATCATAATTGGTTTGCCGCTGACTTGGCTCTTGCGAGGCATGCACAAAGAGCGACCCGAGATCTATAGCGTTGCTGGCGGCATTTTCGGCGCGATCGTGCCTGCCACATTATTGTGGGCAAGCGTGGGCGACTTGAGTTTTCTACTTATTTTTCTGGGCATTTTCAGTGGCGCGGTGACTGGGTGGATTTGGGGCCGCGAACGCGAGTCACTCGATGACGAGCGAGATCGCTACTCCCCAAATTAACGCAGCGCACTCAACTGCGGCCGCACTTCATCCGGCCCGTCCTCGACCTCCGCCTTCCCCACATCGGCAACATCGCGCCATTGCAGGTCCATCGGGCCGAGGTGGCGGCCATCGTGCGCGTAGATGCCGATCAGGGCGATCGGCTGGCCGTCGCGTTCGTCGCAAAGCACTGGGTTGCTGGGGATGCCTTCGCCGTATTTTTCGCCCCACTGGCGCAGCGCGAGCATCGCGGGGAGCAGGTCCAAGCCCTTGGCGGTCAGGCGGTATTCGATCTTGCGGCGATCTTCGGGCAGCGCCTCGCGCCGCATGATGCCGTGTTCAACCAGCCGGGCGAGGCGATTCGACAGGATATTGCGGGCGATGCCGAGCGTGCCGAGGAATTCCTCAAAGTGGTGCAAGCCGTTGAATCCGGCGCGCAGAATCATGAACGACCAGCGTTCACCCATCACTTCAAGCGCCGCGGGAAGCCCGCAATTCTGCATGTCGTTGAGCGGTTCGCGCAGTTTACCCATGGTCAGTCCTCAATCCCCATTTGCAACCTAACTCAATCCTGCTTCTTCGCCGACAAAAAAATCTTTGCTGCGATGCACAGTTTCTAGTTGCAACTGAAAACCTATCAGGGTAGGTAGCATTTAGCAACGCAAATCGAGTCTCCCCTCCCAGGACCCTTCCGATCCCTGCGCGGCGCACAACTAAGAGGGATTATGATCATGAACACTGCCATCTCAAGCACCTTTTCGCGCAGCCTGCTGGCCGCTGGTCTGGCCTTTGCCGGCACCCTGGCGAGCTTTTCGGCCACCACCACCCCGGCGCATGCTGGCGTCACCCGCTATTCCGCCAAGCTGGCCACTGCGGTCGCCGCGCCCAAGGACAAGGTTGTCAACGGCGTGTTGTGGAAGTGCGCGGGCGAAGCCTGCAACGGCGCGATCGACGGTGCCCGCCCGATCAACACCTGCGTGCAGGTGGTCAAGGCGTTCGGCCCGCTTGCCTCATTCACCGGCCCGAAGGGTGAATTCAGCGCGGACGACCTCCAGCGCTGTAACGCTGCCGCCTGACGCGTAACTCCAGGCACTCCAAAAGCCCCCCTGAGGCCTCCGTTCGCAAGAACGGGGGCCTCCTTTTTTGGCCTTAGTCGAGCAAGCCGTGCTGCATCAGCTCGGCGCGCAGCCCGGCTGCATTGCTGAAATGGTGCGCCTGCCAGCCGCAGGCCCGCGCGCTTTCCACATTGGGCAGACTGTCATCGATGAACAGCATCGCGGCAGCTGGTCGCCCAAAGCGAGCTTGCGCCAGCGCGTAAATCGCCGGGTCCGGCTTGGCCAGCTGCTCGTCACCCGAGACGACGATGTCACGGAAACGGTCAAACAGCGGATAGGTCGGGCGGAACCCGGCCCAGGTATCGGCGCCGAAGTTGGTGATCGCATAGAGCGGCACACCTTTGGCATCGAGCGCCTCGACAATTTCGGTGCTGCCCGCGACAGGGCCGGGGATGGTTTCGTTGAAAGTGGTCAGCCAGGCCCGAATCAGCCCCGCGTGCTCGGGGAACTGGGCGCTGCGCTGCGCAATCAGCGCTTCCGCGCTTTCTCCCGCATCGTGCCGGCTGTGCCATTCGAGCGGAATGACCTCGTCCAGAAACTTCGCCCGCGCGCCGGGATCGGGGATCAGGCGGCGGAACGGCAGATCGCGCTCCCACTGCACCAGCACCTTGCCGACATCGAACACGACTGCTTGGATTGCTGTGCTCATTCGTCAAATTCCCTGTCGCTAAAACAGTTCCGGCCCGCGCTCCGGGCAGGAGGCGGGCCGTAACGGATCGCGCTGAGCCGGTTATCCGGCCCGCCGCAGCAGAGCTTAGCCCTGGCGCGCTTTGAAGCGGGCGTTGGTCTTGTTGATCACATAAGTGCGCCCACGGCGACGAATCACGCGGTTATCGCGGTGACGACCTTTAAGCGACTTCAAGCTGTTGCGAATCTTCATGGCTACTCTCGTCTGCGGTATTGACCGCTGAAATTGAAGGTGGGCCGTTACGGGTGAGTCAGCGTCAAGTCAAGCGAGAGCCAGCCGCGGTTGGCGTTTTAAAGATTCGCGCAGAGATCGCAGAGTACGCGGAGGCGCATAGAAGTTGTGTTGGCGGCAACGCCGCTTTGCCCTGCGATTTTAGGGTTCGCCGCACCGTTGAAAAGTCTCAACATGCCTGCGGCGTAAAAGCGACGTCTCTGCGGCCTCTGCGCGGGTTCCCTTACTTGTCGCGGATTTCAGCCAACCGCCGCTCCCACTGCAAGGCGTGCCCGACAATCACATCAAGATCAGCGTATTTCGGATCCCACGGCAGCTTGACCTTGATCTTGCGATTGTCCGAAATCAGCGCATCGGGATCGCCCGCGCGGCGGGGACTCAGCTTGCGGGTGATCGTCAGGTTGGTCACCCGGTCAACCGCATCGAGCACTTCGAGCACCGAAAAGCCCCGGCCATAACCAGCGTTCATCGTCAGCGATTCGGCCGGGTCTGCGATCAATGCCTCCAGCGCCAGCACATGCGCAGCTGCCAGATCGCTGACGTGGATATAGTCGCGCACCCCAGTCCCATCGGGCGTGGCATAGTCGGTGCCGAACACTTCGACCTGGCTGCGCATGCCCAGCGCGGCCTCGACCGCGACCTTGATCAGATGCGTTGCACCGGCGGTCGATTGGCCGGAGCGCGCGCGCGGATCGGCCCCGGCGACGTTGAAATAGCGCAGCGCGCAATAGTTGAGCGGGTGCGCTGCCGCGACATCGGCCAGCATCGTCTCGGTCATCAGCTTGGACATGCCATAGGGATTGATCGGGAGCTTCGGGCTGTCTTCGCTGACCGGCGATTCCCTGGGGATCCCATATGTCGCGGCAGTCGAGCTGAAGATGAAGTGCTTCACCCCACCCGCCACCGCGCTGGCGATCAGCGCGCGGCTTTTGGCGGTGTTGTTGTGATAGTATTTGAGCGGGTTCTCCACCGATTCGGGGACGATGATCGAT
>JANNYT010000176.1:0-9958 GCA_031410255.1 Novosphingobium sp. | reverse complement strand
ACGAATCGGGCGCGGGCCAAAGCGCCCGCACCCGCTACCGGGTGATCGATCAGGCCGGCAGCGAAACCGCCTGGGTCGAGCTGCAACCGCTGACCGGGCGCACCCATCAGCTGCGCGTCCACATGGCGGCAATCGGGCATCCAATTGTCGGTGACGGCAAGTACGGCGGCAAGGACGCATTTCTGTCCGGCCTGATCAGCCGCAAGATGCACCTGCATGCGCGGCGGCTGCTGATCCCCGCACCCGGCGGCGAAAGCATCGACGTGACCGCCCCGCTGCCCGATCACTTTGCCACCAGCATGGAAAATCTGGGCTTCGAAGTCGCGCTGGGCGAAGGCCTGACCTCGGCCCCGCCTCCGCCGGGCCGCGAAGTGGAAAAGGCGCAGGCCAAGGCCCACGCCAAGCAATACCGCAAGGAACGCCGCGGCGAACGGCGCTCACGCGGGGCGGCGCCGGTTGAACGCAAACCCGGTGAACGCAAACCGGCCGACCGCAAAAACCCTGATCGTAAAACGGCCGATCGTAAAACGGCCGATCGTAAAACGACCGACCGCAGGACTGCCGAGCGCAGGCCCGCCACCCGCAAACCCGCCGAACGCAAGCCCGCACCCGGCCGCCCGGCGCCCAAACCCAGGAAGCGCTGATGCACCCCAGTCCTGCCTTTCGCCACGGCGCGCGTGATGAGGTTGGGCGGGTGCTGATCGAGACGCTGGTTGAGGAAGTCGGCTTCGGCATGGTCTTCGCCCAGACCCCGGATGGCCCACGCGTGGCGCATGTCCCGCTGCTATGGACCAAGGACGGGGCGGTCCAGTTCCACCTTGCGCGCGGCAATGCCCTGACCAAGCATCTTGATGGTTTGACCGTGCTGGCGCTGGTCAATGGCCCCGATGGCTATGTCAGCCCGCGCTGGTATGCTGACCCGGCGCAGGTGCCAACCTGGAATTACGTCGCGGTGGAGATGGAAGGCCGGGTCCGCCGAATGGATGACGCCGGATTGCTCGGCCAGATCACCGCATTGTCGGACAAGCACGAGGCCCGGATTTCCCAAGGCCAGCCCTGGACCATGGACAAGCTGCCAGAAGCCAAGCTGCGCGGCCTGCTCGCCGGGATCGTCGGGTTTGAACTCGAAGTGCAAGGTTGGCGCGAAACGCTCAAGCTCAGCCAAAACAAAAGCGCCGAGGAACGCGGCCGGGTGGCCGATGGGCTGGAGGGTGAAGGTTCGCTCGGCATTGCCCAGCTGATGCGCGATCTGGCCCCTTGACCACGCGGCTCGCCTTGTTCGATTGCGACGGCACGCTGGTGGACGGGCAAGCCGGGATCGTCACCGCGATGGAGCAGGCCTTTGCCGCCTGCGCCCTGCCCCCGCCCGATCGCCATCAAGTGCGCCGGATCGTCGGGCTCAGCCTGCCGCAAGCCATCGGCTTGCTGGCCCCCGCAACCGATGAAGCCACCCGGCAGGCGGTCGATGCCGCCTATCGCGGCGCGTTCCGCAGCGCGCGCGAGGCGGGCACGCTGGTCGAGCCGCTCTATGAGGGAATGGCAGAACTGATCACGGCGCTGGCGGGCGATGGCTGGGTGCTGGGCGTCGCCACCGGCAAAAGCCAGCGCGGGCTGGAGCATTGTCTGGCAATGCACGGCCTGACCGCGCAGTTCGCCACATTGCAGACCGCCGATCACCACCCGTCCAAGCCGCACCCCGCCATGGTCGACGCAGCCTTGGCGGAGACTGGTGCAGCGCGCTCTGCCTGCGTGATGATCGGCGATACCGCGTTCGATATGGCGATGGCCAAGGCCGCCGGGGTTTGCGGTCTGGGGGTCGACTGGGGCTATCACACCACCGAAGAATTGCTGGCCGCCGGGGCTGAAGCCGTGGCGACCAGCCCCGCCCACTTGCAGGAGCTGCTCAATGAACGATCATGACCAAGCCAAAGCGCGGTTCCTGGTCCTCGGACTGATCCGGCTGCTCAGCGCGGTCATGGCGGGCGTGGGGTTGGCAATCGTTGCTGGCAAGATCGCCGCCCCGCGCCCCGCGGGCGTTTTCCTGGCGGTGTTCGGCGTAATCGAATTCGTTTTCCTGCCGCTCTATCTGGCGCGCGCGTGGAAATCGCCCCGGCCATGAAGCGATTCTGGACTGAGGCTGCAGTGATCGAAGCGGACGGGCACTTCGGCGTTGCGCTCGATGGCCGTCCGGTCAAGACGCAGGGCGGGCGGGCGCTGCGGGTTCCGAGCCGGGCTTTGGCCGCGGCGCTCGCTGCCGAATGGGCGGCGCAAGGGGCAGAGGTTGATCCCGCAGGCTTTGCCTTTCGCGATCTGGCCGATCTGGCGATCGATGTGATTGCGGCTCACCGCGCGGACACCGTGGCGACGCTCCTGCGCTACGCCGAGACCGACACGTTGTGCTATCGCGCCGAGCCCGACGAGCCGCTCCATGCCCGCCAGCTGGAACTGTGGGAGCCATTGTTGAGCGCGGCAGAAGCCCGGTTCGAGGTAGCATTTGTCCGCACCAGCGGGGTTGTTCACCAGCCGCAACCGGCCGAAACGCTCGCCCGGCTGGAACAGGAGCTGGCCGCGCAGAATGACTTGGCGCTCGCCGCATTGACCGCGCTGACCACATTGCCGGCTTCGCTGGTGATTGGTCTCGCCGCGCTCGAGGGCACCGCCGATCCCAGCGCACTGTGGCGTGCGGCCGAGCTTGAAGAGGATTGGCAAGCCGAGCAATGGGGCCAGGACGATGAAGCCCTAGCCCGCCATGCGCGGCGCTTGGCCAGCTTTACCGCAGCGGTGGAGTTCGCGCAGTTGGCGCGGGCTTAGCTGACCAGCCAGTCCGCCACTTGATGCGCCACATCGTTGGCCGCTTGGTTCAGCGCGGGGCCAACCGCTTCAGCCTTTGGCGCGATGCCGGGCACGATGCTTTCAAACCGCTTGGTCACAATCGCGCCGGTGGTGCTGGTCCGCATCGCATCGAAACGCACCACGACTGAACCGGTGCGGGCATCGTAGCCCATATCAAGCAGCTTGCCTGACAAGCGCACGCCGTCGCTGGGCGCGGCCTGGGTATCTTCGATCACCAGCGCGCCGGTGCGGGTCCGCAGCGTCTCCGCCAGCAGCGAACGGAACAACCGCGATGGCCGCTCAACCCAGGCGGTGCCGGTCAGATAGGCCACTTTGGTATCATCGACCTGCACCGGGACGCGCGGCACGGCCAGGCGCTGATCGGTCTCGGGCTCCATCACCAGAATCGCGCCCGCAATAGTGCCGCTGGCGGTGGTTCCAGCAGGAACCTGCTTATCCGCAGTCAGGGTCAGCAGTGATGGCGGAACCTTGCCGCCCAGACTGAGGCAGCCGCTCAATGCCACAAGCAAAGCTGGGGCCAAGAGCTTGGCCAAGCTGGAAATACGCACGCGCATGGTCTAACTCATGCCTCCTTAAGGCTTGTAATCGGGCAATTGCTGCCCGCCCAGCAGGCCCTTGGCGCCCTGGTCGTTGAGCTTCTCGGTCATGGTCCGCAGCGATTTGGTGGTCGCGCGCAGATCGCGGATCGTGGCTTCGGCTTCGGGCAAGGTCGTATCGTGGAGCCGCTTGGCCCCCGGGCGCAGGTCGGCGACCAGCCCGTTCACTTGGTCAGCCGCGCGGTCGATCGTCTTGAGCGATTTGTCGACTTGCCCCAGCATCGGCCGGACATCTTCATTCAGCATCGTATTGGCCGAATTGGCCGCTTGTTCGAACCCGCCCAGCGCCACACGCGCCTCAGCCAGCGTAGCCTGCAGTTCGATCAAGGTGCGCTGCATCTGCGGCGAGGCATCGGCCAGCCCGCTGCTCAGCCGGTCGGTGTTCGCAAGGATATTTTCAATCGAGCGCTGGTTCTTGTCCGAGGTCAGCAAGGTCAGCCGCTCGGTCAGCGCTGCCAGCCGTTCAAGCAGCAATGGTGCGCTGTTGAGCAGTTCGCCAAGGCCGCCGCGCTTGGTCGGGATCACCGGCACACCTTCGGGGCACGCCGCGAGCCGGTTGGTCTCGGTGCAGACCAGGATCGGCGCATCCTTGCTCGCGCCTTCCAGCTGGATGTTCGAAACCCCGGTAAAGCTGCCCTGCATTGTTGCGGTGGTGCCGACCCGGATCGCGACTTCCTTGTCGACCGAAATCCGCACCCGCACGAAGCCCGGATCCTTGTCCCACAATTCAATCTTGGTGACCTGGCCGACCGGGACGCCCGAATAATTGACCGCCGATCCCTTCGACAAACCATCGACGGCTTGTTTGAAGAAGATGTCGTATTCGTGGCGGCTGCCCTCATTCAGCCGCGCCATCCACACGATTGCGCCAGCCAGTATGGCCAGCAGCGCCAGCGTAACTGCCCCAACCCAGACATAATTGGCTTTGGTCTCCATCGCCCTTCTATGCCCCTGCTTTTCTGATCTTGTCCATGGCCTTGGCCTTGGCCCGGCGCTGCGAGCTTTGCGCTGCACGCCCGCGCGGTCCGTTGAAGTATTCCTGGATCCACGGATGGTCGAGTGCGAGCAATTCTGGGATCGTCCCCACCGCAATCACCTGCTTGTCCGCGATCACCGCCACCCGGTCACAAATTTCATACAGCGTATCAAGGTCATGCGTGATCAGAAAGACCGTGTGGCCCAGCGTGTCCTGCAACTCGCTGGTCAATTCATCGAACGCCGCGGCCCCGATCGGATCGAGCCCGGCGGTCGGCTCATCCAGAAACAACAGCTCGGGATCGAGCGCCAGCGCGCGCGCTAGTCCCGCCCGTTTGCGCATCCCGCCGGACAGTTCAGACGGGAATTTGTCCGCCGCTTCGGCCGGCAAGCCAGACAGCTTGACCTTGAACAGCGCGATCTCACGCCGCAATTCCGCGCCAATCTCGGGATGAAATTCCTTGAGCGGAACCTCGATATTCTCGGCCACGGTCAGCGTTGAAAACAGCGCGCCGCCTTGAAACAGCACGCCCCAGCGGCTGCGGATATCGACTTCGTCTTCCTGCCAATCGGCATCGACCTGCTGGCCGAGCACCTCGATCCGCCCCGCCACCGGTTGCTGCAAGCCGATGATCGAGCGCAGCAGCACCGATTTGCCGGTGCCCGATCCGCCGACCACGCCCAGCACTTCGCCGCGCCGCACGGTCAGGTTCAGATTTTCGTGAATCACGTGGCTGCCAAAGGCGTTTTTCAGCCCTTCGATCACGATCGCGGGCTCTGCGGCAGGTTCGCCCTGTGGATCGACCATTGTCAGCCCCACCCGAGTTCGGTGAAGAACACCGCGAAAAACGCATCGAGCACAATCACGGCAAAGATCGCCTGGACCACCGCAACGGTGGTCTTGAGCCCGACCTCTTCGGAATTGCCGCGCACCCGCATGCCTTGATAGCACCCGGCCAGCGCGACGATCAGCCCGAACACCGGGGCCTTGATCAATCCCACCCACATATCGTGCTGCGGCACCACTTCGCGGATCCGGCTGAGGAAGGTGACGAACGGAATATCGAGCGCAAACATCGAAATAAACGCCCCGCCGATGATTGAGAGCAGCGCCGCGTAAAACCCCAGCAGCGGCATGATCAGCACCGAGGCGAGGATCCGCGGCACCACCAGCGCTTCGATCGGCTCGACCCCGATGGTGCGCATCGCGTCGACTTCCTCGGTCAGCTTCATCGTGCCGATCTGCGCCGCAAAGGCCGAGCCTGAGCGGCCGGCGAACATGATCGCAGTCATCAAGACACCCAGCTCACGCATTGACAGCCGCCCGGTCAGGTTGACCGTGTAGATCTCCGCACCAAACTGGCGCAGTTGCACCGCGCCTTGCTGTGCGATCACGATCCCGATCAGAAAGCTCATCAGCCCGACAATCGGCAATGCGCGCACCCCGACCAGCTCAAGCTGGCGGACCAGCGAGGTCCAACGGAACCGGCGCGGATGCCGCACGACGTTGCCCAGTGCGACCACCAATGCGCCGAGAAATCCGGCCAAGCTGACCATGCCTGCGCCGTAACCGGTGACGTATTTGCCGGTGGCCTGCGCGATCCGGCCGGGCCAGCCGAGCTGCTGGTCGGAGCCAGCGTCTCCGCTCAGCTCTTCATCAAGCTCGCTGACAGTATCGCCGCGCACCGCCGCGATCAGCCGCACCGCTTCCGCGCTGCCGCCAGTGATCCGGGCCTTGGCCTGATCGGCCAGCCGCACCACGATCCACGCGCCAACAGTGTCGAATTCTCCCACCCGCGACAAGTCAATCGCTGCCACGGGTCCATCGAGCGCGCGCAGCCGGGCATCGATCCGGCCGACCGATGCCACCACCAACGGACCGCTCAGCGCGATGGAGATCGCGCCGTCGCCGCCGGTCTCAGTCGTAAAGTCAGCCCATTCGCGCATCGGCGCTCTATCTGCGGTATAAATGTGGTGGCGGCAAGGCATTCACCGGAGCGCGCCTAACCTCCGGGCAAAGCTTGCGCCGCCTGCCACCCGCTGGCAAAGGCCCGGAGCCATGACAGAAGCAACGCTAGACAAGACTTTCGACCCCGCCGCGATTGAGGCGAAGTGGTACGCATATTGGGAGGAGAACGGCCTGTTCCGCCCCGAGCGGCCGCACGCCCAGCCCTTCACCATCGTCAACCCGCCGCCCAACGTCACTGGTAGCCTGCACATCGGCCACGCGCTCGACAATACGCTGCAGGACGTGGTGGTGCGGTATGAGCGGCTGCGCGGCAAGGATGCGCTGTGGGTGGTCGGCACCGATCACGCCGGGATCGCGACCCAGATGGTGGTCGAACGCCAGCTTGAGCAGCAGCAGGACAAGCGCAGCAACTATACCCGCGAGCAATTCGTGGCCAAGGTGTGGGAGTGGAAGGAAGCGAGCGGCGGCACGATCACCCAGCAGCTGCGGCGGCTGGGCTGCTCGATGGACTGGAGTCGCGAGCAATTCACGATGGACCCGCATTTCACCACCGCGGTGGTCAAGGTGTTCGTCGATCTGCACCGCGAAGGCCTGATTTACCGCGACAAGCGCCTGGTCAACTGGGACCCCAAGCTGAAAACCGCGATCAGCGACCTTGAGGTGGAAACCCGCGAGGTCAAGGGCAGCTTCTGGCGCTTCAGCTACCCCTTCGCCGATGGCAGCGGCGCGCTGGAAGTTGCGACCACCCGGCCCGAAACCATGCTGGCCGATATGTGCGTGGCGGTGAACCCTGCGGACGCACGCTATACGGCGGTGATCGGCAAGGACATCGTGCAGCCGCTGACCGGGCGCAGCTTCAAGGTGGTGGCCGATGACCACGCCGATCCGGAGCTGGGCAGCGGCGTGGTCAAGATCACCCCGGGGCACGATTTCAACGATTTCGAAGTGGGCAAGCGCGCCGGGATCGCGCCGGCCGACATGCTCAACATGTTCGATGCCGAGGCACGGGTGGTGCAGACCGCCGATGGGCTGGTGCCGGCCGAATTCGTCGGCATGGACCGCTTTGCCGCGCGCAAACTGGTTGTCCAACGAATGAAGGAACTGGGCTTCCTGATCCCCTGGACCGACAAGGATGGCGAAGCGCATGACGCCGAACCGCGCACCATCCAGACCCCGTTCGGCGACCGCGGCGGGGTGGAAATCGAACCCTGGCTGACCGATCAATGGTACGTCAATGCCGAAGAACTGGCCAAGGCCCCGCTTGAAGCGGTGCGCTCTGGCGCGGTGGAGATTGTGCCCAAGAGCTGGGAGAAGACCTTTTTCAACTGGATGGAAAACATCCAGCCATGGTGTGTCAGCCGCCAGCTGTGGTGGGGGCACCGGATCCCCGCGTGGTATGGGCCAACCAAGAAAGATGGCTATTTCGATCCACGGGAGCCTAAGGCTTTCGTGGCAGAGACAGAAGAAGCTGTCATCGCTCTCGCCAAGCAATACTATGGTGAGCAAACACAGTTCTATTTCGAGCCAAATTCAGTTTCGGACCGTGCCTTGGCTAGTGGCCATCATGTCGAGCTTGCTCGCGACCCAGACGTTCTCGATACCTGGTTCTCCAGCGCGCTGTGGCCGTTCGCCACTTTGGGCTGGCCGGAAGAAAGCCCTTCCCCGGTGGGGAAGGGTTGGGATGGGGGTTCCACGCCCGCGTCGCCCCCCCACCCCAACCCCTCCCCCACGGGGAGGGGCTTTTTGGAGCGCCACTACCCCAATAACCTCCTGATCTCCGGCTTTGACATCCTGTTCTTCTGGAATGCCCGGATGATGATGATGGGGCAGGCGATGACCGGGCAGAACCCGTGGCCGCGGCTGTACTTGCATGGTCTGGTCCGCGCACCCGATGGGCAGAAAATGTCCAAGTCCAAAGGCAATGTGGTCGATCCGCTGGGGCTGATTGACCAGTACGGCGCCGATGCGCTGCGGTTCTTCATGGCCGCGATGGAAAGCCAGGGCCGCGACATCAAGATGGATGAGCGCCGGGTCGAAGGCTACCGCAACTTCGCGACCAAACTGTGGAACGCGGCGCGATTCTGCCAGGCCAACGGAATTGCTGCAACAAAAGACCTAAAGGGACCTAGCGCCAGCAACGCAGTGAATAAGTGGATCATCGGCGAGGTTGCGCAAACCGTCGCCGCGCTCGATTCCGCGATGGCCGAGCTGCGCTTCGATGTGGCTGCAGGCGTGATCTATCACTTCGTCTGGGACCAGTTTTGTGACTGGTACATCGAACTGATCAAGGGCAATTTCGACGCGGAAACCAAGGCCGTGGCCGGCTGGGTGCTCGACCAGATCCTGGTGATGCTCCACCCGTTCATGCCGTTCGTGACTGAAGAGCTGTGGAGCAAGCTGGGTGAGCGCGCGCACTATCCGCTGATTACCGCGAAGTGGCCGGAGCCGGGCGCAGGGGTTGATGCTGAAGCGAAAGCTGAGGTTGAGTGGCTGATCGCATTGGTCAGCAACCTGCGCACCGCCAAGAACGAACTGGGCATTTCGCCGGGCGCCAAGCTCGACGCTTACTTGCCCGATCCGAGCGCAGCGACGCGCGGAATCATCGCGCGCAACGGTCCGGCGATCGAGCGGCTGGCGCGGTTGAACGGGATCAAGTTCGAAGCAGCGCCTGCTGGTGCGGCGATGCAGATCGGTGCGGGCGATGCCAATCTGGTGATCCCGCTGGACGGCGTAATCGACCTTGCGGAGGAGAAGACCCGCCTGACCAAAGCCCTCGAAGCTTCCACCAAGGAAGCCAAGTCGCTCGAAGGCCGCCTCTCCAATCCAGCCTTTGTCGAGAAGGCCAAGCCCGAAGCGGTTGAGAAGGCGCGCGCCGATCATGCGTTGCATGCGGCCGAGGCCGAGCGGCTGGCCTTGGCGCTGGCACGGTTGGGGTGAGCCTCACACTCGCCACCACTACCCCCGGCGAACCCGAGATCTTCGCTTCACTCCAAGGTGAAGGGCGCTCGGCTGGCTTGCTTTGCACCTTTGTGCGGCTGTCACGCTGCAACCTCGCCTGCCATTGGTGCGACACCGCCTACACATGGCATTTCGAAGGCGACGAGCGACCCCATCGCGACGGCGTGACCTTTGAGCGCAAAGCCAATCAGGTGGTGCTGAGCGAAACCGAAGTTGCCGCGCGGATCATGGCCTTGGGCGGCGAGCGGCTAGTCATCACCGGCGGTGAACCGCTGCTGCAACTGGACGACGCATTGATCGCCACGCTGCACGCTGAAGGCTTCAAGATCGCCGTCGAAACCAACGGCACGGTGGCCGCGCCGGCCGGTATCGACTGGCTGTGCGTCAGCCCCAAAGCCGGCGCCCCGCTGGTGCAGCGTTCAGGCCAGGAACTGAAGCTCGTCTTTCCGCAGCCCGGCACCGACATGCAGGCGATGGCCGCGCTGGATTTCGATCGCCACTATCTGCAGCCGATGGACGGCCCGCTGCAACGCATCAACACCGAATTGGCGATTGCCTATTGCCAAGCCCATCCGCAATGGGGCTTGAGCGTGCAGACGCACAAGGT
>JANNYT010000175.1:0-27517 GCA_031410255.1 Novosphingobium sp. | reverse complement strand
TTCCCGGTCGGCATGAAAAAGCATTTCGATGTGGACGGCGATGAGCGGGTGCAGACGTTTCTCGACGAGATGCTGGCCGCCGGCCTCGCTACCGATGCCATCGAGGGCGATTGGTGGCAGCTTGCGCGCTTCTCGCTCAATCCGGATGTCGTGTCGCTCTCGATGGATGGCCGCCACATCGTCAAGAAGCTGATGTGTGACCGCAATGACGGCTATGTCGGCTCGATGCGGCTCGCGGTCGATCCGCATTGCTTCGTCCACGCCGTGGCCGATCACACCTTCATGTTCAGCGCGATGCCGGTGGGGCCGACCGAAACGCACGTGACGGGCAAGTGGCTGGTCCACAAGGATGCGGTCGAGGGCGTGGACTACACGCTGGAGAGCCTGACCGAACTGTGGACTCGCACCAACCTGCAGGACAAGGATCTGGCCGAAAACAACCAGGCCGGGGTCAAGAGCTTGGGCTACACCCCCGGGCCCTATTGCGAGGATGCAGAGATGCTCGTGATGCGGTTTGCGGACTGGTATTGCGACACGTCGCGTGCATACCTTGCTGCCCATGACCATTGATAAGCCCGCCGGCCTGAGGCCGGAGACACTCGCCGTCGCGTTCGGCTATGATCCGCAGAGTGCATCGGGATCGGTCAAGCCGCCGATCTACATGACTTCGACCTTCGTCTATCCCTCGGCCCAGCACGCCAAGCACGTCCACGAAGCCTTCTTCGACGGGACCGGGCCCTTGGCGGGTCAGACGCAGCATATCTATTCGCGGCTGGGCCACCCCGGGCTGGACATCCTCGAGGCCCGGCTGGCGGCGATCGACGGGGCCGAAGCTGCGGTCGCCTACAGCAGCGGCATGGCGGCGCATTCCGCCATCGCACTGGCCTTTATGCGGCCCGGTGACAGTGTGCTGCACGGGCGGCCGATCTATGGCGGCGTCGATATGCTCTACAACAGCGTCATGCCGCTCTATGGCTGCCATGCCGCGACCTATAGCGACGGAACCGACGAAGCGAGCGTGCGCGCGGCGGCCGAACAGGCGCTGGCGCTGGGCCCGCTCAAGCTGATCATCGCCGAGACCCCGGCCAACCCGACAGCGGCCATCGTCGATCTGCAACTGATGGTGCGGCTGGCGGACGAGATTGGCGAGCGGCACGGGCATCGCCCGTTGGTCGTGGTCGACAACACGCTGCTCGGGCCGTTTGCCCAGCGTCCGATTGAACAGGGTGTGGACCTGTGCATGACCTCGCTGACCAAATATTGTGGCGGCCACAGCGATCTTCTGGCCGGCGGCGTAAGCGGGGAGCGGGGGCTGATCGATCTGCTCAAGACGATGCGCACCACCTGGGGCAATCACCTCGATCCCTATACCGCGTGGCTGCTGACCCGCAGCCTCGAATCGGTCCACGTGCGGACCGAACGGGCAATGAGCAATGCGGCGTCTGTGGCAGAATTCCTGCGCGGCCATCCCAAGGTGGCGGGGGTCACCTACCTCGGCTTTTTGCCTGCCGGCAGTCGCCAACGCGCGGTCTATGACCGGCAATGCAAGGCGGCGGGATCGACGTTCTCGTTCCATCTCCACGGCGGTGAGGCCGAGGCTTTCCGCATGCTCGACCGGCTGCGCCTGCTTAAACTGGCAGTGAGTCTGGGCGGGTCGGAAACGTTGATCTGCCATTCGGCCAGCACCACGCATTACGCGCTCTCACCCGCTCAGCGGCTCGAAGGCGGAATCACCGAAGGCACGATGCGGCTGTCGGTCGGACTTGAACATGTCGATGATCTGATCGCGGATCTCGCACAGGCACTGGAAGCAGTTTGATGGAACTCAATTTCACCGGGACGGACGTTTGCGCCGTGAGCGAGGGCACCCGCAGCGCGGCCGAGGCGCGGTTTGACGTGGTCGTGATCGGGGCGGGGCCAAGCGGCGTGGCCGCTGCGCTCGAAGCCAGGCAAGCTGGCGCGTCGGTCTTGCTGGTAGACGAGAACCCCGTGCCGGGCGCGGCGATGGGCAATGACGTACCGCTCTATTTCGGTGGACGGATGACTGCGGCAACGCAGAACAGCGAGCGGATGCTCGAAGCGGTGTTCATGTCGCTGCCCGCGCTTGAGGAGGCAATGGAGGCGGGCGTCGAGCTATTGCTCGGCACTTGTGCGTGGGGGGTCTATCGCAATGGACCCGGCGTGCAGAGCCTGCCCGAGCAAGTGGTTGGCCTGGCCGATGCGGAGCGTTCGTGGCTGGTCGGGTTTGACCGGATCGTGCTGGCGACCGGCGCGCGCGATCTGGCGCTGGCATTCCCCGGCTGGAACCAGCCCGGGGTGATGGGCGCGGCGGCGTTGCAGATGCTGCTGACCCGGTATGATGCCTTTGCCGGCCGCCGTATTTTGATTCTGGGCTCGCATGACCTTGCCCTTGAAGCTGCACTTTTGGCTACCGAGCGCGGGCTCGAAGTGGCGGGACTGGTCGAAGTGCGCGCCACGCCGCAAGGCTTTGCCGAGCTCGTCGCGCAGGTTACCGCAGCGGGCATCAAGATCCACTGCGGCGCCGCGATTAGTGCGGCGCAAGGCGGGCTCGACGGGGTCGAGGCGGCGACACTGACCACGGGCGAAACCATCGCTTGCGACACGATCTGCGCGGCGGTGGGCCTGGTCCCCTCGATCGAGCTGGTCGATGCGATGCACGCACCGCGCGAGCTCAATCCGCAGCGCGGCGGCTATGTCCCGCGCGGCGAGGAGGCGGTTTCGGCGGTCGGCCTGTGCGCTGGCCTGGCCGACACCGGCTTCGATTACATTGAATACCGCATGGACTGGGTCCGCGCGCTGGCCTCGGTCTGCGCTCCCGACACGGTCATCTGCCAATGCGAAGAAGTGACCCGCGCTGACCTGATCGGGGTCCAGCCGCCCAATTACCTCGCCCGGCCGGCACCAATGTGCGCCCGCTCGCTGGACACTTTGCTCCAGGATGGTCCGGCTAATCCTGACCAGATCAAGCGGCTCACCCGCGCGGGCATGGGGGTCTGCCAGGGCCGCCGCTGCCGTGATCAGGTCGCGATGTTGCTGGCAATCGAATCGGGTCAGCCGTTCGGCACGATCCCGCTGGCCAGCCACCGCGCTCCGGTGCGTCCGCTGCCGATGAAGATCCTCGCCGATTGGAACGAACCCGCTGAAATGGAAGCTGCATGGGACGTGTGGTTCGGAATTCCGACCCAATGGGTGCCGGTCGAAGATATCGGCACCCCCTTCGAGGATGCGCATCGCGGGATGCTTTATACAGGCATGTACGAATGAGCGGCTCGGAAGTTGTCATCGTCGGCGGCGGCGTCACCGGGCTGAGCGCTGGCTGGTGGCTGGCGCGCTCGGGCTTAAAGGTGACGGTGCTCGACAAGTTCATCGTCGGCTGGGAAGCATCGGGCCGCAACGGCGGCGGCGCATCGCATTATTCCAGCCCTTTGTTCGACGAAGAACAGCGGCTCTGGCCGCAGATGGATGAGCTGCTGGGCTATCCGACCGAGCATCAGAAAGAACGCATCCTGATTGCGATGACCGAGCGGCAGTGGGAGCAGTACCGCTTCGTCGCCGCGCGGCATCAGCGGCTCGGTCACCCGGTCGAGGTGCTTGACGTCAAGCAGGTGCAAGAAGCCGTGCCGCTCGCAGGCGACAATTGTTTCGGCGGAGTGAACTACAAATTCGGCGGTCACGCCAACCCGCAGCGCAGCGTGCAGGCCTATGCCTGGGCCCTGCAGGATCTGGGCGGAAAGATCGTGCAGCACAGCCCGGTGACAGGGTTTGAAACCGCCGGCGGCAAGGTCACCGCGGTCAAAACCGCTGGCGAGAGCTATGGCTGCGATGCGGTGGTGGTCGCTGCCGGGCCGCAAATCCCGCAGCTGATGGCGCAGCTGGGCGTCACCGTGCCGCTCGCCGCCGCGCGGGCCGAAATGATCATCACCGAGCCTGCGCCGCTGATGCCGCTGGGCGGGGTGGACGGTCACAAGCTTTACGGCCGCCAGACAATGCGCGGAAATCTTGCTTATGGCGGCGGGCCGCACGAGTGGATCGACGTGGGCGAAACCGGCCCGGCAGCACGCCCTTCGACCCCGCTGGCCCGCAACCTTGCGCGGCGACTGGCCGAGCTGTTGCCCAAGGCGGCGCACCTCAACGTGATCCGCAGCTGGGCCGGGGTGATCGAAAATTCGCCCGACGGGCGTCCGATCATCGACCGGCTGACCAGCCCGGACAACGTCGTGGTCGCCTCGATGTCGAGCGTCGGCTTCGGCTTGTCGCCGGCCTCGGGCCACGCGATCCGCGATCTGGTGATCGACGGCAAATGCTCCTTTGCCGATATCGACATTCTGAAACTGTCGCGCTTTGCCGGACTGGCTGCGGACTGGCGCGAGCAGCGGGGGTGGAAGCCGCTGGCATGACCCGATATTCGGCGCTTGGATTGCTGCGAGGGGTCTTCAACGGACAAAGCCACTGGCAGCCGGCTTGGCGCGATCCCCAGCCTAAAGCCAATTACGACGTCATCATAATCGGCGGCGGCGGGCACGGCCTCGCCACCGCCTACTACCTGGCGAGCGTCCACGGCATCCGCAACGTGGCGGTGCTGGAAAAAAGCTGGATCGGCGGCGGCAATACCGGGCGCAACACCACGCTGGTGCGGTCCAATTACCGCTTGCCGCAATTGCATAACTTCTTCGAATTCGGGCTCAAGATGTGGGAGCATCTCAGCGACGAGCTTAACTACAACGTAATGTTCTCGCCGCGCGGCGCCATGTTCCTGGGGCACAGCGATGCCGACATGACCACGCTGGCGCAGCGCGGCGATGCCATGCGCGTCAATGGCATCGATGCCGAGCTGCTGACCCGCGATCAGGTGGCCAAGCAGGAGCCGCAGCTCGATATGACGCGCAGCGCGCGGTTTCCGATCGAAGGCGGGCTGATGCAGCGGCGCGGCGGCACTGCCCGGCACGATGCGGTCGCCTGGGGCTATGCCCGCGGGGCGGATCGGCTGGGTGTCGATATTATCCAGAATTGCGAAGTCACTGGCTTTGTCCGGCAGGGCGACGCCGTGATCGGCGTCGAGACCACGCGCGGCCGGATCGGCGGCGGCCGAGTGGCAATCTGCGTCGCCGGGCACAGCGGCCATGTCGCGGCGATGGCCGGGCTCAAGCTGCCAGTGGAAAGTCATACCTTGCAGGCGCTGGTGACCGAAGGCGTCAAGCCGATGATCAACGGGGTGATCATGTCGCAATCGCTGCATTGCTACATCAGCCAGTCGGACAAGGGCGGGATCGTGATGGGCGGCGATCCGGACAACTGGCCAAGCTACGCCCAGCGCGGCCAGCCGATGGTCACCGAGGGCGCGATTGCGCAGGCGATTGCGCTGGTGCCCGCACTCTCGCGTTTGCGAATGCTGCGGACCTGGGGCGGGGTTACCGACATGAGCTTTGACGGTTCGCCGATCATCGGCACGACTCCGGTGCCGGGCCTCTACCTCAACGGCGGCTGGTGTTACGGCGGGTTCAAGGCCACGCCGGTTTCGGGCTGGACCTTTGCGCACACGCTGGCCACCGGCAAACCGCACGCACTCAACGCGCCATTCGATCTCGACCGCTTCCGCCGTGGTGACACAATCGATGAAAACGGTGTCGGCCCGATGCCGAACCACCGCTGAAAGGGGCGCTGCCGTGTTACTGATCACTTGCCCCCATTGTGGCCCGCGCGCGCAGGCCGAATTTGTTTACGAGCGCACGGTCGATTCCGTCGTCCCGCCCGATGCTGACCCGGCCTTGGCGATGGAGCTGCTGTTCACCCGCACCAATCCGCGCGGGCTCGATGAGGAAATCTGGCGGCATACTTATGGCTGCCGGGCTTGGCTGGTCATGACCCGCCACCGCGCGACCCATACGATTCAAGACGTCCGAGCGGTCGGACCGGAGGCGCTGCCATGAACGGCCCCCGGCGCAGCGGTGCAGGCGGCGCGATCCGCTTTACCTTCGACGGGCAGCCGCTGCTGGCGCGCCCCGGCGATACGCTCGCAGCCGCCTTGCTCGCCAATGGCATCGGGCTGGTCGCGCGCAGTTTCAAATACCACCGCCCGCGCGGGATCATGGCCTCCGGCGTCGAAGAGCCCAATGCGCTGGTGACAGTCGGGACCGGCGGACGCAGCGAACCCAACACCCGCGCAACTGATCTGTTTGTCTACGATGGCATGGTCGCACGCAGCCAGAACCGCTGGCCCAGCCTGTCGCTCGATCTGGGGTCGGTGCTCGGGCTTGCCGCAAAAGCTCTGCCCGCCGGGTTCTATTACAAGACCTTTTTCGGCTCGGCCAAGCGCTGGCTGTTTTACGAATGGTTCATTCGCCGCGCCGCCGGGCTGGGCGATGCTCCGACTGAGGCGGACCCCGATGGCTATGCCCAGCGCGCGGCTTTTTGCGATGTGCTGGTCGTCGGCGCCGGGCCTGCTGGCCTGTCCGCAGCGCTCGCCGCAGCGCAAGCGGGGCAGCGCGTCATCCTGGTCGAGCAGGACCGGATCCTCGCGCCATCGCTGGTCCGCGACCCGCAAGACCTTGATCCGGTCTGGGCCGAAGCCACGGCCGCGCAGATTGCTGCGCTGGGCGGGCGGATTCTGTTGCGGACCACGGCGGCGGGCTATTGGGACGATAACCTTGTTACTTTGAGCCAGCGACTGGCTGAACCGGGCGAGCCGCCGGCTGGCGGACTTGCCCAGCGGCTGTGGCATGTCCGGGCCAAGCGGGTGGTGCTGGCCACCGGCGCGCTCGAACGTCCGCTCGCCTTTGCGCACAACGATCGCCCCGGGGTGATGCTCAGCCAGGCGGTGCGGACTTATATCCGGCGCTTCGGCGTGGTTCCCGGCCGCCGCGTGGTGATCGCGGCCAACAACGACGATGCCTATCTGACCGCCGCCGCATTGCGCGATGCCGGGGCCGAGGTTGTCGCGGTACTTGATACACGCCCCGCTCCGGCTGGAGCGACCAGCGGCTTTGCGGTCTACAACCAGGCGATGCCGCTAGCGACCAAGGGTGCCCGCCATCATCTGCGCGAAGTCAGCGCCCGGGTCGGCGGCACGATCATGCGTTGGTCGGCCGACTTGCTGGCCATGTCAGGCGGCTTTACCCCGGTGGTTCATCTCCACATGCAGGCAGGCGGCGCGGCGCTGACCTGGGATGAGACCAGCCAGTCATTTCTGCCGGGTAGCGCGCGGCAAGCGGTAGAATCGATCGGCGGCGCGGCCAGTGCGGTGCCGGTCGGCCCAATTCCGTCCCCGGAAAATCCGGGCAAGGCTTTCATTGATTTCCAGAACGATGTTTCGCTGGGCGATGTCGATCTCGCCTGGGCCGAGGGTTATCGCTCGGTCGAACATCTCAAGCGTTACACCACGCTGGGAATGGCGACCGATCAAGGCAAGACCAGCAACATGGCTGCGCTGGGGCGCTTGGCCGAAAAGCAGGGCGTAGCCATTCCCGCAGCGGGCCTCACCACGTTCCGCCCGCCTTACACCCCCGTCACCATGGGGTTGCTCGCGGGCCGCAATGAACGCGATGCGGGCGCGCACTTGCGCCGATTGGCGCTGTATGGTCTGCACCAGGCCAAGCAGCCGATCTGGCAGCCACTGGGCTATTGGAAGCGCCCGCGAGCCTATCTGCAGGGGACCGAAACCCTGGCCGAGGCGGCGCTGCGTGAAGCGCGCAGCGTGCGCACCGCAGTGGGTATGACTGATGTATCGACGCTGGCGAAGTTCGAAGTCAGCGGCCCCGATGCCGTGCGGCTGCTCGAACTGATCTGCGCGACCACGGTGGGCAAGCTGGCAGTGGGGCGCGGGCGGTACACCTTCATGCTGCGCGAAGACGGGCTGGTGTTCGACGACGGTACGGTCTGGCGGCTTGCGGAAGATCGCTATCTTCTGACCAGCTCGACCGGCGGGGCCGACCGGATGGCGACGCATATCTCGTATGTGTGCCAGTTCCTGTGCCCGCAGTCCAGGGTCTCGGCGGTCACCGTGCAGGAACACTACGCCGGGATTGCAGTGGCCGGGCCGCGCGCCAAGGCAGCGCTGGCAAGCTTGATCGGCGAAGAGCCGCCGCGCCACATGTCGGCCGTGCCCGCGACCATCGCCGGGCTGCCGGTTATCGTGCTCGCCGCAAGCTACAGCGGCGAACGGGCCTTTGAAATTTACGTTGAAGCCAGTCAGGCAGAGCCGGTCTGGAACGCCTGCGAGACGGCTGTGAGCTCGCACGGCGGCGGGCTCTACGGCATGGAGGCGATGGAGTTGCTGCGGATCGAAAAGGGTCATCTGGTGGTCGGCGGCGAGATCGACGGACGGCTCACGCCGCATGATCTGGCGCTCGACAGGATGCTCAACAAGGCGGGCGGCTATATCGGCGCGGCGGGACTGTTGCGACCCGGGCTGACTCAACCGGGGCGCAAGCAGCTCGTGGGGCTGGACGCAATCACCGGGCAGATTCCGGAAGGCGCGATGCTGATCACGGAACCCGGAAGGTCCGCCGAAGGCCACGTTACCGCGGCGGGATTTCGCGTGCTCGAAGGTGGCTCGATCGCGCTGGGCCAGCTGATGGACGGCTTGGCCCGTCACGGCGAAGAGCTGATCGCCACGTCCCCGACCCGGAGCCAGAGCGCGCGGGTCCGCGTTGTCGCTCCGCACTTCTACGACACGGCCGGGGAGCGTTATCGTGACTGACGTGACGATCACAGCTCTGCCCGCAGCTCCGCTCCACGCGTTGGAGATCTGGAGCAACCCGGCAGCCGTCGCGCAGCGCTTTGCCGCGGCACTTGGTGGCGGTTTGCCGCCGCTGGGGTCGTCGCTGCAGCTGGCCGGAATGCTGCTGATCCGCTTTGAACCCACGGTTTGGCTGGTTGAAGGTGAAACCAGCGGTCTGGCGGAAATCCTCGGACCGGACGGCGCCCTGACCGCAATTGGCGGCGGACTGGTGCGGGTCCGTCTCGCGGGGGCTGGCTGGCGCAGTCTATTGATGGAAGGCGGGGTTTTCGATGTCGAAGCGGCGAATTTTAGCACCGGATCGAGCGCCGCGACGTTGATCGATCATGTCAATGTCCGGCTTTATGTCGAGAGCGCGGACTGCTGCCTCGCCTATGTTCCGCTCAGCTATGCGGCCGATTTGCTGCACTTCTGGCGCGTCGCAGTAGAGGCGCTGCCCTGACCGCTATTGGCCCGCAGCCGCATGGCGCAGGACCAGCCCCTGGGCATGCCGCCGCTGGAAGCCTTTCCACAGCGTAACCCCGTTCCCGCCCGGACTGTAGGCTCCCCACGGCGTGCCCGCCGGGGCATCCCACACGCCGTCGCTGGCATTCTCAATCGGCACGTCGAGGTAGCTGCGCAGGGCGGTTTCGCCTTTCAGGTTCACTGCCAGAAAGGCCGTGATGAAATGCAGATTGATTGCGTTGACGCGGTCCTGCCGCCAGATCGGGTCTTCGAACCAATCCATGTCCCACAGGCTCCCGCGCATTTGGGCTGGCACCGGGTTGAGCGCGATCGCGTGACCCGCTTGGCGGTAAGTCAGCAAATAGCGGTCGGAATTCCGGGCATTCTCGAACACCGCCAGTGCGCCGGTTTTGTAATCGACCACCGGATCGGCATCCCCTTGGATCAACAACAGCGGGGCAGTGATCCCTTGCAGTCCTTCGCTCCCCCAGGCGCTGCGCGGCAGTCCGCCGCCCGGCGCCATGGCGACGATCGCCTTGACGCCCGGGACCTTGCCCTCCGCCTCATTCGGCGCGCCGCGGGCGATCCGTTTCATCCAGCCCCCGGGCACAAGCGCCATGCTGGGACCATCGGGATCAAGGCTGGCGCCGCCTGCCGTCAAGACGCCGTAGCCACCTTGCGAATAGCCGATCAGCGCCACCTGCGTTGGATTGATCAGGCCGCCCAGATCGCGCCGCAGCGCCGCCGCCACAAAGGCGATATCGACTGGTCGGTTGTAGTTTGGCACCGCGCGCTGTGCTGCCGGGATGATATAGGGATCGGGATCTTCATGGTGGATCGCCGCCACGACATAGCCCTTTGAAGCGAGGTTTTCACTCAGCCAGGTCATCACCGCCGGGGCATTGCTATAACCATGCGAGAGGATCACCAGCGGATAGCCGCGGCCAGCGGGCGCAGCACCCGCAATGGCCAGCCCGCGCACGCTGAAATGGACCGGGGCGCGGGGCGGCTCTCCAAACAGGCTGGCGGTATAGGTCATGGCTGCGGCGCCGGGCTTGACCTTGGCCGGGTACCACAGATCGACCGTCAGCTGGCGGTCGCGCAGCGGGACCGTTCCGGCCTTGGGATCGGCGGCGAGCAGATCGGGCTGGGCCCGATGGATCAGCGTAATGCTACGAAAGCCCACTTTGTGCGGCCCAAGCTGCGCCAGTTGCGGCGCATCGGTCCCCGGCACGCTGGGCGCGAGCTGCGCGCTGGGGCGGCCGGCCGCTGCCAGCAAAAGTCCGAATGCCACCAAGGTAATCGTGGTCAGGCGTGCCATGTGATCTGCTCCTTCAACCAGGGCATTTGTTGGATTAGCGGAGGGAACGTAACCTCCTTGAGTTGCCGGGCGCAAACTGCGGCGACTTCCTGCGGCAGACTGCCGAGTTCACCGGCCCGCGCGACCACCTGCACGGTGCGCGAAAAGCGGCCGCGCGGCATCGGCTCGATCCGGGTCTTGCGCAGCAATTCGGGCGCGGCGGACAGGCACACCGGCGAGGTTATCGTCCAGCCCAACCCAGCCGCCACCAGCGCGAGCTGCTGGTGTGACGATTCCACCTCGACCACTTGCCGCAGCCCGAGCTTCATCCGCACGATCTGGCGTTCGATTTGCTGCCCCATGCCGGTCAGGCGTGAGAACCGGATGAACGGCAGATCGGCCGGATCGGTATCGATCTGCAGCGGCCTTTTGTAACTCGCGGGCAGCGCGATCACGAAGCTTTCCTCGAACACGGGATGCAATTCAATATTGCCACGATATTCGAGATTGAAACTGCCGGTCAGCAGCATGTCGATATCGCGGGCCAGAAATTCGCCCTGATGCTCAAGCGAAATGCCCGACCTGATGTTCCACCGCTCCGCTCGCTCGCCAAGGTCATCCAGGATCGCGGCGGTCAATTGGTTGGCCAGACTGAACGACATGGCAACCGTCAGGCTGGCCAAGGGCAAGTTGGCGCCGACGCGGATGTCATCGTAAGTGCTGCGCGCGAGGGTAAGCAAGCGCTTGCCGCGTTCGAACATCGAGCGGCCGCTGGTGGTCAGCCCCAGCGGCCGCATCGAGCGATCGAACAGCGGCGTCCCGATGGTCGCTTCCAGCCGCGCAATGGTTTGGGAAACCGCTGATTGGGTGATCTGCAAATGCGCGGCGCACTGCGACATTCCGGCGAGCTCGACGGTCATGATAAAGACCTCGATTGCGTGAAGGTCAAACTCCTGCGCCGGCTTCATGGAATGATCCGCCCTCTTGAAATCGCCCAAAACTAAGGCCGATCATTAACAGCGCTAATAGCTAGCATGGTCATGCCGCGCTGGCCTTATGCCTTTTGAGCACGACAGGGAGCTAAAAAGCGATCGGGCGGTTAGGCTTGGCGGTGCAGCGCGAGCAGGCCTTTGAGCGTGCCCCAGCACATTATCAGCAGGACCAGCGCCAAAGGCAGCCCGGTGGCGATTGCTCCGGCCTGCAGCGAATTCAGTCCGCCGCTCAGCAACAGCACGACGCCAATCCCGCCGACCGCGAACAGCCAGATCACTTTCTGCCGCAAGGGCGTGTCGGTGCGGCCGCCCGCGGTCATGGTGTCGATCACCAGAGTGCCCGAATCCCAGCCGGTCACGAAAAAGATCAGGATCAGCGCGATCGCCACAAATGAGGTGATCTGGGCATAGGGGAGCGCGGCTAGCAGCACGAACAGCTGGGTATCGAGCGAGGCTTGCGCCAGGCCAGGTGCGGTGCCGGCCACTATTTGCGCGATACTGGCATCACCAAAGATGGTCAGCCAGATAATCCCGAGCAGGCTTGGCGCAATCATCGCCCCGGCGATAAATTCGCGCACCGTCCGCCCGAGCGAAATCCGCGCCATGAACATGCCCACAAACGGTGCCCAGCTGATCCACCAGGCCCAGTAATAAACCGACCAGTCATCGTAAAAGCCCGCATCGCTGCGCCCCACCGGGTTGGATAAGGCCGGCAGCAGTTTGAGGTAGTTGGCGATGTTGGCCAGGAAATCGCCCAGCAATTGCCACGCCGGGCCGGTCGCCAGCACGAACAGCAGCAAGGCCAGCGCGACCCACATGTTGGCCTCGCTGAGGATGCGGATTCCGCGATCAATCCCGCCGCGGACCGACAGGAAGGTGATGCTGGCCATGATCGCGATCAGCCCCAGAATTGCAGCTGGTGAGCTGGCAATTCCGTAGAGATAGGTGATCCCGGCCATCGCCTGCTGCGCGCCCAGTCCCAGCGAAGTGGCGAGGCCAAAGATCGTTGCGAGGACGGCCAGAACTTCGATCAGATCGCCCGCGCGGCCCCACACCGCCTTGCCAAAGATCGGATAGAAGGCTGACCGCATCGACAACGGCATATTGAAATCATAAGCAAAAACCGCAAATGCCAAGCCGGTCACCGCGAAAATCGCCCAAGGATGAAGCGACCAGTCGAAGATCGTCGCGGCCATCGCCAGACTGCGCGCCGCCGCTGGATCGCCTGCGGCACCGCCCAGCGGAGCCCCCGCTCCGCCCGCCAGGGAAGAGGCAAAATGGGTCACCGGCTCGCCCACGCCATAGAACACCAGGCCAATCCCCATCCCTGCGCCAAACAGCATGGAGAACCATGAAAGGCGCGAATAATCGGGGCTGGCGCCCTTTCCGCCCAGCCGAATCCGGCCGAGCGGTGAAATCGCCACAACGATGCAAAACAGCAGCAACACATTGCCAACTGACATCAACAGCCAGTCGAAGTGCGCCACCACCCCGCTCCGCAGCGCCGCGAAAAAGGCGGCTGAAGATTGCGGGGCAATCACGCTGTAGAGGATGACCGCGAGCGAGATCAGCGCGGTCGGCACGAACACCGCCGGGTTAATGATCATGCCGCCCCAGCGCCGGTTGGATTGTCCATAGGCGCCTGGATCGATGTCCTTGGTCCAGTCCGCCATATTCCCCCTTAGCGCAGCTGCCGTGCTGCTGTTTCCAATGCCAGTCTGAGCCACGGCGCAAAGCTGCGCCAGACTTCGACCTCGAACCGGTTTTCGTCGGTGCGCAGCAGGATGATTTCCACTGTCTCGAACAGCGTCCGCGTTGCCCGGCCGACTGCAAATTTATCGAGATCGAGCGGACAGCCCGCAGCCAGCACTTCTGCCGCGCGGGGTCCTTCGGCCAGCAGGCAGACCGAACGCTCGCTGGTATCGGTAATCGCCACTGACAGACCTGCACCGGTGGCGATCAGCGACCCCGCCGGGAGCCGCAGCAACCATTCGTCGGGGCCAAGGCAGGCAACGCCAGCTTGGGTCGCGCCAATTTGCCTTGGCAGCTTAATCGCAAGCAAGCCTTCAAGCACTGCGGGTTCCCGCGCTCGGAGCGAGTAGCGAGTCAGAGGGCCCGCCAGGCTGAGCGTCACCCCTTGGCCGACATAAGCCTGATCCGAAACCGGTTCTGCGCGGGCCAGAGCTTCAGACATTCAGCCGCGCTCCGGCGGGATCGAAAAACACCATGCTGTTGACCTTTGCGCGCAGCACCCGGCCGGGCATCGGCACATAGAGTGTTTCACCCATGCGCTGTTGACCGCCTGCGACCAAAGCCAGCGCGATCGAACGCCCCAGCGATTCGCTCCAGTACGCCGAGGTGATGTGGCCGATCATGGTCATCGGCACCGCCTGATCAGGATCGGCGACAAGCTGCGCGCCTTCTTCCAGCACAATGCCGGGATCATCGGTCAGCAGCCCGACCAACTGCTTGCGCCCCGGCGCGACGATATCGGTGCGGGCAAGGCTGCGCCGGCCGACGAAATCGGGCTTCTTCTTGCCCACCGCCCAATCGAGCCCGGCGTCATACGGAGTGACCGTCCCGTCGGTGTCCTGCCCGACGATGATGAAGCCTTTTTCCGCCCGCAGCACATGCATCGCCTCGGTCCCGTATGGGGTGATCCCATGCGGGGCACCGGCGATCATCAGCCGTTCCCACAAGGCCCGGCCATAAGCGGCCGGCACGTTGATCTCGAACCCGAGTTCGCCGGTGAAGCTGACCCGGAACAGCCGCAGCGGCACGCCGCAGATCGTTCCTTCGCGGATCGCCATGTGCGGGAAGGCGTCCGCTGAAAGATCGACTCCTGCAACCAGCGGTTCGAGCAGCTGGCGTGCCAGCGGGCCTTGCAGCGCGATCACCGCCCATTGCTCGGTGGTGCTGGTCAGCCAGACGTCGAGATCGGCCCATTCGGTCTGGAGGTAATCCTCCATCATGTTGAGCACCCGCGCCGCGCCGCCGGTGGTGGTGGTCAGGTGGAACCGATCAGGTGCCAGCCGCGCGGAAACCCCGTCATCGGTGATAAACCCGTCTTCCTTGAGCAGCAGCCCATAGCGGCACCGCCCCGGCTCCAGCGCCTTCCACGGGTTGGTGTACATGCGGTTGAGAAATTCGGCGGCATCGGGCCCGACCACTTCGATCTTGCCGAGTGTCGACGCATCGAAGATCCCGACGCCCGAGCGGACCGCCCGGCATTCACGGTTCACCGCCGCGTGCATGTCTTCGCCGGCTTGCGGGAAATAGCGGGCGCGCCGCCACTGCGCCACCAGTTCGAACACCGCGCCATTGTTTTCGGCCCAGCTGTCGATACCGGTCTTGCGGGTGGGCTGGAACAGCGCATCTTTCGCATGACCAGCCAGGGCCCCGAAAGTCTGCGGGGTATAAGGCGGGCGGAACGTGGTCAGGCCCACTGCGGTAACCGGTTGGGCCAGGGCTTGCGCCGCGATCTGCATGCTGTTGAGGTTCGAAGTCTTGCCCTGATCGGTCGCCATGCCGGTGGTGGTGTAACGCTTGATATGTTCGATTGACTTGAAGCCTTCGCGCACCGCCAGCGTGATATCCTTGGCGGTCACGTCGTTCTGGAAATCGACGAAGGCCTTGATCCGGTGCTGGTCACGCGGAGTGGGGAGCATATCGATCACCAGTCCCTCGCCGAAGTTCCACTTGCCCGAACAAGCGCCGACGCAGCGGACTTTTTCATTGGGCTGATCGGGAATATAAGCGCCGAGCCCGGCATCCCAGGCCAGGCTGCCTTTGCTGTGCGACCACAAATGTACGCTGGGGGTCCACCCGCCAGCCATCAGCAGCGCGTCGCAAGTGATCCGGCCAGCAGCCGCGCCATCGTTTCGGGCCAGGGTGACGCCCTTCACGGCGTGGCGGCCATGAACACCGATGACGCTGTGTCCCAGCATGACCTTGATCCCCTGCGCTTGCGCCTCGGCCTGCAAGTCCGTGCTGACACTATCGCGCACGTCGATGATCGCCGCAACTTCGACGCCCGCACGGGCATGCGCGAAGGCATCGCGCCAACCGCTGTCATGCGCGACCATCAGGGCAATCGATTTGCCGACCGCGACCCCGTGCCGCAACAGAAAGGTCCGCGCGGCTGACGCCAGCATGACGCCGGGCACATCGTTTCCGGCGAACACCAGCGGCCGCTCGATCGCGCCTTGGGCCAGGATCACTTCGCCCGCGCGGATCCGCCACAGCTGTTCGCGCGCGCCGCTGCCCAGTTCCGCCAGGTGGTCGGTTATCCGTTCGACCGCGCCAATGAAATTGTCGTGATAATAGCCGAACGCGGTGGTCCGGCTCAGCACTGTAACATTCGGCGCGGCGGCAATGTCTTTCAGGCTTTCGTGTAGCCACGGCCACAGCGCCGGATCGGACAGCGCACCGCCGCCGGGCTCATCCTGCTCGTCGATCAGGATCACCCGCTTGGCCGTGCCGCTGGCGGCCAGCGCCGCATCGATCCCGGCCGGGCCAGCGCCCACGATCAGCAGGTCGCAGTGGGCATAACTCGCCCCGTAGTGATCGGGATCGATCTCGCACGGCGCCTCGCCTAGCCCGGCCATGCGCCGGATCAGCGGCTCATATAGCCGGTCCCAGAACGAGCGCGGCCACATGAAGGTCTTGTTGTAAAAGCCTGCGGGCAGGAACATCCCCAACCGGTCGTTGATGGCGCCCAGATCGGTTTTGAGCGAGGGCCAGCGGTTCTGGCTGGTTGCACTCAACCCTTCGTAAATCTCGACCGCGGTGGCGCGCAGGTTGGGGGTATGGCGGCCCGGCCCGCGACTGACCGAGACCAGCGCGTTGGGCTCCTCGCTGCCCGCGCCCAGCAGTCCGCGCGGCCGGTGATATTTGAACGACCGTCCCAGCAGCATGACGCCATTGGCCAGCAGCGCCGAGGCGAGGGTGTCACCCGCAAACCCCTGATACGCCGCGCCATCGAAGCTGAAACTGACCGGGCGGCTGCGATCGCTGCGCCCGCCTTGATCAAGCCGGAACCCGCTCATCGCCGCGGTTCCCCGGCCTGGTAGGTCGCCTCGAACTTGTCGGTCACCGTGTCGCGGACTGCGTTGAAGAACCGTCCGCAGCCGTGAATGTGCCGCCAGCGTTCATGATGGCGGCCGCGCGGGTTGGAGCGGATGAACAGGTATTGCGTCCAGTCCTCGTCGCTCATTGCCGAAGGATCTGCGGGCCGCGCGATGTGCGCTTCGCCGGCATAGGCAAATTCGATCTCGGCGCGCTGCTCGTCGCAATAGGGGCAGTGGATCAGCAGCATGTCAATGCGCCACCGCGGCGGCGGCGGCCTCGTCGATCAGGCGGCCGGTGCGGAACCGGTCGAGGTTGTAGGGCGCGTTGATTGGGTGCGGCTCGTCCTTGGCCATCGTATAGGCCAGCAGGTCGCCCGCGCCGGGTGTGGCCTTGAACCCGCCAGTACCCCAGCCGCAATTGACATAGAGGCCCGGCACCGGGGTCTTGCCCAGGATCGGCGAGCGGTCGGGGGTCACATCGACGATCCCGCCCCAGGTCCGCAGCATCCGCATCCTCCGGAAGATCGGGAAAATCTCGCAGATCGCCGCCAAGGTATGCTCGACAATGTGGAGCGCGCCGCGCTGCGAATAGCTGACGTATTGGTCGGTGCCCGCCCCGATCACCAGCTCGCCCTTGTCGGACTGGCTCATATAGGCATGGACGGTGTTGGACATAACCACGCACGGAAACACCGGCTTGACCGGTTCTGACACCAGCGCCTGCAACGGGTAGCTTTCGAGCGGAAAATCGAGCCCCGCCATCTGCATGATGACCGAGCTGTGCCCGGCGGCTGATACCCCGACCCGCCGGGACGCGATGAAGCCGCGTTCGGTTTCAACCCCAACGACTGCGCCATCGCTGCCGCGGCGGATCCCTTTGACCGCGCAGTTCTGAATGATATCGACCCCCAACGCGGCTGCCGCGCGGGCATAGCCCCACGCAACAGTGTCATGGCGTGCGGTTCCGCCGCGCCGCTGCAGCGCGGCGCCGAGCACCGGGTAGCGCGCATCTGCCGAGACATTGAGCGGCGGGCAATACAGCTTGGCTTGTTCGGTCGTCAGCCATTCGTTGTCGACGCCGTTGAGCCGGTTGGCATGAATGTGCCGCTTGAAGCTCTGCACATCGTGGACATTGTGCGCGAGCATCATCACCCCGCGCTTGGAATACATCGTGTTGTAGTTGAGCTCTTGGCTCAGCCCGTCCCACAGCTTGAGCGCGTGATCATACAGGTGCGCGCTTTCGTCGTAGAGATAGTTCGAGCGGATGATGGTGGTATTGCGGCCCGTATTGCCGCCGCCCAGCCAGCCCTTTTCGATCACCGCGACATTGGTGATCCCGTATTTCTTGGCGAGGTAATAGGCCGCGCCCAGCCCGTGCCCACCCGCGCCGACGATAATAGCGTCATAAGCTGGCTTGGGGCTAGCATCGGGCCATTGTTCGGGCCAGCTTTGATGCCCGCCCAGCGCCTTGGCAAACAGGCTGAACATACTGAACCGCGTCATATGGCAGGCCGGGAGAGCGGCGCATAGATCGCCAGCATCGTGCAACCGTTCCGGCTGCCCGCCCGGTGCTGCGTGCCGGGCATGCGGACGACGAAATCACCCGGTCCGTAGGTGGCCGCATCGTCGAAAAAATCACCTGCCAGCACGTAGATCTGCTCGACCGTGTCATGCGCGTGCATGACCCCCAGCGGGCCCGGCGCGACCTGGAGCAGCATCGTGCGATAGCCGCCCGGGTCATTGATCAGCGGGCGCAGCTGCTCGCCGGGCCGCTCGCCCGCGATCCATTCGCCGGCCTGGACCTTCTTCGATCCAGCCGCGGGCAGGGCCATGCTGTCGCTCATCGCTGGCTGTGCGCCAAAGCTGCCCTGGCCCGGTCGACGTAGAAATCCTTGAACGCCTCGACCAGTTTCTCCTCGGTCGCATAAGGCCCCTGACGGTAGCCGTCGTTCGCGATCCCGAGGTGGTTGATCTGCGAAAAATGGCCGTCCTGGTTGTTGGTTGTGCGCCACAGCGCGGCCATATGATCGGGATCGTAGTCGACCCCCTCCACCGCGTCTTCGTGAACCAGCCAGCTGGTGCGCAGCAGGGTGCGATCGGCCGATACGGGCGTGAGCGAAAACGTCACTACATGATCGCAGCAGAAATGGTGCCAGCTGTTGGGCTGGGTCCAGACCGAAAGACTGGACGTTTCAGGTTCGGTAAACGGACCGATCAGCTTGGTGCAAGCCAGTTTTCCGTCGATTGATTGCGTGACTGCGCCATTGGCCAGCGGCAACCGCGCCACGCGGTGCCACCAGCCATCGGGGAATTCGATCAGCTCGCGAAAGATGCCCATGTCTTGCCACTGCGCCCGCTTGGCCGAGACCATCGCATCGAACGCGCTGTCATCGACTACGTCACCGTCGCCGTCTTCGGGCAGTCCTTTGCCGAACCCATAGGTGCCTAACACACTGATCAGCTCAGGGTGGCCGGCATCGCAGTGATAACACTCGCGATTGTTCTCCATCACCAGCTTCCAGTTGGCGTGCTCGATCAGCTCGTCCTGCACCGCAACCTTGCATTTCTCGAGATCATAGGCTGCGATCTGGTCGGCGATGTCGGCCCTGACCCGGCCGATCGGCGGCGGTTCGTCAGCCATGCAGATGAAGAGCAGACCGCCGACGTTTTCCAGCGCGACCGGGGTGAGGCCATGCTCGTGCTTGTCGAAACCTTCTGCCATGCTGCGCGCGGCCAGCAGCGCGCCGTCCAGGCCGTAAGTCCACTGGTGATAGGGGCAAGTCAGGCGCGGCGCGCGGCCGCGCTGCTGCTCGCAAATCCGGGCCCCGCGGTGACGGCAGGAATTCCAGAACGCCCGCACCTGGTTATTGCGGCCGCGCACGATGATGACCGAATTGCTGGCCAGTTCGAACACGAAATAGTCGCCCGGCTGCTTCACATGCGCGACCGTGCAGGCATAGAGCCAGACCGACTTGAGCAGCACATGTGCGTCGAACTGGAACGCTTCCTCGCTGACATAAAGCTCGCGCGGCAAGGTGTGGCCGGGGCGATCTTGGCTGAGCCACGGGGCAATGGTTTCGAGGTGCACCATTGGGCTAGCTCCGAAGCGCATTGTTGTCGGGGTCGAACGGCGAATCGGCGATTACGGTTGCCGCGCGGCGCTCGCCCAGAATGACCACTTCGAGCTGGGTGCCGGGCTCACCCGCAGCAGGCGCAACCATTGCCAGCGCCAGGCTCTTGCCGCAGCGCCAGCCATACCCGCCCGAGGTGACCCGCCCAACCAGAGTGTCATTCTGATAGACCGCTTCGGACCCGCGCGCGTCGGCATCGGTGATCCCGTGCACCTCCAGCGTGACCAGCCGATTTGCGAGGCCTCGCTCGCGCCAGGCCAGCAGGGCGTCTTTGCCGAAGAAGCCCGGCTTTTTGAGGCTGATGAAGCGATCGAGCCCGCTTTCATGCGCCGAATATTCGATCGACAGTTCGCGCGGGATCAGCTTGTAGCTTTTCTCCAGCGCCATCGCAGTCATCGCGCGGATTCCGAACGGCTTGATCTCGAATTCGGCCCCGGCCTCCATCAACTTGTCGAAAATGTAGTTCTGGAGTTCGATCGGGTGATGGATTTCCCAGCCCAGCTCGCCGATGAAATTGACCCGCAGCGCGTCGACTTGCGCGGCGCCGATGCTGATCCGCCGGCCGGTAAGCCAGGGAAAGGCTTCGTTTGAGAGGTCGGCACCGGTCAGCTTGGCCAACACATCGCGGCTGCGCGGCCCGGCGAGCACAAGCACCCCCATCGCAGTTGTCAGGCGCTCCATTGTCACCGACCCATCGCGCGGCAGGGCCTTGCGCAGATAGTCGTGATCGTGGCGTTCGTAGGCTCCGGCCGAAACCAGATAATAGCGCTGCGGGGCGATCTTGTAGACGGTGAATTCGGCGCGCACCCCGCCTTTGGCGGTCAGTAGGTAGGACAGCGAGACTCGGCCGACTTTCTTGGGAACTGCATTGGTCAGCAAACCGTCCAGCCAGGCCTCGGCCCCGGGGCCCGCGATCTCGCACTTGGCGAAAGCGCTCATGTCCTGAAGGCCGACTTTTTCGTGCACGTGGCGGCATTCATTGCCAACATGTTCGAAATAGTTGGAGCGGCGGAATGACCACTTTTCGCGGATCGGCGCGCCGTCATTCGAGACCGGGTGGTTGTGGCTGAGCAGCACGTCGGCGCGGTTCAGCTCAGCTTCGGACAAGGCATAATCCGGCGGCGCAAACCAGTTGGGCCGTTCCCAGCCGAACACCGATCCAAAGACCGCGCCCAGGTCCTTCATTCGGTCATAGCACGGGGTGCGCCGCAGGGCCCGCGCTGCCTCGCGTTCTTCGTCGGGATAGTGGACGGAGAAGACCTTGGCATAGGCTTCCTCGTTCTTCTCGATCAGGAAACCGCGCCCGGCATAGTCGCCGAAGCGGCGCGGATCGACGCCCATCATGTCGATGCTGGGTTCACCGTCGACGATCCAGTGCGCCAGCTGCCAACCCGCCCCGCCCGCCGCGGTGACGCCAAAACTGTGCCCTTCGTTGAGCCAGAAATTCTTGAGGCCCCACGCCGGGCCGACAATCGGTGAGCCATCGGGCGTATAGGCAATCGCGCCGTTGTAGACCCGCTTGATGCCCACTTCACCAAAGGCGGGCACGCGTTCCATCGCCGCAAGGATGTAAGGCTCCAGCCGCTCGAGCGCGTCGGGAAACAGTTCGTATTCGCTATTGGCCGCCGGACCGTCGACGTAACAGGCCGGCGCTCCCAGTTCGTAGGGGCCGAGCAAGAGCCCGCCGGCTTCCTCGCGCATGTAATAACTGGCGTCGGCTTCGCGCAGCACGCCCATCTCGGGCAGGCCCTGCTGCTTGCGCGCCATGATCGCGGGGTGCTGCTCGGTCACGATGTACTGATGCTCGACCGGGATGACCGGCACCTCCAAGCCAACCATCGCGCCGGTCTGCCGCGCAAAGTTGCCCGAACAGGACACCACATGTTCGCAGGTGATCTCGCCCTGATCGGTGGAGACCAGCCATTCCCCCGATGGCAGCTGGGTGATCCCGGTTACAGCCGTGTTGCGATAGATTGTCGCGCCGCGCTGGCGCGCGCCTTTGGCCAGGGCCTGCGTCAGATCGGCCGGCTGGATGTAGCCGTCCTCGGGATGCTGGATCGCGCCGACGATTCCGTCGGTATTGCACAGCGGCCAGATCTCCTTGACCTGATCGGCGGTCAGGAAATTGACTTCGACCCCGATCGTCTTGGCGACCCCGGCGTAATAATGGTATTCATCGAGCCGGTCCGGGCTGGTCGCCAGCCGGATATTCGAAACCTGCGAAAAGCCCACGCTGAGCCCGGTTTCCGCCTCAAGGCTGGGGTAAAGCCCGACCGAGTACTGATGCAGCTTGCCCACCGAATAGCTCAGGTTGAACAGCGGCAGCAGCCCTGCTGCATGCCAGGTCGAGCCCGAGGTCAGCTCTTTGCGTTCGAGCAGCACCGAATCGGTCCAGCCGAGCTTGGCCAGGTGGTACAGCGTGCTGACGCCGACGACGCCGCCCCCGATTACCACTGCTCTGGCCGTCGATTTCATATGGCTCGCCCGATCGAACTGAAGAGCCGCTGCTATGTCAGGCAACCGGGCGCGGCGACAACTGCCAACGCTTCAGTACGGCTTGCTATCGTTTATTCTAATACTTTAAATTAGCATAATTTGGGGCGGTTCAGATTAGTGCTTGGCGCGGCGTGGATTCCCGGCATGATTGCACGGAGCCGGAATTCCGGACGCAGATTTCAGGGGGAAGACGTGGCCAGCATTTCAGGACCGATGAGCCAAGACCGCGCCGCCGACCAGCTCAGCCGCTCGCTCAAATCGCGACACGTCTCGATGATCACTTTCGGCGGGATCATCGGGGCAGGGCTATTCGTCGGATCCTCGACCGCGATCAGCACGATCGGCCCGGCCGCGGTGGTCAGTTATGCGCTCGCGGGGTTTCTGGTCCTGCTGGTGATGCGGATGATTTCGGAGATGGCGATGGCCTTGCCCGGGGTGCAGACCTTCCCAGACTTTGCCCGCGAAGGGGTGGGCAATTGGGCCGGCTTCCTGGTCGGCTGGCTCTATTGGTATTTCTGGGTGGTGGTCATCGCGGTTGAGGCTATCGCCGGGGCCAAGATCATCAACGGCTGGTTCCCCCAGTTCGAAGTCTGGCAGATCGGCGTTGCTTTGATGGCGGTGCTGACCGGCGTGAACCTGCTGTCGGCGCGGTCCTATGGCGAATTCGAATTCTGGTTCGCCTCGACCAAAGTGGTCGCAATAATGGTCTTCATTGTCATCGCGGCGGCCTATGCCTTCGGGATCACCTCGCCCAATGGTGCAACCTTTACCAACCTTACCAGCCACGGCGGGTTTGCCCCGGCCGGGGTCACCGCGATCTTTGCCGGGGTCGCCACCACGATTTTCTCGCTCTGCGGGGCGGAAATCGCGACCCTGGCCGCGGCCGAGTCCGACGAAGGCGCGCAGACCATCGCGCGCATGACCATTTCGGTTTCGATCCGCATTCTGGTGTTCTTCGTGCTGTCGATCCTGATGATTGTCTCGGTAGTGCCGTGGAACGAAGTGGTGGTGGGGGTTTCCCCGTTCGCGCATGCGCTGCGGGTGATGGGCTATCCGGCGGCCGATCTGGTGATGAACGGGATCGTGCTGGTCGCGGTGCTGTCATGCCTCAACTCGGGCATCTACATCACCAGCCGGGCGATGTTCGGCCTGGCTCAAAACGGTGATGCGCCGACCGCTTGCGTCAAGCTGAGCACCGCCCGCGTGCCGGCCCGGGCGATCCTGATCGCCAGCCTGTTCAGCTATGGCGCGCTGGCCGCATCAGTGCTTTCGCCCGATAAAGTGTTCAATTTTCTGGTCAATTCGTCCGGCGCGATCATGCTGTTTATCTACCTGCTGATCGCCTTGGCACAATTGCGTCTGCGCGACCGGTTCGAAGCGCAGGCACCGCAAGACCTGAAGCTGCGGATGTGGTTCCACCCTTACGGGACCTGGGCCGCGATGGCTGGGATGATCGGGGTACTGACGCTGATGGCGCTTTCACCGGGGCATCGGGTCGAATTGTGGGCCAGTGTACTGGTCACCGCCGGGTTCGTGATCAGCTATTGGATCAAGCTGCGGCTGCGGGTGAAGCGCGGCGCGGACTGACCGTGGTAAGCGCCAGCAAGATAAATTTTCCGGTCGCGACAATCTTTTCAATCGCAAGCAACCAGCGGATCGCGGAAGGTTAAGCCAAGCAACAGAACCCGTGGGAGCCTAGGCGTGAAACTGGAAAACGATCCCCTCGCGGCATTCTGGATGCCCTTCACTTCAAACCGGGCATTCAAGGCCCAGCCGCGGCTGCTGTCAGCGGCCAAGGACATGCATTACACCAGCAGCGACGGGCGCCAGATCCTCGACGGCACGGCCGGGCTGTGGTGCGTCAACGCCGGGCACTGCCGCGCACCGATTGTCGAAGCCATCCGCAAGACCGCAGGCGAAATGGACTTCGGCCCGACTTTTCAGCTGGCGCACCCGCTGGCCTTTGAACTGGCGTCGCGCGTGGCGGCGCTGATGCCCGAAGGCCTGGACCGGATATTCTTCACCAATTCGGGTTCGGAGTCGGTCGACACCGCGCTCAAGATAGCGCTGGCCTATCAGCGCGCGCGGGGTGAGGGCACCCGCACCCGGCTGATCGGGCGCGAGCGGGGCTATCACGGCGTCGGGTTTGGCGGAATTTCGGTCGGCGGCATCGTCAATAATCGCCGCCAGTTCGGCACCCTGCTGGCCGGCGTCGATCACCTGCCGCACACCCATGACCTAGCGGCCAACGCCTTCACTAAGGGCCGCCCGCAGCACGGCGCGCATCTGGCCGATGAGCTTGAGCGGATCGTTACGCTGCACGGGGCAGAAACGATCGCGGCGGTGATTGTGGAGCCGATGGCCGGATCGACCGGGGTGCTGATCCCGCCGCTCGGCTACCTTGAGCGGCTGCGCGAAATCTGCACGCGGCACGGCATTGTCCTGATCTTCGATGAGGTGATCACGGCATTCGGCCGCCTGGGCGGGGCGACCGCAGCGCAGGTGCTGGGCGTTACCCCCGATGTGATCACCATGGCCAAAGGACTGACCAATGCCGCAGTGCCGATGGGCGCGGTCGCGGTCAGCCGGACGATCCATGATACCGTGGTCGAGGGCGGGCCCGACGGGATCGAACTGTTCCACGGCTATACCTATTCGGGCCACCCGCTGGCGGCCGCCGCCGGGATCGCCTCGCTCGATCTGTACCGCGACGAGGGCCTGTTCGAGCGCGCAGCGGACTTGTCGGGCTATTGGGAGCAAGCCGTCCACAGCCTGCAGGGCAAACGCCACGTGATCGACATACGCAACATCGGGATCGTGGCCGGAATCGAGCTGGAACCGCGCCCCGGTGTACCGGGCAAACGGGCGATGGAACTGTTTCACAAATGCTTCGACACCGGGCTGCTGGTCCGCGTCACCGGGGACATCATTGCGCTGTCCCCGCCGCTGATCCTCGAGAAGGCGCACATCGACGAAATGATCGGGCGGATCGCCGGGCTGGTCGAGACGATCGACTAGATTGTCAGCACGATTTTGCCGACGTGCCGCTTGGTCAGGAAGGCCTGCTGCGCTTCGACTATGCTCGCCAGCGGATAAGTCTCGGCCAGCAGCGGTTTGATCTCGCCGCGTTCGATGTAACCGATCAGGTTGGGAAAAACCTCCCGCTCAAGCACGGTGCAGCCGATCAGGCGCAAGTCCTTGAGGTACAGCGTCCGCAGATCGAGATCGACGACCGGCCCCGAGATTGCGCCCGCCACGCCGTAACGCCCGCCGTTTTTGAGGCATTTGAGGATCTCTCCGAACTGCGGCCCGCCCACCACATCCACCGCCGCGTCGAACGGATCACTTGCGAACAGTGCCGCCAGATCGGCATCGCGCGGGATCACACGGGCCGCTCCCAAGGCGCGCACGGCATTGGCCTTGTCATCGCCCGCCATGGCGGTGACGACCGCGCCGCGGCGCTGGGCGAGCTGCACCGCCGCCGAGCCGACGCCGCCCGAAGCGCCCGTGATGAGCACCCGTTCGCCCGCAGTCAGAACAATCCGCGTCAGCATGTTCTCGGCGGCTGAATAAGCGCAAGGAAAGCTCGCGAGTTCGGCATCGCTCAGGCTGCTGGTGATAGGGTGGGCATGGACCGCCGGGACCCGGGCATATTGTGCAAAAGCGCCGTCAACTTCGGACCCGAAATAGACCACCTCGAAGGGCTCGCTGCCCCGGAAGACCGGTTCCACCAGCACCCGCTCGCCCATGCGCGCCGGATCAACCCCATCGCCGAGCGCAACGATCTGGCCGCAAGCGTCCGCGCCCTGAATGCGCGGGAACCGGAACGCCGCGCCGGACCAGCCATCGTCCTGGGCGCCGGCAATGCCCGCCACCCCGCCCAGCTCGGTCGGCTCGGCCACGGCTTTGGAATACCATCCGATCCGGGTGTTGATGTCGGTATTGTTGACCCCCGCTGCACCGATCTTGATCAGGACTTCGACCGGCCCCGGGACGGGTACCGCCACATCATCGCGCAGTTTAAGCTGGTCAAACCCGCCATTGCCGGTGAGCAGAACCGCGCGCATGACCGCCGGAATGGTCACTCGGCCCGCGCCAGCCCGAACTGGTTGAGATACCACTGCTGGAATTTGATCACGCTGCCTTCCTGATCCGAATAACGGCCCGGGCGGTACCGGCTCGACATGATCCCGGCCTGATTGTCTTCGGTGATCACTTTGTCCTGCGTGGTGGTGGCGTGATAGCCCCAGATCATCTTGGCGACATCGACTTCGTCCATTGCGGCGCGGCCGTCGACCAGCCAGATCATCTCGACATCGGACCGCAGCGCCGAGCGCGGGGTGAACTGGAACAGGATCACGAAGTGATCGTCGGCGACGATCTGGCTGAACGGGCTGAAGCTCAGATGCATGCGCCCACCATCGGCCGCCTTGCGCTTGCCCATCAGCGGCGCCGGCGCGGTCCCGTCCCGGGTTTCCGATGCCCAGCCATCCTTGTTCATCCGCTGCATCAACAGGCGCAAGTGGCTGCTGGCGGGTGGCTCGTCGAGATTGCCAATCGGCCGCCCTAGCGCCGCCGCGTGGGTCTCCCAAGCCTGAAGTTTGGGGGTGAAACTGGCGATTGCGTCAGCGGGCCCGGAACTTGGGCCGGCCCCCACCGCCACTATCGATTCTGCTGCATGCATCGAGCAAAATTCGGGGTGCGAGGGTACGCAATGGTAACATTCGAAGAAGTTCTCGACGACCAGCTTCCAGTTGGCATCGGTGGGGTAACTGCCAGCATGGGCGATCCGCGCGTCGGCGATGCCGTGATAGTCCAAGATCGGCCCCATATCGCCGAAAGTCGCATCGAAATCGTCCGGCTCGCCTTCGCTCAGGTTGATGAAAATCAACCCGTGAAAGACCCGCACGTGGCAGGCGAACAGGCTGTTCTCCGCCTTGTCGAAATCATCGGGCATCAGCCGCGCCGCGAGCAGGCGGCCATCCAGGCCAAAGGTCCAGGCATGATACGGGCACACCAGCCGCGGCGCGTTGCCGCTCTCCGCTGAACAGAGCGTCGATCCGCGGTGCCGGCAGACATTGAAGAACGCGCGGACGCTATCGGCATTTTCGCGGATCACGATGATCTGCTCCGCGCCGATCCGGAACAGGAAATAGTCGCCCTTATTCGGCACGCGCGAAACGTGCCCAGCGACGATCCACTTCCGGCTGATCACCTGTTCGAAATCGGCCTTGAACACGGCTTCGCTGGCGTAGAATTCCTGCTCGAAGCTGTAGCCAACCCGAGTGTTCGCGGCGAGGCGCTGCATCAATTGAAGTGATGTTTCAGTC
>JANNYT010000174.1:0-3530 GCA_031410255.1 Novosphingobium sp. | reverse complement strand
CCACGGCATCCATGCCGAACCGACAACCTTCGGGCTCAAGCTGGCGCAGGCCTATGCCGAGTTCGACCGTTGTTGGGTCAGGCTCGCCAACGCCCGTGCCGAGATCGCGACCTGCGCGATTTCGGGCGCGGTCGGAACTTTCGCTAACATCGATCCTGCTGTCGAGGAATACGTTGCGCAGCAGCTCGGCCTGGCGGTCGAACCGGTCTCGACGCAGGTGATCCCTCGCGATCGCCACGCGATGTACTTCGCCACGCTCGGCGTGATCGCCAGTTCGATCGAGCGGCTGGCGATCGAGGTCCGCCACCTCCAGCGCACCGAAGTGCTTGAGGCGGAGGAATACTTCGCGCCGGGCCAAAAGGGCTCAAGTGCCATGCCGCACAAGCGCAATCCGATCCTGACCGAGAACCTGACCGGTCTTGCCCGGGTGGTCCGCTCGGCGGTCACCCCGGCGCTGGAAAACGTAGCCCTGTGGCACGAGCGGGACATCAGCCATTCCTCGGTCGAACGCTTCATCGGCCCCGATGCCACGATCACGCTCGACTTTGCACTGGCCCGGCTGACCAGCGTGATTGACAAGCTGCTGATCTATCCAGCGCGGATGCAAAAGAACCTCGATAAGATGGGCGGGCTGGTCCATTCGCAGCGGGTGCTGCTGGCGCTGACGCAGGCCGGATTGGAGCGCGATACGGCGTACCGGTTGGTCCAGCGCAACGCGATGAAGGTGTGGGAATCGGACGGCGAACTGAACCTGCTCGATTTGCTCAAGGCTGACAGCGAAGTGACCGCTGCGCTGCCCGCCGCAGTGCTCGAAGAGAAGTTCAACCTCGACTATCACTTCAAGGCAATCGACACGATTTTCGCGCGGGTGTTTGGGGAGTAACTGCCCTTCCCTTCGCGTAAATTCCGGCCTAGCATCGCGCAAAATCCACTTCGCGTAGGAGTTTCAAACCGATGCAAATCATCCGCACCATCGTCTGGGTCCTGGTCCTGATCGCGCTGCTGCTGTTCTCGATCAACAATTGGCAAGATGTCGAAGTGAAGATCTGGGAGGGGCTGATCCTCCAGACCAAATTGCCGGCGTTGGTGGTTGTCTCGTTCCTGCTCGGGCTGCTGCCGATGTGGCTGCTGCACAAGGGCGCTTCGTGGCGTTGGAATCGGAAAATCGGCGCGCTGGAAAATACTGTCCGGGCCTCCAGCGCGGTTGCACCCGTGGTCGCCCCAGTGGACAGTGCGCCGTTTTCGCGCTTTGATTCGGAGCCGCCAGTCATCTGATATGAACACCAACCCGATCTATCTCGCGCTTGATTTCCCGCGGCTCGATACCGCGATTGAGGTGGCGCGCAAGGCGGCGGCGCATATCGGCGGGCTCAAGCTGGGGCTGGAATTCGTCTATGCCCACGGCCACCACGGCGTGCACGAAGTCCACAAATTGGGCCTGCCGATCTTCCTCGACCTCAAGCTGCACGATATTCCCAACACCGTGGCGGGCGCGATGCAGGCGATCCACGTGCTCGAGCCGTCGATCGTAACCGTCCACGCCGCCGGCGGGCGGGCGATGATGGAAGACGCCAAGGCAGCGGCGGGTGAGCGCTGCCGGGTGGTTGCGGTGACCCTGCTGACCAGTCTGGACGAGGATGACATGGCCGCCACTGGCGTTGGGGGCTCCGCCCACGATCAGGTGCTGCGGCTGGCAGACCTGGCAAAGTCCGCCGGGCTCGACGGGATCGTCTGCTCGGGCCACGAAGTTGCAGGGGTTCATGCGCAGTGGAAGGACGGCTTTCTGGTGGTCCCCGGGCTACGTCCAGCCGATGCCGCGCTGGGTGACCAGAAGCGGGCGGTTACCCCGCGCGCCGCCCGCGATGCCGGGGCCAGCGTGCTGGTAATCGGCCGGCCAATCGCGCGCGCGGAGGACCCGGCCGCTGCGGCGCGGGCGATCGAAGCGACGCTATAGGTTCAGGCAATGTAGGTTCAGGCAGCCGCAAGGCACCGCCCACTATCTGACGCGCAAAGGAGTTCCCGATGAAAGCCCTCAAATTTGCCCTCGCCCCGCTCGCCCTTGCCCTCTCCCTGCCCGGCGCGACTGCGGCCTATGCGGATCAACCGATGATTGCTGCCAACAATACCTTGCTGACCCTGACCGCCGATGGCCGCTCGGCCCGGGTGCCCGATGTGGCGGTGTTCAACGCCGGAGTGACCAGCCAGGGCAAGACTGCAGGCGAAGCGATGAGCGCAAATGCCACTGACATGAGCCGGGTCTTCGCAGCGCTCAAAAAGGCCGGAATTGCTGATAAGGACGTGCAGACCAGCAGCATCCAGCTGAACCCGATTTACGGCCAGCCAGTGGTCGGCCCCAATGGCCAGGTGATGCAGGAACCGCGGATTGTCGGCTATCAGGCGACCAATTCGGTCACGGTCAAATCGCGCGATATCAAGAATTTCGGCAAAGTGCTGGATGCCTTGGTCAGCGCCGGGGCCAATCAGATCAGCGGCCCGGCGTTCCAGCTGGCCGATCCCAGCGGCGCTAACGATGAAGCCCGGCTGATGGCGGTCAAGGACGCGCGCGCCCGTGCCGACCTGTACGCCAAGGCAGCGGGCCTGCATGTGGTACGGATCGTCTCGATCACCGAGGGCGGCGGCTATTCACCGCCGCAGCCGGTCTATGCCAAGGCGATGATGGCCGACCGCGCCTCGACCCCAGTTTCAGCCGGCGAAGTCGAAGCGACGGTCAGCGTGACGATGCAGTTCGAACTCGCCCCGTGAAGCCATGCCCGCGCCGCTGATCAAGATTTGCGGGCTGACCACGCCTGACACGCTAGAGGCCGCGATTGCGGCACGGGCGGACTATGCCGGATTCAATTTCCACCTGCCCAGCCCGCGTTACGCCGCGCCGCAAATCGCGCTGGCGCTGACGCGGCAGGCGGCGGCACGGATCAAGCGCGTGGGGTTGTTCGTCGATGCCGCAGATCCTGCGCTGGCCGCCGCGCTCGGTTCGGGTGGGCTCGATGTGCTACAGTTGCATGGCGCTGAGAGCCCGGCGCGCGTTGCCGAACTGCGCGCGCGGTTTGGGCTGCCGGTGTGGAAAGTGATCAGCGTGGCGAGCCACGCCGATCTGGCCCGCGCTGCCGACTATGTGGGCGCGGCTGACTTCGTCCTGCTCGATGCCAAGACCCCGCCGGGGACCTTGCCCGGCGGGATGGGGCTGAAGTTTGATTGGGCGCTGCTGAACGGATGGAAAGCGTTACTACCGTGGGGCTTGGCCGGTGGCCTGACCCCGCAAAATGTGCGCGCAGCAATCAGCCTGACCGGCGCGCCGCTGATCGATACCGCCTCGGGCGTGGAAAGCGCGCCGGGCGTCAAAGACCCCGCCCTGATCGCCGCTTTCTGCCAGGCCGCCCGCACCGCATAGCAAAAGGGCGGCCCGCTGCCGGACCGCCCTGATGTTTAGCCACAGTGGCGCAGTGCTTAGAAGCGCACGCCCACGCCGCCGACGACTGCGTTCGAATCAGGAACGCCATTGCCGGTGACGT
>JANNYT010000173.1:0-1563 GCA_031410255.1 Novosphingobium sp. | reverse complement strand
CGGCGTTTGACCACCACGCGGTCGGTGCCGAAATGGTCAAACGCGGCATGGATATCCGCCGGGCCGGGCGCTTCGGGCCACAGCGTCGGGATCGACGGCGCGCCGCGCGCGGCGAGGTCCTGCAGGTAGAGCTTGTCGGCGTTCCAGCGCACCACCTCGGATGGGTTGGCGACGATCACCCCGGCGGCCTCGAGCGCTTCGAGCCGGTTGATAAATTCATCCTTCGCCTCGGTATAGTCCCACGGCGTGCCGAGGATCGCGAGGTCGAACATGGCTAACTCCTCCAGCGGCGCGCGCCAGTCGATATCGGTAACTTCGGCGCGGCCACCCAGCCCATCGCGCAGCGCCGCCAGTTGCAAGTCATGCTCGAACGCATCGGGGCGGCGGCTGGGCGAACCGGGCAGGGTGTCGGGGCAGGCGAGGAAGGCGATCTTGTGCATGGCTGGGCCTTAGCGGGCGAATGTCGACCTTGAAAGATTTAGTGCGGCCCAAGCCAAGGTGGAGGCTGCACTAAAGCGGCCGAACCGGCGGGGACTTGAGCGGCGGGCACCGCCGTGTTCTACTCTGCCGCGATGGTTCGGCACGTGATGATCTATGGGGCCTCGTTGGCCGCGCTGGCGCTTCTGGTTGAGGGGCTGGAGCTGGGCCATGCGCTGGATGCGCTGCCGACAAGTTTGTTCGTGCTGGGGGTGGCGCTGCTGTTTGCCGGGCTTGGGGTGTGGCTCGGCATGCTGCTTGTGCCGCGCCGACGCAGCAATCCATTTGAGCGCAACGTGGCGGCGCTGACCGCGCTGGGGGTCAGCCCGCGCGAATGCGAAGTGCTCGAACTTCTGGCCGAGGGTGCCTCGAACAAGCTGATCGCGCGGCGGCTGGCAATCTCGCCCAATACAGTCAAGACACACGTTGCGCGGCTGTTTGAAAAGCTTGATGCCAGCAGCCGTACCCAGGCAATTCACAAGGCGCGCATTTTGGAATTGTTGCCGTAAGCGCGGATGATCCGCTCCGAATCACCCATCTGGGCGATGGTTAGCGCGAACGGGCGGCGCTATACCGGGCGCATTACAACGGGGGAGAAACACGATGCAACGCCTGATCCTGGTTTACGGAACAATCGCCGGAACAATCGAGTGGCTGCTGATGGCACTGTCGATGGGGCTGGTCAGCGATCACGGCAGCATGGGCATGATGCTCGGCTATCTGTCGATGCTGATTGCGCTGAGCCTGGTCTTCGTCGGCGTGAAGCGCTTCCGCGACGAGCATCAGGGCGGGGTGATCCGGTTCTGGAAGGCTTTGGCGATCGGGCTCGGCATCGCCGGCATCGCTGCCCTGTTCTATGTGCTCGGCTGGGAAATTTACATATGGGCGACCGACAATCACTTCATGGCGGATTACATGGCGTCAGTCCTGGAGCAGAAGCAGGCCGCCGGGGCGACTGCGGCAGAATTAGCCAGGTACAAGGTAGAAATGGCCGAGTTCAGCGAGATGTACAAGAATCCGGCAATTCGGATGCTGATGACGCTGAGCGAGATCGCTCCGGTGGGGTTGCTGGCGTCGCTGATCTCT
>JANNYT010000172.1:0-2062 GCA_031410255.1 Novosphingobium sp. | reverse complement strand
TAGCCAAATGCAAAGAAAGCCGCCCCTTGCGGAGCGACTTTCTTTCATCAGGCGCGGCGGCAATCAAGCCGCTTGTCAGAAATTGATGCGCAGGCCTGCCGCATAGCGGGCATAACCGGGCGCGGCGAAGAACACCGTCTGGTTATTACGTTGGTGCCCGCGGCGATCGGCATTGGTCACGTTGATCCCTTCGGCGAAGACCGTGAAGCCCTTGCGGAATTCATAGCTCGCGCTGACATCGAACTGGCCATAAGCTTCGACGTAATATGGATCGAGGCCATAGCCTGCCAGGAACCCGTCACGCCAGTTATAGGCAACGCGCGCCTGGATGCCGTTCTTGTCATAGAACAACACCGCGTTGGCACTGTCGCTGACCCCGTTCACGGCAAACTGCGTAGCAGTGTAGCGCAGAGTGTTGTCGAACTGGGTATCGCTGCGCACGATCGTATAGTTCACGATCGCCCCGAAGCCGGTGTTGCCCAGAGTTTTCTGGACCGCAAATTCCAGGCCCCACAATTTGGCGACCTTGTCGGTGTTGGTCTTGGTCGACGTGGTGAAGATCACCGCCGGATCGCCGGGCTGCCCCAGAATGCCGCGCGGCACCCCGCCGTTAAATTCGACCACGCCGGGGTTGTTGACCGCCAGCCAGGCCAGGATCTGGGCCTGACTCGGATCACCGCCCAGCGCTGTCCGGGCCGCGTTTGCGGCCGCGCCGGTCGATGGGTTGGTCAGGCCATACAGCGGAATCTGGACAGTGGTGTCAGCGATGAAGTTGCTGACTTCCTTGTGGAAGAAGCCCACCGAGATGTAGCTGTCACGGCCGAAGTACCATTCAGCCGAAAGGTCGATATTCTTCGACTTGTAAGGAGACAACCCTGGATTGCCGCTGCTGGCAGTGCTGCCGCCGCCTGGCCGCAGCGGCTGGTTGACAGTGACGCCGCCCTGCAAGCTGGCATAGTCAGGACGAGTGATCGTGTGGCTGTAGCTGGCACGAAGCCGCACATCGCGCATCGGCGCAAAGTCAAAATCGATCGCCGGCAGCCAGTTTTGATAATGCCCCTTGAGCGTGCTGAAATTGGAATCGCCGGTCACAAAGATCAGGCCAATCTCGTTCTGCGCGACCCAGCTGGTCTGCTTAGGGACCGGGACCAGGGCCGACGAATCGATGGTCGTATCTTCATACCGCACGCCCAGCCGCAAATGCGCCGGGTTGCCGAACAGGTCGAACTGGTGCGTCGACTGGATAAACGGCGCGAGCGTCGTTTCGTGGATGCGGCGATCAGCCTGATACTTGGCGAGGCACGTGCCGGGCTGCGCAGTGCCGGTCCACGGGCTGCTGCAGACGCCGATCTGGTTTTGCAGCAAGGTGATCAGGCCGACCGTGTCTATCTCAAAATAGCTCGGGATGATCGAGGGATCGTTCGATCCTTCCATCCCAGCCAAGCGCGGCGGCAGTGCGACCAGATTATAAAGGTTATCCGGGGTCTGCGCAGCGGTCAGCGTTCCGCCCCAGCTGTCGCTTTGCAGGAAGCCGTAAGCCGAGCGCACCTTGTTGTTGGTGTAAGTCACCCCGAAATCGAGCGACTTGATCAGCGAGCCGTCAAAATCGAACCCGCCCTTGAACGAAACTTCGTCAATCTCGTCCTTCATGTAGGCGTTGCGGAAGGCGTTACCGGCCGGCCGGATGTTCGACGCCTTGATTTCAGAGCCGGGATACATCTCGACCGAAATGACCGGCATGGCGTGCGTGAAATCAACCTTCTGCGATTTTACGCCGAAGATCGCGCTGCCGATGGCAATGTTGCTGCCATAGGGCGAGGTCGGCTTGCTTTCGGCGGTCGAGTGGTGCGCATCGAGTTCGAGGTGCGCGCCATTATCGCCGGTCCACAGCAGGTTGCCGCCGAGCGACTTGTTGATCGAGCGATTGGCCGCAACCGCGCCAGTGATCGCCAGATCCTTGCCTTCGCCCGGGCCGAATGCTTCGGAATAGAAGTTCGGACCAGCGGCCGGGCCATTGGTCCAGCTGCTGGTGGTGTTGTTATGGTTGAACCACACGCCAATG
>JANNYT010000171.1:0-12684 GCA_031410255.1 Novosphingobium sp. | reverse complement strand
CCTTGCTGCAATCGATCACCCGCGCGGGAGCGTGGCCGTGATCGCCCAGCAGCTTGGTCAGCGCCGCCAGCGCCGCATCATCATTGCTGCCGCTGGCACTGTTCACCACCAGCCACAGCGGGCCCGAAACTGTCATACGGTAAATTCCTTTGCCGCTCTAACGCACCAGCCGCGCGTTAGATCCGGCCCGACAGGATCAGCCAGGCCGCCGCCGCATTGACCGCTGTGTAGACGCCGTAAAACAGCGCCCAGCCCAGCGAGCCATGCGCCACGAGCAGCATCGCGCCGAGCAACATGACAAATTCGACCAGCAGCCCAAACCGTCCGCCCAGGATCTGGAAGAAGAACGGCACACGGCCGAGCAGCGGGTGATCGCTGTGCAGCACCGCCTGATGCACGACAAAATTGCCGATACCGAGGAAGAAGAGGAAGATCAGCGCCATTGCCCGGTTGTCTTAGCCGCTTGTGGCCCGCCGCGAAAGCACGCCCTCGCGGCTAGCTTTCGCGCGCAACCTCGCGCCAGCCGATATCGCGGCGGCAGAACCCGTCGGTGAACTCGATCAGGTCAACCGCCGCATAGGCGCGTTGCTGCGCCGCGCGCACGCTCGGTCCTGTCGCGGCGACATTGAGCACCCGGCCGCCGCTCGCCACCAGTGCGCCGTCCTGCAGCGCAGTTCCGGCGTGGAACACCTTGGCACCCTGCGCTTCTGCCGCTGCAAGCCCAGCAATTGCGCAGCCTTTGCTCGGCGTGCCGGGGTAGCCGTTCGCGGCCATGACCACGGTCAGCGCGGTTTCGGGCGAGAACCTGGGTGGAGCCACCGCCGCCAGCCTGTTTTCGGCGGTGGCCAAGAGCAGCTCCCCCAGATCACTCTCCAGCCGCAGCATCAGCACCTGGCATTCGGGATCGCCGAAGCGGGCGTTGTATTCGATCAGCTGGACCCCGGTGGGGGTCAGCATCAGCCCAGCGTAAAGCACGCCCGAGTACGGCATGCCCTCGGCCGCCATGGCCCGCACGGTCGGCACTATAATGCGCTCGAGCGCTTCGCCTTCGAGCAGCGGGGTCAGCACCGGCGCGGGGCTGTAAGCGCCCATCCCGCCAGTGTTGGGGCCGGTATCGCCCTCGCCCACGCGCTTGTGATCCTGCGCCGATCCGAACGGGACCACGGTGTGTCCGTCGGTGATCGCAAAGAAGCTCGCTTCCTCGCCTTCGAGGAATTCCTCGATGACCGCCTCGGCTCCGGCAGCGCCGAACCGGCCGGAGAAAATGTCATTCACGGCAGCTTCGGCCTCGGCGCGGGTCAGCGCGACGGTCACGCCTTTGCCAGCAGCCAGCCCATCGGCCTTGACCACCACCGGGATGGTGAAGTTGTCCAGCGCAGCCAGGCCTTGTGCCGCGCTGGTGACGCGCTTGAACGCTCCGGTCGGGATCTCGTGCCGGGCGCAGAGCTCTTTGGTGAAGGCCTTGGAGCCTTCCAGCTGCGCCGCGGCCTGGCTCGGGCCGAATACTGCGACCCCGGCGCCGCGCAAGGCATCGGTGAGGCCGTCGACCAGCGGCGCTTCGGGGCCGACCACGACCAGTCCGATCCGCTGCGCCTCGCAAAAGATCAGCACGGCGGCGTGATCGGTGGCATCAAGCCCGACCAGCTCGGCATGCTGCGCAATCCCCGGGTTGCCGGGCGCGGCAAACAGCTTGTCGCCGGGATTTTCAAGCAAGCGGGATTGCGCGAGCTTCCATGCCAGCGCATGTTCGCGCCCGCCCGATCCCAGCAGCAGGATATTCATGTCGCCCTCTTCCAGTCCAGATGATGAACCCGCCGGGCTGGTAGCGAAGGAACCGGCGGGCGACAACGCTGCTCCGCTCTCAGTCAGCGAGATTTCCGCCGCGCTGAAGCGCGTGGTCGAGGACCGGTTCGGGTTCGTGCGGGTCCGCGGCGAGCTGTCAGGGGTCAAGCGCGCGGCATCGGGCCATATCTATCTGGCGCTGAAGGATGAGAACGCGCGGCTCGACGCGGTGATGTGGCGCGGCACCAGCGCGCGGCTGAATTTTCAGCCGGAGGACGGGCTGGAGGTGATCGCCACCGGCAAGCTGACGACGTATCCGGGCCGTTCCAACTATCAGTTGGTGATCGAGCGGATGGAGGTGGCGGGCGAAGGCGCGCTGCTCGCCCTGCTCGCCAAGACCAAGGCCCGGCTCGAAGCCGAAGGACTGTTTTCAGCCGAGCGCAAACGCATGCTACCGTTCCTGCCCGCAGTGATCGGCGTGGTGACATCGCCGACCGGCGCAGTAATCCGCGATATTCTGCACCGGCTGGCCGATCGGTTCCCGAGCCGAGTGTTGGTCTGGCCGGTGCTGGTGCAGGGCAATGGCGCGGCTGAGCAAATTGCTGCTGCTTTAAGAGGGTTCTCTGCCTTGCCAGCCGGCGGAGCCATTCCCCGGCCCGATCTGGTGATCGTCGCGCGCGGCGGCGGCTCGATCGAAGATCTGTGGGCGTTCAACGAGGAAGTGGTGGTCCGCGCGATCGCGGATAGCGCAATCCCGGTGATCAGCGCGGTCGGGCACGAAACCGACACGACCCTCGCCGATTTTGCAGCCGATTGGCGCGCCCCCACCCCGACTGCAGCGGCTGAGCGCGCGGTACCGGTGCGCGAGGACTTGCTCGGGCAACTGGCAGAACTGGCGCTGCGCCAGCGCCGTGCCGTGGTCCGCCCGCTGCAATTGGGGCGCGAGCGGCTGGCGGCGCGGGCCGAGCGGATGCCCGCCCCCGCTGCGTTGCTCAGCCCGCACGCCCAGCGGCTCGACGATCTGGCGGAGCGGCTGCGGCGCGGGCTGACCGACCGGACGCAGCTGGCGCGCGGTGATTTGCAGCGCATCGGTGGGCGCCTGTCCTTGCCGCTGCTGACCGCGCGGGCGGCGCAAGCGCGCGGGGCGCTGGACGGGCTGGCGCGGCTGTTCGTCTCGCTCGACCCCGACCGGGTGCTGCAGCGCGGCTATGCCCGGATCACCGCGCCTGATGGCCGCACGCTGGTCGATCGCAGTGCCGCAGCGGGCGAGGCTGCACTGACGATCCATTTCCGCGATGGCGCGCTGGCTGCCACCCCGCAAGGCGCCGCTGCGCCAGCCCGTGCCCCGGCCAAGCCCAAAGCGCCGCCGCGGGCAGATTCCTCCGCGCAGGGTAAATTGCTCTGAAAGCAAACTGCGGCTAAGGCCCTGGGCATGTTGATGTCATCGTCAGATCGTCCGGCCTTGCTGTTTTACCAGCCCAACGGCTTTCGTGTCCTTTCGCCCGGCAAACATGTGATTTGCGCGGTGAGCAGTGCGGAAGTGCCGCTGGAGGCGCTGCGCTATTGGTCGGTCGAGCGCCAGGAAGCCTATGCCAGCGCGCAGCTCGCCACGCAGCGCCTGCTGGGAGAGGCGTGAGCGTCATGCTCGATCGGCGGATGCTGATTGCGGGCGGCACCGGTGTGCTGGCGCTGGGCCTGTGGCGCGCTCGCGGGCTGGCGGCGGAAGCGCTGCGCGGCGATCCAGCGGCTGATTTTGCGCTGCAGGGCCAGCTGACCCAAGGCGGCTGGGCGCGCGGCCTAGCTCCGCCGGGCACCCGCGCGTTGGCCTTCAATCGCCGCCCGGTCATGCTCGGGCCCGATCGCAGCTTTTTTGTCGCGTTTGACCGTGACGCCGGCCCGCGCGCCGAACTGGCCGCATCGCTGAGCGACGGCACCACCAGTCAGGGTGACTTCGCGATCAGCCCGCGCGCCTGGCAGATCGAGCGGATCCCACTGGGGCCCCGGCCGGGTGGCCCAGCCAATCCCGCATATGCGCGGCTGCGCGAAGGTGAGCTGGCGCAAATCAACGGCGCGCGTAGTGTCGATCATGCAGCATCCGGGTGGCGGCAGAACTTCATCTGGCCAGTATTCGGGCGGGTTTCAGGGCGGTTCGGATCGCAGCGGATCTATAACGGCACCCCCGGCAGCTATCATTCCGGGCTCGACATCGCGACCGGCGCCAGCGGCACCCCGTTCGTCGCGCCCGCCGATGGGGTGGTCACCCTGGCCGCGCAAAGCCCGTTCTCGCTCGAAGGACGGCTGCTGATGATCGATCACGGGATGGGCTTGAGCAGCGCATTTCTGCACTGTTCAAGCCACGCGGTGAAAGTCGGCGACGTGGTGCGCCAGGGTCAGTTTATCGCGCGGATCGGGATGACCGGCCGCGCCACCGGGCCGCACCTGCACTGGTCGATCAAATGGCGCGAAAGCCGGCTCGACCCGTTGCTGTTCGTGGGCGCGATGCGCAAGTAGCGGAATGACCCAGATTTGGGTTCTTATTCCAACCGGCGCATTTTGATCGCGCGCTGGCCATCGATGTTCACGCGGTAAGTGCCCAGCGTGCCTTTATAAATATGCACCTTGCTGCCAGACTTCGGATCGAACACCAGCTTGGTATCTTCGGTCTGCTCCCACACCGAACCATCGGCCAGGGTCAGCCGCCAGTTGCCATAACCGAACTGCCGCGCCGAACTCACGGTGGAGTCAATCTCGGTCACCTCATCAGCGTCTGCGCCGCCTTTGTTCCCGCCGAACAGCCCCAGACCGGGCAAGCGGAACCCGAACAGGCCCTTGCGGGTCTGGCGCATGGTCGCACGATCGGCGATGACCAGATCGCCCGCGTTGGTGGCCTGCTCAAGCTTGGTCACCTGACCGTCAAAGCAGGCCAGCCGCGCTGTTGGCTCGGCGATCTGCTTGCATTTGACCAGATCCTGATACGCCTGCGGCTGCGGCTGCACGGCGTCCTTGTCCTTGGCGGCGGCCCCGCTCGCGACGACCAGCGCCATGACGGCAACCGCTCCTAGATGGTAAACGCGCATTCCAGCTTCTCCCGACCCGGCAGCCCAAGCGATCCCTCAGCTTGGCCCAAAAGACGGTTAATAGGCATTTTTGCGGGTGCGCACTACTGTGGCAAGAAGGCGACAGTGCGCGCAAAACTGCGGCGAATCCGGGCACATTGGGTTTACATGAACGGGGGCTAGAGGCACGGACGCACTATCGGGTGGAGAGTGTGCCTTTTTGGGTCACGGATTTACCTGTTCGTCAGTCGGCATCACACCGACTCCAGAACAACAAGGACTGGCAACACATGAAGACCTTTCTGAAACTTGCGACTGCCCCGGCAGCAATCGGTTTCGCCTTGATCGCCATGCCCGCGTACGCGCAGGCAGCTGACGACACCAAAGACGATGCGGAGGCGATTGTCGTCACCGGTTCGCGTCTTGCTTCGCCAAACCTGGATTCGGCCAGCCCGGTCACCGTCGTTTCGGCTGAAGACATCAAGAACACCGGCACCACCCGCGTGGAAGACCTTGTGAACTCGCTTCCGCAGGTTTTCGCCGGACAGGGCGCTAACTATTCAAACGGCGCCTCGGGCACGGCAACGCTCGACCTTCGCGGTCTCGGCTCGGCCCGCACCCTGGTGCTTGTCAACGGCCGCCGCGTGGTTCCGGGTGATCCAAGCTCGTCGGCTGCCGATATCAACATCATTCCTGGCGCAATGGTCAAGCGGATCGACGTGCTGACCGGCGGTGCTTCTTCGGTTTACGGTGCGGACGCGGTTTCGGGCGTCGTCAACTTCGTGATGGACACGAAGTTCGAAGGCTTCCGGATTGATGGCCAGTACAGCGTCTACAACCACAACAACGACGCTGGCACACAGAACACCAACCCGCTGGCAGCTCGTGGCTTTGCTATCCCGCGCGGCATGTCGACCGATGGCGGCACCGTTGACGCAACCTTTGCGTTTGGCACCGGCTTCGATGATGGCCACGGCCACATCACCGCCTATGCCGGCTACCGCAAGGTTGACGCCGTGCTGCAGCGTGATCGCGACTATTCGGCTTGCGCCCTTACCGCCCGCACCACCGCGCAGGTTGCTGCTAACGGCGCGCTATTCACCTGCGGCGGTTCAGCCACTTCGGCCAACGGCACGATCTTCGATGGCACTTCGTCGACTTACCAGATCGGCGCTGGCCGCACTCTGATCCCCGGCATTACGCGTTACAACTTCGCCCCGCTGAACTACTTCCAGCGTCCGGACGAACGTTACACCGCCGGCGTGTTCGCTGATTACGAAATCAGCCCTGCGCTGCACCCGTACCTTGAATTCATGTTCATGGACGATCGCACCGTGGCGCAGATCGCGCCGTCAGGCGATTTTGGTAACACCACTTCGATCAACTGCGACAACCCGCTGCTTTCGGCGCAGCAGAAGTCGATCCTGTGCACCACGGGCAACCTGCTCAACAGCTCGACCGATGCCTTTGCAACAGTGGGCAACAGTGGCGGCACGCCGTTCCTGTTCACCGATGCGCTGGGCAACACCTACAACAAGGGCTTTGCGCAGATTCTTCGCCGTAACGTTGAAGGCGGTCCGCGTCGCAGCGATCTGCAGCACACCTCCTATCGCGGCGTGTTGGGGATGAAGGGCGATCTGGGCGATGCCTGGTCGTATGATGCGTTCTATCAGTATGGCCGCACCATCACGAGCCAGATCTACTTTAATGATTTCTCGGTCAGCCGTTTGACCAAGGCGCTCGATGTCGTCACCAACCCGGTTGGCGGCGCTCCCGTTTGCCGTTCGGTGCTTGATGGCTCCGACACCAACTGCGTGCCTTGGGATATCTGGGGCACCGGAACGGTTACCGCGGCCGCGCTCAACTACGTGCAGGTCCCCGGCTTCACCAAGGGCGTCAACTCGGAACAGGTGGTTTCGGCCGCCATCACGGGCGATCTTGGCAAGTACGGGATCCGCAGCCCTGGTGCCAAGGACGGCTTCGGCCTGGCTGTCGGCGTGGAATACCGCAAGGAGACCCTCGACTTCGTGGCAGATGCTGAATTCCAGACCGGCGATCTCGCTGGTCAGGGAGCGCCTACCCCGTCGGTTGCCGGTAACTTCGATGTCAAGGAAGTGTTCGCCGAACTGCGCGCACCACTGGTTCAGGAAAGCATTTTCTATGATCTGACCGTTACGGGCGGCTATCGCCACTCGTCGTACAAGATCAGCAGCGGTGCGAAGTTCAAGACCGACACCTACAAGATCGAAGGCGAATTCGCCCCGATCCGCGACATCCGGTTCCGCGGCGGTTACAACCGCGCGGTCCGCGTGCCGACGCTGCAGGACTTCTTCTCTCCGCAGATTGTAGGACTTGATGGATCGACCGATCCGTGCGCCGATCACCCGATCCTCGCTTCGGAAGCCGGTTGTCTTGCCCAGGGCCTCACTGTTGGCCAGAACGTAGTTGGAAACCCGGCCGGCCAGTACAACGGCTTGCAGGGCGGCAACCCTGGCCTGCAGCCTGAAATCGCTGACACCTGGACCGCTGGCGTGATCCTGCAGCCCAGCTTCATCCCGGGCTTCTCGCTCAGCGTCGACTGGTTCAAGATCAAGGTCAAAGGCGCGATCCAGGGCATCGGAGCAGATACCATCCTGGCGCAGTGCACCAACACCGCAAATCCGTTCTTCTGCAGTCTGATTCGCCGCGATGGTTCGGGCTCGCTGTGGCGCACCTCGAACGGCTATGTCTCGGATCTGGCTCAGAACATTGGTTTCGCATCGACCAAGGGTGTCGACGTCAATGCGGCCTACAGCCGCCAGATCGGTGGCCTGGGCCGCATGACGCTCGGCTTCGTGGGAACTTACCTGAACGAACTGACGACCTATGATGGCATCACCGTTCCGGTCAACTGTGTAGGCTTCCACGGCTCGCTGTGCGGCACGCCGACTCCCAAGTGGCGTCATCAGGTCCGCGTTGGCCTCGACACCAAGATGGGTCTCGGCTTCTCGCTGCGTTGGCGCTATTTCGATCCGGTCAAGCAGGATCGCACCAGCACCAACCCCAACCTGGCGGGTGCTTCGCAGCCAGCCAACCTCCGCATCGGGGCGGTTAGCTACTTCGATCTCGCGGTGACTGCGAATGTGGGCGACCACTACAAGTTCCGCATCGGGGCGAACAACCTGCTCGACCGCACTCCGCCGATCAACGGCAACCCGGCTTGCCCGGCTGGCGCTTGCAACGGCAACGTCTGGGCGCAGGTTTACGACTCGGTTGGTCGTTACATCTACGCTGGCGTGTCGCTCGACTTCTAAGTCGCGCTGCACTCTACCAAGCCAAACAGAGTGGCGGGTTCCTTTCGGGGAGCCCGCCACTTTTGTTTTTGGCGAACCGCATGGCTGCCGCTAAGCCCAGTGCGATGCTTTCCCCCGACGCAAATCTGGCCGTGCTACGGCGCGGCCCCTCCGCCAATCTGGTCCAGTTCCTGACCGCAGCCAGCCAGGCGCTGCAGCAAGGGCAGGCGGTCGCCGCAGAAGCAGCGCTGCTCTCGGCGACCACCTCGGCTCCCGGCGATGCACGGCTGTGGCAGCAGCTGGGCCTCGCACGCCGCGCGTTGCAGGACAGCGCCGGGGCGCACCAAGCCTTCACGCAATCCGCTCGGCTGCTGCCGGATGATCCGCTGATCGCGCACAGTTTGGCCCGCTCTGCCCTCGAAGCCGGTTTCCCTGCTCTCGCCAGTTTCAACCGGGCCCGGCTGCTCGCCCCGCAAGACGGTAGCGTCGCGCTGGGCCGGATCGCGGCGCTGTTTGCGCAAGGTCTGGGCAGCGAAGGCTGCACGCAACTAGCTGCGCTGCTCGAGCAATCACCCGGCTGGACCGAGGGTCACGTCGCGCTGGCCCGGTTGACCGCACAGGTTGATCCGGCAGCGCCGATCGATGCCAGCCTGCGCCGCGCCGTGGCCGCCTTTCCAGCGGCGGGCGCGCTGTGGCAATGCTTGTTCCGGGTACTGCTCGAGGCGCGCGATCATGCCGCCGCACTCACTGCTATCGGCGAGGCCCGCACCGCGCTTGGTCCCAGCGCAGAGCTTGACCGGATCGAGGCGATCTGCCGGTCCGAGCTCGGTGAAGCCGCCTTGGCCCAGACATTGTTCGACCACCTGCCGTTCCCCGAAGACGGCGAAGCCGCAGTCCGGCCGATCCGCAATTTCATCCGGTTGGGCCGTTATGACGATGCCGTTCTGCTGGCCGAGCAGAGCTTCGACGGTCGCGGCGAAATGGCGCTGTGGCCTTACCGCGCGCTGTTGTGGCGGATGCTGGACGATCCACGCTGGCACTGGCTGGAAGGCGATCCGCGGCTGATCCAGAGCTATGATCTGAGCGCCGAACTGGGCCCGATCGAGCAGCTCGCCGATGTTTTGCGCGGCCTGCACCGCAGCAGTGGCGCGCCGCTCGATCAATCGGTGCGCGGCGGCACCCAGACCGACGGCAATCTGCTCGCCCGGGCCGAGCCTGAGATCCGCCGGCTGCGCCGCGCGTTGCTCGCCGCCGCGCAGGACTATGCCGCACAGTTGCCGCCGCCCGATCCTGCGCACCCGATGCTGCTAGCGCGGCGCGCACCGCTGGAGGTTGCTGGATCATGGTCCGTGCGGCTTGCCGCGCAGGGCTTCCATGCCGATCACGTGCACCAGCAAGGCTGGATCAGCTCAGCCTGCTATCTGGTGGTCCCGCCCGCCGATCCGGCGCAGCCCGAGAGCGGCTGGCTGGCCTTTGGCGAATGCCGCGAGCTGCTGCCGGATTTTGCGGGCTTTCGCAGCGAAGCCCCGGCGCCGGGCAAACTTGTGCTGTTCCCTTCAATCATGTGGCACGGCACGCGCCCATTTGGTAGCTGTGAGCGAATGACAGTCGCATTCGATCTCGCCCGGCCGCTTCAATCGTGACCGACCCCGCTGACCAGCTGCGTGCCGGCGCGACCGCACTGCAGCGCGGAAACTTCACTGCCGCACTCGAGGCCGTAGAACGAGGACTGACGTCTGAGCCTGAAGATCCAGCGCTGCTGGGTCTGGCGGCGCTATCCGCCCTGCGGCTGGGCCAACCGGAACTCGGCGTCGAGTATCTGCGGCGTCAGCTGGCGATTGTGCCTGCTGACCGTGCCGCCCGCTATAATCTGGCGACCACGCTGGCCGGGCTGGGCAAGGCTGGCGAAGCCGCCGAACTTGCCGCCGACTATGCCGGACACGCCAAGCTGGCCCGGCTGGCCGGCTATCTGGCCCAGCAGCACGGTCAGCTTGATGCGGCAATCCCGGCCTATTATGAAGCCCTGCAACTCGCCCCCGAAGACTGGGAAAGCTGGAATAACCTCGGCAACTGCTATTCACAGAGCGGCGACGTTACCGGAGCGATCAGCGCCTTCGAGCAAGCGATCAACCGCGCACCGGGCCAAGGGTTACCCGAACTGTTCCTCAACCTCAGCCAGGCCCTGGGCACCGTCTCCAACCGCGAGGCCCGGCTGCGCACCGCCGCCGAAGCCGCGCGCCGCTATCCCCGCCATCCCTCGGTCCAGATCGAGCATGGGCTGGCGCTGATCGGTGCGGGCCGCAATGCCGAGGCGATCGCCGTGCTGGAAGCTGCCGCCAAAGCCGAAACGGGCTTCGGCGAAGCGCACCTCGAACTGGGGCTGATCTATGAGCATGCCAACCAGCTTGAGGCACTCGATGGGTTGATTGAGGCTGGCGAGCGCATGGCAGCTACTCCGGCGTGGAATTTCCTGAAGGCCTGGAGCTTGCGCCGCAGCGGCCATTTCGAAGCAGCAGCGCTGCTGGCGGCGGCGGTTCCAGACATCATCAATCCGGTCCGTACTGCGCAATTGCGCGCCGAAACCGCCGATCGGCTGGGTGATGCGGATGAGGCTTTCCGCCAGTTTACCGCGATGAACCAGGCTTCGGCGCTGGCCACCCGGGCATCCAGCCCGCTCAGCTACCGGGCGGTGATCGAAGCCCAGACTGCCGCCATGATGCCGCCACCAGGCCCTCCGATCGCCGAAGACGAGACCGCCCCGATCTTTGTGGTCGGGTTCCCGCGCTCAGGCACCACTTTGCTCGATACGCTGCTGTCGGCACTGCCGGAACTGCAAGTGTTTGAGGAACTGCCGCTGCTGGCCGGGGTCGAGGTAGAATTCCCCGGCCTTGCCAGCAGCACCGATGCCGCGCTGATCGTGGCTGCACGCGCGCATTACCGCATGCTTGCCGCCGAGGCCGAGGGGCCAGCCGCCGGGCGCCGGATCGTCGACAAGCACCCGCTGCACATGACCAAGCTGCCGCTGATCGGCCGGCTGTTTCCATCGGCGCAGATCGTGCTGGTCGAACGGCACCCGTGCGATGCGGTGCTCAGCTGCTTCATGGCCAACTTCATGCTCAACACCGCGATGCGCAGCTTCACCGATCTTGAGGAAGCAGCGCGGACTTACGATGCGGTGTTTGCCAACATCACCCGCGCGGTTGAGCTTCATCCAATGCAGTTACACCGGGTCCGCTATGAGCGGATGGTGGCTGATCTTGAGGCTGAAATGCGGCTGCTGCTGGAGTTTCTGGGATTGGATTGGCGGCCCGAGGTGCTGGATAACCAAGCCAGCGCGGCGGCGCGCGGGACCGTGCGGACCGCAAGCTACGCGCAGATCGGCCAACCGCTGTATCAGCGGGCAGTGGGCCGGTGGGAGCGGTATCGCACGCAGCTTGAACCGACTCTGCCGATCCTGGAACCGTGGATCAGGCTGCTGGGTTATCAGTAGACGCTAGCTGTCTTTGCCCTGGCGCTGGGTCTGGCTGCGTTCCAGATCGAGGCGATTGGCGGCTTGTTCAGCGTCCCAATCACCCTTGGTGCGGCAAACCCGCTTGGAACCAAGCCGCGTTCCAATCGATTCGATCCGGCGGCAAACCACTGTCGTTTGATCAACCGGGGCAGCTTTGGTCGTGGGGGCCGGAGCACTGCTGGGTGATGGCTCGGCGAATGCCGGGGCGGCCGACGCCGCCAGGACCAGTGCCGTTGCAGTGAAAAACTTGAACGCCATCGAACAATTCCTTATGAGCTCGCGGCTGCTTGCCGTGGCTTTGATGAACTCCACATTACCGCATTGCAGCACTGCGATCAATCGCGCGCCTTTGCAGGCGCTTGCAATCGATGCACAACCATCACATCACGGCAGCATGATACTTCCCGAGCCCGACCTGCAAAGCAGCATGGCCGAGGCTGATCGCGCCTTGGTGGGGGGCGATCCAGCCACAGCGCGGGCGCTGCTCGAAGCCGCCGCGCTCAGCAATCCACAAGCGCCCGGCTTCTGGCAGCGGCTGGCAACGGTGCAACGCCTGACCGGCGCGCCACGCCTGGCGCTCGCCTCAATCGAGCGCGGGCTGGCGCTGGCTCCGCTTGATTTCGTCGGGCTGCTAATTCGTGCCGGCCTGCTCGAACTGCTGGGTGATGCCGGTGCGGGGGAGGCTTATGGCCGGGCGCTAGCGCAGCGCCGCCCCGATCCGTTGCCGCCGTCGCTGATCCCGGTGATCACCCGCGCCGAGGCTGCCTGGCACGAGCATCAGGGCGGGCTTGAAACGCTGCTAGGCGGGGCGCTCGAACAGTCCGGGGCCGATCTTACCCCCAGCGAGCGAGCGCGCGCGGCGCGGCTGGCCAGCAACATCACGCGCCGCACCCGCAGCTTTCACTCCGAGGCGACAACCTATCAGTACCCCGGCCTGCGCGAGCTGGAATTTCACGACCGCGCCGCATGCCCCTGGCTAGCCGATCTGGAAGCACAGACGGACATGATCACGCGCGAGATGGAACAGGCGGCGGCAGCGACCAGTGCCGAACTGGTCCCCTAT
>JANNYT010000170.1:0-11107 GCA_031410255.1 Novosphingobium sp. | reverse complement strand
CCATCGAGCGAGGAAGAAGCGAGCTGGGACGCGGCGATCGCCCGCGCGCTGGCCATGCGCGGCGGCGCTGCTGAGGTGCCCGATCCGGCCGAACGAGCAGTGCACCGGCCAGTTGCGCCGCTGCGCGCAGCCGGCGGGTTTGGCCGCAGGGTCGTTTGATCAGCGGGCGCTAACCCCGCATTAGCCCCAAGGCTGCGTAAGCCGCTTCCAGCGTCGGAGCGGCCAAGGCGCGGGCCTTGGCGGCGCCATCGCGCAACACTGCATCGAGCGCCGCAGTGTCGCTGCACAGTTCCAGAAACCGCGCATTGATCGGGGCGAGCCGCTCGATCAGCAATTCCCCCAGAGCGGGTTTGAATTTGCCAAAGCCTTCGCCGCCAAATTCGGCCAGAACCGCATCGACGCTGGTCCCGGCCATCGCGGCGTAAATGCCGACCAGATTGGCGGCTTCGGCGCGGCCTTCCAGCCCGGCCTTGTCGCTCGGCAGCGGTTCGGGGTCGGTTTTAGCCTTCTTGACCTTCTGCATGATCGTATCGGCATCGTCGGTCAGGTTGATCCGGCTCATGTCGCTGGGATCGCTCTTGCTCATCTTGGCGCTGCCATCGCGCAGGCTCATGATCCGGGCGGCTTCGGGCGGGATGATCGGTTCGGGCAGGGTGAACACCGGCGCATCTTCGCTGCCGAAATCGTTGTTGAACTTCTGCGCAATATCGCGCGCCAGTTCCAGGTGCTGCTTCTGGTCATCGCCCACCGGCACGTGCGTCGCCTGATACAGCAGCACGTCAGCGGCCTGCAGCACCGGGTAAGTGAACAGCGCCACCGAAGCCCCTTCGCGGTTCTTGCCGGCCTTGTCCTTCCACTGCGTCATCCGGTTGAGCCAGCCCATCCGCGCGGTGCCGTTAAGCAACCATTGCAGTTCGGCGTGCTGCGGCACTTGCGCCTGGTTGAACAGGATCGACTTGGCCGGATCGATCCCGCAAGCGACCAATGCTGCGACCATCTCACGGCAATTGGCGCGTAGCTCGGCCGGGACATGCGGCTGGCTGATCGCGTGCAGATCGGCGAGGAAATACAGGCTCTGCCCGCCGCTCGCCGCGACTTCGTCCTGCATCCGCACCCAGTTGCGGATCGCCCCCAGATAGTTGCCGAGGTGCAGGTTGCCAGTGGGCTGGATGCCCGAAACGATACGCATGATAGTTACTCGATCTCGAGGATTTCGTCGTCTGACTTGACCCGGGCCGGGCGCCGCCGCCTTAGCTGGGCCAGCACCGACTTGTCGATGGCACCGAATGCAAAGGCGGCGGCAAAGAACACCACGAGCCCCGCGAAAACCAGCAGCGCCAGTGACCAGATGCGGCCAAACCAAGGCCCGGCATAGTAAGCCGAAAGCTGCGGGGTCAGCCACCACAACAGCGCCGCCATCAGTGCAGTGGCCAGCAATTGCCGCGTAATTCGCCCCGCCAAGCGCAAGGTGAAATGGAACCAGCCGCGCGAATGCAGTATTGTGTAGAGGATAATGCAATTGACCGTTGCCGAAATTGCCGTGGCGCTGGCCAGTCCGACAATCCCGAAATTCAGCCCGGCCACGTGCAGCGCAAATTCCGGAATGATCCGGTAGCCCAGGACTGACCAGCCAAAGTTCAGGTTCATCCCGACGAACTGGATGTTGAGCATGATGTTGAGGGTCAGCACGAACAGCGCGACCAGCACCGGGGTGCGGGTGTCGCCGCGGGCGAAGAAGCCTGGGTTGAGGATCTTGACCGCAACATAAGCCGGCAGTCCGGCCACCAGCGCCACCACGATGCTGGCCATGATCGCCCCATCGGCGGCGGTGAACTTTCCCGCGACGAAGAATGCAGTGCAAAACGCCGGGGCGCAAATGGCCAGGGCTGCCGCTGCCGGAAAGGTCAGCAGCGTGCCGACTTCGAAGGCATTTTCCTGCAGGCGCTGGGCTTCGCGGGCATCGCCAGTGTGGATATGGCGCGAAAGCATCGGCAGGATGGCGGTGCCCAGCGCGATGCCCACGATCCCCAGTGGCATCTGATTGAGCCGGTCAGCGTATTTGAGCAGCGACAGCGAACCTTGTGGCAGGCTGGTGGCAAAAAAGGTGTCGACGAATTGGCTGATCTGGTAAATCCCGGCGCCGAAGGTCGCGGGCAGGATCAGTTTGCCCAGCTGCCGTACTTCAGGCGAAAATTTGGGCCGTTTGACCGAGATCGAAACCCCGGCCCGGCGCACCGCCCAGATCAGGTAAGCCAGTTGCAGCAGCCCGGCGACGGTTACCCCGATGGCCAGCGCGGTGGCCACAGTCAGGTCGGTGCCGCCTTGCTTGCGCAGATACCAGCCGACGCCCAGCGATGAGATCAGCGCGATGTTGAGCAGCACCGGCGCCACCGCGCCTGGGCCAAAGCGCGAACGGGCATTGAGCAGACCCGAAAACATCGCGACCAGGCTAACCAGCCCCAGATAGGGAAATGTCAGCTGGCTTAGCGTGACCGCAAATTCGAACTTGCCCGGTACTTTTTGAAAACCGCTGGCCAGCAGCCACACGATCCACGGCATCGCCACCATGGCAATTGCGCTGAACCCCAGCAGTACCCAGACGAAGACGCTGAGTACATCGCCGGCAAACCGGCTCGCCGCTTCCTCGCCGCCCTCACCGTGGAGCTCGCGCGAATACATCGGCACGAAAGCGACGCTGAACGCGCCCTCGGCAAACAGCCGGCGAAAGGTGTTGGGCAGGGTAAATGCCAGCTGGAACGCATCAGCGGCCAGCCCGGCCCCCAGCACGCGCGCCAACAGCATATCGCGGGCGAACCCGAATACCCGGCTAACTGCGGTCAGCCCGCCGATTGTCCCGACATTCTTGATCAGGCTCATCGGCGCGGCTCCCCCCGGTGAGGCTTAGGCGGTGCCGACCGGCGCCTGATCGCCTTCGCCAGCCCGTGCGGCGAGCTGCGCCACGTAGATGCCGTTGAAATCGATCGGTTCCAGCAGCAGCGGCGAGAAGCCGGCATCGCGCACGGCATCGGCAATCACCCGGCGGGCGAACGGGAACAGCAAGCGCGGCGCTTCGGCATAGGTAAACGCATGCTTTTGCTCGTCTTCCAGGTTGCGCATCCCGACCAGCCCGCAGAACGCCAGCTCGACGATATAGGCAGTGCCCGCTTCGCCCTTCGAACTGAGCGAAATCTTGAGCTCGATCTCGCTCACTTCGCCGTTGGTTTCGGGCATTTCGCGCGCGCCGATGTTGAACTGCACGTCGATCTGCGGGGTATCCTGCCACTGGAACGACGCCGGGGCATTGGGATTTTCGACCGACAGGTCTTTGATATACTGCGAAATGATCCCGACCGATGGAGTGGTGTCAGCGCCGTTGGGCTGCGGGGCATCGAGCCCTAGGTCGGTGATGATGGTGCCTTCGTCGGACATGGGTTCGCTGGCTTTCGCGCTAATGGATTGAACGTGGCCGCGCGCCTAGCATTGCCGGGCCGGTGTTGCCAAGCTTTTCGCGGAGCGCAAATTCGCACCAGCCACACCAAAAAAAGCACAGATCCGCCCATCCACGCGTTGTTCATTTGTCATTGCTACCTATTTACAGTTAGAACACACAACGCGCCGCATGCCGCGGGGTTAAGCAAAACGCCGCATGCTGCGGCAAGGACTGAGACCTTGGACAAGACTGTCGAGATTGTTATCCTCGCAATGGTTGCGGCCTTTTTGGGGCTGCGGCTGTTTTCCGTGCTGGGCCGCCGCGGCGAGCATGAAGAGCAACCCCGGCTTGAGCCGCGGGCCGATGCCGCGCCGCGCGCGCCTGCGCCAGACCTGACCGACCGCGTCGGCGGGGCCGTCCCGCCGCGCATTCTGGTTCCCGGGGTGACCCCGGCGATCGAGCGCGCGCTTAAGGAAGTGGCAATTGCCGACAAGCGGTTTGATCTGCTGGCTTTCCTCGAAGGGGCCAAAGGCGCGTACAAGATGGTGCTCGAAGCGTTCTGGAGCGGCGACCGTGAGGCGCTCGCCAAGCTGTGCGACGCTGATGTACAAGCCGCGTTCAACTCGGCGATCGATACGCGCGAAGCCGCGGGCGATACGCTGCAAAACCGACTGGTTCGGATCGAAGACGCAACCATTGCCGCCGCTTCGTTCGAAGGCGGGGTAGCGCGGATCGCGGTGCGGTTTATTGCCGATATTGCGGCCGTAACACGCAATAAGGCCGGCGAAGTCATCGCCGGATCGCTCAACGATGCGATCGAAGCGCGTGATCTGTGGACCTTCAGCCGCGTTGCCACCGCTGGCACGCCCGACTGGCTGCTTGACGAAACCGACGAGGGCTAGCCGCCGTGCGCCGGGGGTTGCGTCAGCTCGCTGCGCTGGGGCTGATTATGGTGCTCAGCGCCTGCGTGCGCCTGATCCCGCCGGGCAATCTTCCTGAACCCACCCCGGTGCCTACGCCGCCTGCTATTGCAACTGCGCTGCAGGCCGGGCTGACAGCTGGGCCAAGTGTCGCCAGCTTGAATCTGGGCAGCAGCGATGCGCGCGGCGCGCTGGCTGCGTTTCGCGCCAGCTGCTCGCGGTTGCTCAGCCGCACCGACCAATCCGGCCTGACTCAAGGCTCGGACTGGAAGCCAGCCTGCGATGCCGCCGCAAACTGGCCCGCTACGCAGGCCCCGCGTTTCTTCGAAACATGGTTTGAAACCGCCAAGGTGGGCGACGGCAAGACCTTCGTCACCGGTTACTACGAGCCGGAGATCGCCGGCGTCCGCACCCGCCAGCCGGGCTTTGACGTGCCAGTCTACGGCCTGCCCAGCGATCTGGTCCGCGCCAAAGAAGGCGATGCATTGCCAACCGACAAGGGCACCATGCCGCTCGGGCGCTACGACGCTTACGGCATGTTCGTGCCCTATTTTGACCGCGCTGCGATCGACGATGGCGCATTGGCCGGACGCGGACTGGAAATCGCCTGGGTGGCTGATCCGGTCGAGCTGTTCTTCCTGCAAGTCCAGGGTTCGGGCCGCCTGCGCTCGCCGGACGGCACAATCATGCGGATTGGCTATGCCGGGCAGAACGGCTTGCCCTATACCGGCATCGGCGGAGTGATGCGCAGCCGCGGCCTGCTCGGCACCGGGCCGGGGCAATACGCGGGCTCGATGCAGGGGATCATGCAATATATCCGCGAGCAGCCAGAGGCCGGCAAGGCACTGATGCGCGAGAACCTCAGCTACGTATTCTTCAAGGAAAGCGGCAGCGACGGACCCTATGGCGCGCTGGGTGTTGCCGTGCGCAATGGTGATAGCGTGGCCACCGATCCCGCCTTCGTGCCGCTGGGTGCGCCGGTGTTCCTCTCACTTGATCGCAGTGAGGCCAACGGGCTATGGGTGGCGCAGGATACCGGCGGCGCGATCAAGGGCGCCAACCGGTTCGACAGCTTCTGGGGCGCAGGCGAGGCCGCGCGCACCACTGCTGGCGGGATGAGCGGGCGCGGCGATGCGCTGCTGCTGCTGCCCAAGGGCACGGTCAAGCGCCTGTCCGGCCAGTAATGCGCCAACGCCGCAGCCTCAGCCGCGAAGAAGCGGTGCTGTGGGCGGCGGTGGCGGGCACGGTCCGGCCACTGCCCGGCAAGTCTGCTCCTGAAATTTTGGATTTGGCGAAGACCGATGCCAGACCTGCCGCCAAGCCGCGCAAGCAGGCCGCTCCCGCAGTTGCGAAAGTTACCGCCCAACCGAAGGCTTTACCCAGTCGGCCCTCTGCGCCGCGTCCCTTGGGCGGCGATACACTTGACGCGACGTGGGACAAAAAGCTCGCCCGCGCGGTGCTGTCACCCGACTTCACGCTCGATCTGCACGGCCACAGCCTCAGCGCGGCGCATGCGCGGCTCGATGCTGGGCTGGGGCAGGCGGCGCTGATGGGGGCGCGGCTGGTGCTGGTGATCACTGGCCGTCCGCGTCCGGCCGAAGCGGCTGACCGGGGCGAGCGGCGCGGGGCGATCCGCGCCAAGGTGCTCGATTGGTTGGCGCTGGGGCCGCACGCCAGCCGGATCGCCGCCGTCCGCCCGGCGCATCGCCGGCATGGCGGGGCCGGCGCGCTTTATGTAGTGCTGCGGCGCCCGGGATAGGACCGCCCCCGCGCGGCTGGCGCAGGGGCGGAACCTCTTAACCGTAGCCGATCAGAAGCTGACCGTGGCGGTGACGAAGATCTGCCGCGGGTTGGCGTAGAACCCGGTCAGCACACCTTCTTTGCCCAGCGCCGAGGCGAGCGGCGTTACCAGCACGCCTGTTGTGGGATCGGCGCGCATGAAGGTATAGCCCGAGGTCTTGATCCGTTCATCGGTCAGGTTCTTGCCGAACACGCCCAGCGTCCAGCGCCCACCCGGCGCGTGATAGATGATGCTCGCGTCGACCAGCTGGTAAGCCGGTTGATCGAGGTACGAGTTGGCGATTTCAAACTGATAGGTCTTGCTCTTGAACGACATGCCGGCAGTGAAATCGACGTTGCCTTGGCCAAGGTCCACACCATAACTGGCCGAAACCGCACCCGACCAGGCCGGGGTGTTCTGGACATGGCGGAAGGCCGAAACTTCGGTCGGAACCCCGCCGACATTGGCGATGTAGCGCAGATACTTGGCATCGATGTAGCCGACCGAGCCGTTAAGCGTCAGCCCGCCGAGCCGCAGCTTGCCTTCGGCCTCAAAGCCCTGCATCCGCGCTTTACCAGCGTTTGATACCACGCCGCAGAAGCTGGGCAGCCCGCCGATTGTGCAGGCTACCGAGCCGGGGATCTGGACGTCAGTGTAGTCCATCCGGAACGCGGCGAGCGCGATGGTGAAGCGGCGGTCGAACAGGGCCGCTTTGTAACCGACTTCGTAGCTGTTGACCTTTTCGGGGCGGAAGCTGAGGAATTGCGCAATCTCGGCATCGGACTTGATCCCGTCACCGTTCAGGTCGGGGGCGTTTGATCCGGCACCGCGCGGATCGAACCCGCCGCCCTTGAAGCCCTGCGAGAAACTGACGTAGAATGTCGAGTCCTGGTCAGGCTTGAAGCTGAGCGAGGCGCGCGGAGTGAATTTGGTGAAGGTCTGCTTGCCGCGGAAATTGGTCCCCGGTGCGCCGAATGGAATACCGGCCCCGCCAAAGGTTGGCGAACCGCCGCCCAGATAGTTCTGGCGCAGGATCTTCGCGCTGCGTTCGTCCCAGGTATAGCGCCCGCCGACCGACAGACTGACCCGGTTACTGAAATCATAGGTGAAGTCAGCGAAGGCCGCCATGGTCTCGGTATCGACATTGGCGTCGGTGTAGCCAGTCAGTCCGTTAATCGTAGTGAACAACCGGACGTCGAACTGGGTCAGCGCCGTAGCGTTGAGGTAATAGACGCCGAACAGGCCGTTGAACGGGCCCTTGTCGACCAGAACCTGCAGTTCCTGGCTGAGCTGGCGGTTGAAGTAATAGCCGGGCACGTCGACATCGACCGCCGGCAGTGCGTCGAAATCAATCGGGGTGGCCGAATCGTCCTTGCGGTAGGATGAGATCGAGCGGAACGTCAGTCCGTCGGCTGGCTCAGCCTCAAGGAACAGCGATGTGCCCCACGCCGTGACATTCTGCTTGGGGAAGTTGAGCCCGCCCCGGGTATCATAGACATTGGCGAGCACGGGCGCTCCGCTCACCAGCCCCGGAATGAACCGGTGGCCGCCGCGCGGGCTGGAGGTGTCATGGGTGTAATCGCCGGTCAGCCGGGCAAAGATGCCGGTGCCATGGATTTCGATCGTGCCGCGCCCGGCCCAGATGTTCTTGTCGTAGTTGTCGAGGCCGGTGGTCAGGTTCGTGCCGAACCCGTCGCGGGTCAGCCGGGCCAGCGAGCCACCAATCCGGATCACGCCATCAGCGCCAACCGGGGTCGAAGCAGTAATCACCCCGTCGGCCTGGTTGTAGCTGCCGTAAGTGGCGCGAACCGAGAGATGCGCCTTGTCGTCGAGCCGCCGGGTAACATATTTCACCGCGCCGCCGATGGTGTTGCGGCCATAAAGCGTGCCTTGCGGGCCGCGCAGCACTTCAATCCGCTGGACATCATAGATATCGAGCACGGCGGCCTGGGGCCGGTTGAGGTAAACATCGTCAAGGTAGATGCCCACGCCTTGTTCAAAGCCCGAGACCGGATCCTGCTGGCCGACGCCGCGGATGAACGCGCTGAGCGTCGAATTGGTCGCGCGACTGGCTTCGAGCGTGACGTTGGGGACGGTTTCGGCCAGCGCGGTGATGTCGGCTGCGCCCTGATTGGCCAGCTGGGTGCCCGAGATTGCGGTGATCGCGATTGGCACGTCGATCAGGTTTTCTTCGCGGCGGCGCGCGGTGACGACAATCGCACTATCGTCTTCAGTGGCCTCGGCGCTGGTCGCACTGGCGCTCGCGGCGGCATCCTGCGCAAAAGCGGGCGCGGCGGTCAGGCTGACCAGAGCGCTGGCGAGCAAAGAAGCGTGGCTTAGCAAAGCGTGGTTACGCATCAGGTATCCTCCCAAAAAACAAACTGCCAACCGCTGTTCGGCTCGGCGAAGGGGTTTCTTATATAATAGTTGAACCAACTTTCAACTATGTTATTCTGCTGGGAGCAACAGGCGCTGAGAATGATGCGCAAACGTGGCAAGTGTGCAACACTGCGCGGGTGCTGCCACCGTCTGGCGTTAGGGGAGAGGCAAGTGGATCTGGTGAGCAGTACAAAGGTTCCGCGTGAACCGCGCACCGAACGCGGGCGGCGGACCCAGCGCGCGATCCTCGATGCCGCTGCGGCTGAATTTGGCGAAAAGGGCTTTCATGAAAGCTCGATCGTCTCGATCACGATCCGCGCGGGCGTCGCGCTGGGCAGCTTCTACACCTATTTTGAAAGCAAGGAGACGCTGTTCAAGGCGCTGGTTGCCGACATGAGCGGGCGGGTCCGAGATAGTGTCGCCCCGGTGCTTGCGGCGCATGGCGGCGGGGCGATCGGCGCCGAAGGCATCGCGCTCGCTGCGTTCCTCGACTTCGCGCGGCAGCACAAGGAAATCTACCGGATCATCGATGAGGCTGAATTTGTCGCCCCCGAAGCCTGGCGCGCGCACTACCTCAATACCGCCGCGCGCATTCTCGAGCGGTTGCAAGCGGCGCGGGCCAAGGGTGAACTGGGGGTCGAACCCAGCGAAGTCCACGCCTGGGCGATCATGGGGATGAACGTGTTCCTGGGGCTGCGGTTCGGGGTGATGGATGGGAACGCCGATCTGGGCGAGGTGGCGAAAGCGGCCAATGCATTGTTGAAGGATGGGTTGGGATAGAGCGCGCTTCGCGGCGAGATTAGGCTACCAGCTGTGTTGGGACTGGTTTGGTAAGCGCGTCCTCTCCAACCACCCGATCACGACCAGTCCGCTTGGCTTGATATAGGGATCGGTCGGCCCGTTCGAACGCTGGACCGATCACAAGTTCGCCGTGCGCCAGGCATGCGACACCAATGCTCACCGTGCAACTTTGCCCTTCGAGCCCTTCGGACCGCATTCCTTTTATCGCCTTGCGGATTCGCTCGGCAAGCCTGCGGGCATCGGCAAACGAAGTTTCTGGCAGGGCACAGATGAATTCTTCCCCGCCGAACCGTCCGAAAAGATCGGATCGACGCAGTTGGGCGTGGGCTACTTGCGCCACCTGCCGAAGCACGATGTCTCCTTGGCTATGACCAAACTTGTCGTTGATGGCCTTGAAATGGTCGATGTCGAGAATGAGGAACGACAATGGCCGACCATACCGCACTGCCCGCACCACTTCGCCTTGCGCGAGTTCAAACCAGGCTCCGCGGCTCATCGCTCCGGTGAGAGCGTCGACGGAAGCTATCTGCCGAAGTTCCAGTTCACCAATCACCAGTCCGGCGAAGTTCGCCAACATATTGATTTCGTTTGTTAGGAACGCTCTCGGCTTTGTGTCGATCGCGCAAAGACTGCCGACATTGTATCCATCGGCCAATGTCAGGGGAATCCCCAGGTAACTGCGGATTTTCGGGTCGTCCGTCACCAATGGATTTGCAGAAAACCGAACGTCCTGTGTCGCGTCTTGGATAGTGAACGGCATGATCGATTGAATCGTATGTGTGCAAAAGGAGATGCCGCGAGCTGTTTCGGGCACCGCGAGCCCGCTCTGGGCTTTGAACCACTGCCTATTGCTGTCAATTAGTGATATCGCGCAGATCGGCACATCCAGAACTTGCCGAACAAGCTTGACGATGCTTTCAAACGGCTTCTGCGGTACCGTATCCAGCACTTCCAGACGGTCAAGCGCACTGAGGCGGCCGGGTTCATCGCATTTCAGTGCAGCAAGCGTGTTCGCTGAGCCGATTTGCGGTTGCGATCCATCGTCCGGATCGGGCCCAGCCAACCCCCGGGCTGCTGACGTTATGGCTCCGGTCGAATTGTTGGTTGCGTTTGGCATCGCACTTCTGAACCTTCTTTGCTGCCGGTTTGCGATAAGCCAACGAGGTTAAAGAGCGCCGGGCGAACAGCAGGGGAAACTGCTGATTCTTCGCGTAATTGATTGTTCGCAAAAGTGCCGCCCACTCCCGCGGCGAGGACAACGATGAACTTTTACTCGCCGACCGGAAGCCGACCCGTCCTCTGGCACATTCTCCCATGACTTTGCTGCCATCCCTCGCTAATGGCCGCGAACCATGTCCACCCCCAGTTCGTCCAACCGCCGCACTTTTGCCATCATCTCGCATCCCGATGCGGGCAAGACCACGCTGACCGAGAAGCTGCTGCTGCAAGGCGGGGCGATCCACTTGGCGGGTCAGGTCAAAGCGCGGGGCGCGGCGCGGCGGGCGCGGTCGGACTGGATGAAGATCGAGCAGCAGCGCGGGATTTCGGTGACCTCGTCGGTGATGACTTTCGAGCGCGACGGCATCACCTTCAACCTGCTCGATACCCCGGGCCACGAAGACTTTTCCGAAGATACTTACCGCACTCTCACCGCAGTCGATTCGGCGATCATGGTGATCGATGCGGCCAAGGGGATCGAGCCGCAGACCCGCAAGCTGTTCGAGGTCTGCCGGCTGCGTTCGGTGCCGATCATCACCTTCGTCAACAAGGTCGACCGCGAGGGCCGTTCGGTGTTCG
>JANNYT010000169.1:0-5570 GCA_031410255.1 Novosphingobium sp. | reverse complement strand
GCTTCGGCGATCTTGTTGGTGATCTGCACATCGGCGCGGCTGGGTTCGGGTGAGCCAGATGGATGATTGTGGACCAGAATCAGCGCGGATGCGCCCAGGTCGAGCGCTTTCTTGACCACCTCACGCGGGTGGATCGCAGCTTCATCGAGCGTCCCGTCGCTGACCTTGTCATCGAGCAGCAGCCGGTTTTTTGTATCGAGGTACAGTACCCGCACGCGCTCGTGCCGCAGGTGCGCCATGTCGATCGTCAGATAGTCGATCAGCACCTGCCAGCTGCCCAGCACGGGCTTGTTCTGCATCCCGGTGCGCGCGAGCCGCCGCGCGGCCAAGGCGACGATCTTGAGCACCGCCGCGCTGGTTTCGCCCATCCCGGCATGGTTGGCCAAGGCGGCGGGGTCGGCATTGAGCACGCCCGCCAGCCCGCCAAACCGGTCGAGCAGCGCCTTGGCCAGCTGTTTGGTATCCTTGCGCGGGATTGCGGTCATCAGCAGGTATTCGACGATCTCGTAGTCGGCGAGCGCCTCGGCCCCGCCCGCAAGCAGCCGTTTGCGCAGGCGGGCGCGGTGACCAGTACCTTGATGCGGACCTTGATTCGGCTGGTCGCTGCTGTCGCTCACCTGCTCTCCCCTCTGCTTGGCTTCCATTGCCTTTCAGGCGCCATGCGCGCAAGGATAAGTCAATGTCTGATGACGACGTACAAGCTGCTGATGTTACGGAAGAAGCGGCACCAGCACCGCGCCGAAGCCCCTATTGGCGCATCCTTGCAGCGCTAGGAATAGCGCTGCTGGTGGTGCTGGCGGGCGTCTATCTGGCGCGCGAACGGATCGCTAACAAGATCATCGCCGGTCAACTTGACGATCTAGGCCTGCCTGCGACGTACCGGATCGAAACGATAAGTTCGAACCGCCAGGTGCTGACCAATGTGGTGATCGGCGATCCCGCGCATCCTGACTTTACAGCCGAGCGCGCGGTGGTGGAAACCCAGCTGACCTTTGGCACACCGACGATTGGCCGGATCACGCTGACCCGGCCGCGGCTGTTCGGCCGGATCACACCCAGCGGGATCAGCTTCGGCGCGCTCGACAAGGTGCTGTTCGCCAAGCGGGCCGGGGCCAAGGGCCTGCCCGATCTCGATCTGGCAGTGATCGATGGCCGCGCCCGGATCGACAGCCCTTATGGCCCGATTGGCCTGAAGGCGGACGGCAGCGGAAACCTGCGCGGCGGCTTTGCCGGGACCATGGCGGCGGTCGCCCCGCAATTTGCCTTTGGTGATTGCACCGCGCAGCATGTCTCGGCTTACGGCAAGATCAGCGTGACTGCGGCGCAGCCGCGCTTTGCCGGGCCACTGCGGTTGCTCAGCCTCGCTTGCCCGAAGCGCCAGCTGGCGCTGCGCGGCACCAATGTCATGCTCGATGCCAAGCTGGGCGCGCAGTTTGATAGCGCAGAGGGCACTTACGCGGTCGATAGCGGGGCCATAGCGCTCCCCGGCGCGGCCCTGGCTACGGCCAACGGCACCGGCGCCTTCGCTCTCAAGGACGGCGATCTCACCGCCGGGTACAAGTTGACCGGCCGCGGACTTGATGCGGCAGGGGCCAAGGTCGCGCAAGTAGCGCTCGAAGGTACGCTCGCCAGCGCCGATCATTTCGGGACGATTGCCAGCGATGGACGGGCCAGCGGGCAGGGGATCAGCGCTGGTCATGGACTGGAGCGCCGCCTTGCCGGGCTTGAACAATCAGGCGGCGGCACTTTGCTGGCTCCACTTGCCAAGCAGATCCGCACCGCTCTGGCGCACGAAGCCCCCGGCAGCAGCTTCTCCGCGAGCTATCAGCTGCGCCAAACCGGCACGCTGACCAGCCTGCTGGTCCCCGGCGCGGTTTGGCAAGGCGGCAGCGGCGCGCGGCTGGCGACGCTTTCACAAGTTTCACTGGTGACTGGTGGCCGCGCTGGGCTACGCTTTGCTGGGAATGTTGTGACGAGCGGCAACGGCTTTCCCCATATCACCGGACGGTTCGAGCAGAACGGTGCGGGCGGCGGGCGCGCAAAGCTGAGTCTGGCCGAATACCGCGCGGGTGACAGTCTGGTCGCCTTGCCCGAGCTGCAGGTGGTGCAATTGCCGGGCGGCGCAATCGGCTTTGCCGGACTGGCCCGCGTGTCAGGCGCGCTGCCTGGCGGGCGGGTCGAGAACCTCGCGCTGCCAATTGAGGGCAATTGGTCGCGCGGCGGTGGCCTGGCGGCGCTGCGGCGCTGCACCCCGGTGACGTTCAGCTCGCTTAAGGTCGCAAACCTGACCCTGGCCGGGCAGAGTTTGACGCTGTGCCCCGGCAGCAGCGGTGCAATCGTCAAAAGCGATGCACGCGGCACGCGGATTTCAGCGGGGGCGGCCGGGCTGGTGCTGAACGGTACGCTGGGCAGCACTGCAGTGCGGCTGCGCAGCGGGGCGGTTGGCGTCGCGTGGCCCGGTGCGCTGGCCGCGCGCGACATTGCGGTTTCAGCTGGGCCAGTCGATTTCCCCACCACGGTCAAGATCGCGCGGCTGGATGCGGTGCTGGGCAAGATCATCACCGGCACCTTTGCGGGCAGCGAGCTGAAGCTCAACGCGGTACCGCTTGATGTACTGGATGCCGCCGGGCAATGGCACTTTGCCATGGGTGAACTGAACATTTCGGGCACTACCCTAACAGTCAAGGACCGCCTGATTGACGCGCGCTTCAATCCGCTGGTGGCGCGCGATGCGGCGCTGCAGCTGCATTCCACCACTTTCACCGCGCAAGCATTGCTACGCGAACCCAAGAGTGACCGGCCGGTGGTAGAGACGCTGATCACGCACGATCTCGATACCGCCAGCGGCCATGCCGATCTCAACGTCGCGGGGATCTCGTTCGACAACAAGATCCAGCCCGACACGCTCACCCGGCTGACGCAAGGCGTGGTCGCGCTGGCCAAAGGGACGATTTACGGCAAGGGCCAGGTCGATTGGGATCGGCGCGGGGTGACCAGCAGCGGCGATTTCTCGACCGACCAGTTCGATTTCGCCGCGCTGTTCGGCCCGGTCAAAGGTGTGCGCGGAACCGTGCATTTCACCGACCTTCTGGGGCTGATCACTGCGGCGCACCAGCATCTGAAAGTGGCCTCGATCAACCCGGGGATCGAAGTCAACGATGGCGATGTCGATTTCCAGCTTGAGCAAGACCACTTGCTGGTGGTCAACGGTGCGACTTGGCCATTTATCGACGGGTCGCTGACCCTGCAGCCGACCCGGATGGTGCTGGGTGCAGCCGAAACGCGGCGGCTGACCATCAAGGTCGACGGGATCAACGCGGCGAAATTCGTCCAGCGGCTCGAGCTGTCGAACATCTCTGCCTCCGGCACCTTCGATGGCACGTTGCCGCTGGTGTTTGATGAGAACGGCGGGCGGATCGAGGGCGGCATGCTGGTCTCGCGCCCACCCGGCGGCAACCTCTCCTATGTCGGCGAACTGACTTACAAGGACCTGTCACCAATGGGCAATTTTGCCTTTCAGGCGCTGCGCAGTCTCGATTTCAAGCGGATGGAGATCGCGCTCGACGGGAATATCGACGGCGAACTAGTCACCAAGATGCGGATCGACGGAGTGACTCAGGGGCAAAGCGCCAAGCGAAATTTCCTGACCAAGCGGCTAGCGGGCTTGCCAATCCGCTTCAACATCAACATTCGTGGGCCGTTCCACCAGCTCGTTACTTCGTTCAAATCGCTGTACGATGCCAGCTACGTCCGCGATCCGCGCAGTCTGGGTCTGATCGGCGCCGATGGCAAAGCGCCGCAGCCCGGCGCTCCGGCTGCTCCGGTCGCGATTCCGCCAGCCGCGCCGCCCACCTCCAGAAATGACGATATTCAGCCGTCAGACAGCAGGACCACGCCATGATCTCCCACGAATTGACCGATCGCGCCGTGGCTGCGAAAAGCCTGCTGATGGAGACTATTATTACACGCAAAGGGTGGGCCGGCTGCGGCCGGGCAGCAGCGGCGGCACTGGTGCTTGGCGGGGCTGGCTTAACGGGCGGCTGCGTCTCGGTTAATGCCCCAGACAAGCCGATCGTGATAGAGCTCAACATCAACATCAAACAGGAAGTCGTCTATCGTCTCTCGGCCGATGCCAAAGGGACGATCGAAGGCAACCCCGATGCGTTTTGACGAATGGAGTTTTTGACCATGACTGGGCTGCATAACCGCAAGAACCGCATGCTGACCGCGCTCGCCGCTGGCGGCGTCTTGCTGGCGCCGGTGTCCTCCGTCTGGGCGCAAGCTGCACGTAACCCCGCTTATGAAGCCGCGCGTGAAAACGGCCGCGTGGGTGAGCAGACCGACGGGTATCTTGGTTTCCCTACTCCGCCCAGCGCCGATGTGCGGCGTGTGGCGGATGAAGTGAACATCAAGCGCCGCGCGATTTATGTCGACCGCGCGCAGGCTAATCACTCGACGATCGAGGATTATGCGTTCACCACCGCGTGTCAGCTTATCTTCAAGACCAGGCCAGGGGAGAAGTATCAAGCTCCTGACGGTTCTTGGAGAACGCGGACGGCCGAGGCACCGTTGCGCGACAACCGCTGCCCGCCAGCGAGCTGAATCGCCGGTTCATTTTTGCCAACAATAGCGGCGCCGTCCCACAAGGTCGGCGCCGCAGTTGACTCAAAGCACCCCCTTGCCTAAGGGGACGGCGCTTCGGCGGATTGGGCCTCCTTTCCGGCGAAATCCCGATCATCCTGACCAGGGAATGTTAGACCTTCGTGGCGCAAGACCCCATCGATCCCGCCGCTTCGCCGGCACCTGCAGATCCCGCGCTTGAATCGCTGGATCAGCGGCTTGCGGCTGTCCGCAAGACCGAGGACGAACGGCTGGCCCGCGATCATGCGCCGCTGCGCGATTCTGGCCGTGCAATCGGCGTCCAGGTCGCCTCGACGATGGTCGGCTATCCGCTGGGCGGCATCGTGATCGGCTGGGGTCTCGACCAATTTTTCGGCACGCGGCCGTGGATCATGATCGTTTTGATGTTCATGGCCTTCGCCGGGGCCTGTATTCAGGTTATCCGTAACAACAACAACCGCCAAGGCTAGGGCGGGGATTTCAGCAGGGACTATTGCGACGTGGCAGGTGCCAAAATCGATCCGATGCATCAATTTACGATCACGCCGATTGGCAGTGATGCGTTAGTTGCGTCGCCATTCCAGTTCACCAACTCGGCGTTGTGGATGCTGATCGTGTTTGCTGCGATCCTGCTGTTCATGTGGGGCGGGATGAAGCGCCAGCTGGTGCCCGGCCGCTGGCAGGTTGCAGTCGAAGGGATGACCGGGTTCCTCGACAATATCACCCGCACCTCGATCGGCCCCGAAGGCCGCCGCTATCTGCCGTGGATCTTCACCGCCTTTGTGTTCATCCTGTTTTCCAACTGGATCGGCGCCATGCCTTTCGGGATCGTCCCCGGCGCGCACCCGTTCACCGTCACCAGCCAGTTCACGGTGACCATGGTGATGAGCCTGGTCAGCTTTGGCATCGTGCTGGGCGTGGGCTTCTGGAAGCACGGTCTCCACTTCTTC
>JANNYT010000168.1:0-27724 GCA_031410255.1 Novosphingobium sp. | reverse complement strand
ATGCAATCGCGGTGGATCGCCTCATAGCCCACCGCTGCATCGTCGGGATAGTCGCTCGGCTCGTTGATTGCAAAATCGCTGAGCTGCGGGAAGCTGACCGGGAAGGCGCGGCGCATCTGCGCCAGCGCGTCGTCGATCCGCAAGGTGAAGACCATCTCGAGTACGTCCTCGCGCGCAATATCGTTCGCACGGCTGAAGGCGGGGACCGAGACGGCTTTGAGGAACATGTGCTGGAACAACGCGAGCCGCAGCGCCTGCAGCACGCCCAGCATCCGGCGGGTATGTTCGCGGCCTTCAAGCGGGGCTTCGTCGGGGATCAGATCGAGCAGCCGGTGCAGTTTGAGCGCATCGACCCGCAGCCGTGAGGCGAGTCGGCGGAACACCCCGGTGCGGTCATCGGTGGTCAGGTATTCGGCCAGCGCGAGGCAGCTTTCCGAAACGCCGGTCTCATCGCCGCGATAAGGCCGGCTGGCCCAATAGGCCGAGTTGAACAGCTCGCCGAACGCCGCGACGGTCTTGATGCTGGCCAAGGCATTGGCGGCGCGGACCAGCCGCACCAATTGCCGGCCGCGATCGCTTTCACGCAACAGCGCTGCCAGCGCTTCGTAATTTCCCTCGGCCGCGGTGCCGAACCCTGCGATCACGTTCACCGGATAGCCCAGCTGCTGCAGCACCGCGTTGTGCGGGATCGCGCGGATCTGGCGCAGGCTCATTTCGCGGTCGGCGGCGAGGTCCGACTGGCGGCGGCTCTTGCGGCTGCCGGTATCGTTGAGCAGCCCGAGCCCGAACGCAGTGACCGCGCGCGGATAGGTCCGGCTGTGCAGGTAATCCTGCTGGATCCGCCGGATCGCGCGGTAGAAATCGAGGCTTAGGTCAGTGCGGCGGTAGAACGGGTCGGTGGGTGCGTCGGGATCGGCTGCGCCCGGGTTCTGCTCGGCAAAGCGGGTCAGCGTGGCCAGCGCGAGTTCGGGGGTGCCGAAGAACAGATAACCGTCGCCGCCTTGAAAACTGACCTCGGGTTCCAGCTGCACGCCCGCGCGCACGAACCGGCGCCGCGCCCACTGCGACAGCGGCCAGGCCACCCGGTCAGCAAAGCTGGATGGATGCGCGCCGCGCCCCATGCTCTCGCCGTGGGTGTTGAACACCAGCGCGGCCACATCTGTCAGCCCGTTGGCGACCATCGCCTCGCTCAGTCGGCCCTGCAGCCGCTCGATCGCCAAGGCCGCCGGGATCTGGCCGACAAAGCGCCCGGCGTCGGAAAACCCGGTCTGGATCGCCACCCGGCCGCGCTGGCGGGCATAGTCGCGGTAAGCTTGCTCGGCCAGCAAGGCATCGAGGAAGCGCCCGCCGTGCTCCAGCGCGCTTTCGGTTTCAAACAGCGGTGAGACATCAACTTTGTCCGCGATCCCGAACAGCTTGGCGAAATAGAGCGCGGCCAGCACTGTGGTCGGCTGTTCGCATTCGGCCACCAGCATCCGGATCGGGGTGTCGGCATCGATGTGGTGCAGGATCTGCGCCATCGCCAGAAACTGGCGCACCGCCGTGCTGTTCTCGATCGCCAAAGCGGCGAAATTGGCGCGCAGCGGTTTCGCCTCAGCCAGCAGCTCGCGCATCCGCTTGAGCGCCGCCTGGCTGCCCAGATCGAGGCGGCCGGTGGGATCGATCCGGCGGCGGATCGCGTTTTGCAGCTGCGAGCTGTTCACCCGGAAGTGAACCCAGGCCATGCCCAGCCCATCGGCACGCATCGCGGCGACGACGGTCAGCAGTGTTTCGGCAGTGGCGTCGTCGGCGCGGGCGGCTTCGGCTTCCAGTTCGGATATGATGCCTGACAAGCTGGTCAGTTTGAACGGGTGGTCCTTGGTCAAGGCATTGGCTGCAGCCGACAGCGCCGCAGGATCGGCCAGATCGATTGCCGCCAGTTGCGCGGCGTGCAGCGCAGCATAGTCGCCGGCGCAAGTCAGCCGCTGAGCCAGTTCTGGCGCGACCGTTTTGAGCGCCTCGGCATAACCGGCCAGCCGTTCGGCCTTTTCGGACAGGCGATAGCGCAGCGAGGTGGACCACGAAATGTCGGTGCGCCCGTCCATGTCATAGCCGACCCATGAGGCGAAGCGCAGCGGCACGGGATCGAGACCGCGCCACTGCTCGGGCCACCGCTGCCGCGCAGCGCTCAACAATTGCCGGTTGATCACATCGCGGGCGTGCTGCGCGCGGGCAATCGCGGCCATCGCGGCGGCGTGCTCGCTGTCGAGCGTGATCGCATCGCGCGCATGCGGCGCGACGCAAGCGCTGGCCGCATCAATCGCGCCGCAGGTTGCAGCCGCCGCAACCGCTTCGCTCTGGCGGCTGGTCAGCAGGAAAGTAGGGTGGGCGGTAAACACCACGTGGAGCAGCGGATGGCGCCAACGCGCGGCGAAACTGGCAAAATCCGGCGCATCGGCCAAGGCTACCAGCCGCGCGCGGTTCTCATCCGGGCTGAGCGGCGCGACCAGCTGTTCAAGCCGAGTGGCGCGCGCCAGCAGTCCGTCGCATTCTAGTTCGGCGACCAGATCGGCCACTTCGCTGAGCGGTAAATTGCCACTTTCGATCCGCCGCGACAATTCATGGCTCAGCTGGAAGACCGGGTTGAACAGCGGAGTCTCCGCAGTTCGGCGGTGCAGCTCGTTCAGCCGAGCGTCGAGCTGCGCCAGCAAGCTCACCGCGCCAAGGCCGCCGCCTGCCGCGCTGCTGCTTCGATCGCCGCAACATCGGGCGGGCCCTTCCCCACCAGCCACGACCCGCCGCAGCACAGCACTGCATCAAGCGCCAGCCAGGCCGGGGCGCTGGCGGCGGTGATCCCGCCGGTCGGGCAGAACCGCGCCATGCCGAATGGCGCCGCAATCGCCTTCAACGCTGGTATCCCGCCATTGGCTTCGGCCGGGAAGAACTTGAACCGGTCCAGCCCGTGATCGAGCCCGCGCATGATATCTGCAGCGGTGGCCACGCCGGGCAGGAATGGAGCCCCCGCCGCGATGGCCGCTTTGGTGAGGCTATCGGTGAGGCCAGGCGAAACGATGAACTCGCTCCCGGCCTCCAGCGCATCGTCGAGCGCGTGCTCGTTCAGCACCGTTCCCGCGCCGACAATCGCGCCGGGCACCTGCTTTATTGCGCGGATCACCGCGAGTGCGCTGGCGGTGCGCAGCGTCACCTCGAGCACCGGCAGGCCGCCCGCAACCAAAGCCTGCGCAATCGGCATTGCATGCGTGACGTCTTCGATCACCAGCACCGGGATCACCGGGGCCGCGCGCATGATCTGTTCAATCGAGGTCACGTTAGATGCTCCATGGCAAAGGCTGCCGCGGCGCCAAACAGGCCGGGCTGGGGATGAGTGATCAGTTTGACCGGCAGCGCGGCCATCAAGCCTTCAAACCGGCCCTTGGCTTTGAACCGGCTGGCAAAGCCCGACTTCATCAGCGTATCGCGGATCCGCAGGCCGAGCCCGCCCGCGATCACCACGCCGCCAGCGCCTTGCGCCAAGGCAATGTCACCCGCGAACGAGCCAAGCGACAGGCAAAACCGGTCGACCGCTGCGGCGGCCAGGCTGTCCTCACCGCTGGTGCCAAGCCCCCACAGCGTCCGGTCATCGACCTGCTGGATCGCGCGGCCCTCCATCCCGGCGAGCGCCTCGTAAATATCAACGAGGCCGGGTCCGCTGACCACCCGCTCAGCCGAAACCCTGAGATAGCGCTGGCGCAGGCGGGCGAGGATCGCGTCCTCGATCGAATCGAGCGGAGCGTAATCGATGTGCCCGCCCTCGGTTGCTTGAACGCGGTAAGCGCCGGCTCCGTCACGCCAGACATGCGCCACCCCAAGCCCGGTGCCGGGGCCGACTACTGACAAAGTGCCGTGCGCGGGCAGCGGCTCATCCGGCCCGGCCAGGTGAACGAAATGCTCAGCTCCGGCGCAGGCCACCGCATGGCCGACTGCGCCGAAATCGTTGATCACCGTATAGCGCTCGACCCCCAGCTTGGCGGGGATCTGAGCCGGGCGCAGGACCCACGGATTGTTGGTGAAGCGGATGACCTCGCCGCCGACCGGTCCGGCGATCGCGATGGCGCAGGCGCGCGGCAGCTTCCCGCCTTGCAGCTGCGCAAAATGCTCCCACGCGGTTTGGAAACTGGCGTGATCCTTGGTGTGCAGCGTGGCTGGGTCGCCCAGCGTAATCGCGCCGCCCGCGGCGATTTGCGCCAGCGCAAAGCGGGCATGGGTGCCGCCGATATCAATCGTGACGATCTGTGTGGTCATAGTCCTGCCTCTGCCAACATCGCCGATCCACCTTCCTCGGCCCCGTCGGCGTGCTTGCGCAGCAGCGCGAACAGTTCGCGGCCCATGCCCATTTCCGGGCGCGGCGGCAGCATTGGCTCGCGGTGTGAGATGTCTTCAAGCACCGCGAGTGTGCCGGTCCGGCCGCACAGGCGGACCCGGTCCCCATCGCGCAGATAGGCCAGCGCGCCGCCGGCCAGCGCCTCGGGCGTGACATGGATCGCGGCTGGGACTTTACCGGATGCGCCCGACATGCGTCCGTCGGTGACCAGCGCGACCTTGTGGCCGCGATCCTGCAGCACGCCCAGCGGCGGGGTCAGCTTGTGCAATTCGGGCATGCCATTGGCGCGCGGGCCCTGAAAGCGCACCACCACGATCACGTCGCAATTTAGCTCGCCCGCCCTGAACGCGGCCTGGACTTCTTCCTGCGTGGCAAACACCCGGCACGGCGCTTCGATCGTCCAGCGCTCAGGTTCGACCGCGCTGGTCTTGAAGGTCGCACGGCCCAGATTGCCCTTGACCAGCCGCATCCCGCCATCGGGCATGAACGCGGCGCTTACCGGCGTGAGGATGGCTTCACTGCCACTTTGCGCGGGCACGGGCCGCCATTCCAGCGCGCCCTCATTCAGCACTGGCTCGGTAGCATAAGCGGCCATGCCGCCTTCAGCCACGGTCAGCACATCACCGTGGGCGAGACCGGCATCCAGCAATTCGCGCACCACGAACGAGACTCCGCCGGCGGCATGGAAGTGGTTCACGTCGCCCGCGCCATTGGGGTAGACCCGCGCCAGCAGCGGCACGGCGGAGGACAGCTCGTCCAGATCCTGCCAGTCGAGCTTGATTCCGGCAGCGCGCGCCATCGCGGGCAGGTGGATCGCATGGTTGGTCGATCCGCCGGTGCAGAGCAGGCCTACAGCCGCATTCACAATCGCTTTTTCATCGACCACCCGCGCCATCGGGCGATAGTCGCTACCTTCGCGGCCGATTGCGGCCAGCCGGTGCACCGCAGCGCGGGTCAGCGCGGTGCGCAGCGGGGTGTTTGGCGGCACAAACGATGCGGCGGGGAGGTGCAGCCCCATCAGTTCGAGCATGATCTGGTTGGAATTGGCGGTGCCGTAAAAGGTGCAGGTGCCGGGGCTGTGGTAGCTCGCGCTTTCGCTGGCGAGCAGGTCGGCGCGGGTGGCCTTGCCCTCAGCATAGAGTTGCCGGACCTTCTGCTTTTCCTTGTTGGCGAGACCCGAGGGCATCGGACCCGAAGGAATAAACACCGCCGGCAGGTGCCCAAAGCGCAGCGCGCCAATCACCAACCCCGGGACGATCTTGTCGCAGATGCCGAGCAAGGCCATACCGTCGAACATCGCGTGACTCAGCGCAACCGTTGCGGCCATGGCGATAGCGTCGCGGCTGAACAAGGAGAGTTCCATCCCGTCCTGCCCTTGGGTGACCCCGTCGCACATCGCCGGAACCCCGCCGGCGACCTGCGCAGTCGCGCCGACTTCGCGGGCATAGAGCTTCATCGCTTCGGGATAGCGGCCATAGGGCTGATGCGCCGAAAGCATGTCGTTGTAGGCGGTGACAATGGCGAGGTTGGGCCCGCGGCCGTGGGCAATCGCGCCCTTGTCTTCCAGCGCCGCGGCAAAGCCGTGCGCCAGGTTGGAGCAGGACAATGCGCCGCGTCCGGGAAACTTCTCCGCCTCGCGTTCGATCAGCTCGAGGTAGCGGCGGCGGCTGTCCTTCGATTTGTCGATGATCCGTGCGGTGACCCGCTCGATCACCTGGTGCAGCTTAGTCATGCCAGGTTACCCCGTCGCGTTCAGCCAAAGCGATTGCGGCCGACGGACCCCAGTTGCCGGCCGAATAGGTCTTGGGCTTGGTCCCGTGTTCGGCCCAGGCCGCGCGGATCGCGTCGATCCATTTCCACTGCGCTTCCACTTCATCGCGCCGTACGAACAGGGTCTGGTCACCCTCGATCAGATCGAGCAGCAAGCGCTCGTAAGCGATGCGTTTTTTGGGACCGGCAAAGGCATCGGGCATGGTGATGTTGAGAGGGACCGAGCGCAGCCGGATCCCTTCGCGGTCGAGACCCGGCACCTTGGCCATCAGTTGCAGCTGGATGTTTTCTTCGGGCTGGATCCCGATCACCAAGGCGTTGGCCTCAGTCTTGGCCCCGCGCGCGGCAAAGATCGAGTGCGGCACCGGGCGGAAATTGACCACGATCTCGGTCTTGCGCTCGGGCAGGCGCTTGCCAGTGCGCAGATAGAACGGCACGCCCTGCCAGCGCCAGTTATCGACATGGGCCTTGAGCGCCACAAAGGTTTCGGTATCCGAATCCTGGCCCAGTTCGTCATCGTAGCCGGGCACCGGGGCGCCATCGATTGCGCCTTTACGGTATTGTCCGGTCACCGTCTCATTATGCGCGACGTCGCGCAGCGCGCTCAGCACTTTGACTTTCTCGTTCTGGATCGAGACAGCATCGTACCGGGTGGGCGGCTCCATCGCGACCAGCGCCAGCAGTTGCAGCATATGGTTCTGGACCATATCGCGCAGCGCCCCGGTGCCATCGTAATAACCCGCGCGCGATTCCAGCCCGACCGTTTCCGATATGGTGATCTGAACGTGATCGATGTGCGCGGCATTCCACAGCGGTTCGAACATGATGTTGGCAAAACGCAGCGCGAGCAGGTTCTGAACGGTTTCCTTGCCAAGATAGTGATCGATCCGGAAAATCCGGTCTTCGCTGAACGCGGCGGCGACCGCGTCGTTGATCTCACAGCTGGTGGCGAGGCTGGTGCCGAGCGGCTTTTCCAGCCCGATTCGCACCTTTTCGCCGGCCAGACCGGCCTTGGTCAGCCCGGCAATGGTCGGCCCAAACAGGCTGGGCGCGGTAGACAGGAAGATCGCCATGCCCTGGTTGATCGTTCCGATCTCGTCCGCCAGCGATACGAAGTGATCCGCTTCGGTGGCATCGAGCACTTGATACTTGAGCCGCGGCAGGAAGCTGTCGATCGCCGGTTTGCGAAAATCGGGAAGATACTTCTCCAGCGCGACGCGGGCGAAGGCCTGATAGCTCTCGTCATCGTATTCTGACCGGGCCGTGCCGATGATGGTCAGATCGGGCGCGATCAACTTGTCATCGTGCAGCGCGCAGAGCGAGGGCAGCAACATCCGCTGGGCCAGATCGCCGGTGGCACCAAACAGCAGCAGACGGTCAGCGGTGAAGCTCATGCAGGCAACTCCTTGGGCCCGGACCGATAAGGGTGCCAAGCAGACCAAGGATTAGCAGGCGGGCCGGGGCCGCGCCAGAGCAGCGCATTCCAATTCAGCCAGTTTGGGGCTGATTCAGGCCAATTTGGCGGCAGGGGCCGGTTGAATACGTCTGCGCGGGCTACGTGGCTGGGCTGGCAGGATGCTGACCGGGCGGCCGCGCCGCTCAGGCAGCACCGCGCGCGGGTGATAGTGCTCGCTCGGCTGCGCCTTGCCGAACAGCCAGCCTTGGACCATGCGGCAGCCTTGCAGGCGCAGTGCATCGAACTGTTCGGGTTCTTCTACGCCTTCGGCCAGGGTGCACATGCCCAGCCGGTTGGCCAGATCGATCACCGAGGCCACGATCGCGCGCGATTCCTCACGCGTGGCCAAGCTGGCGATGAAGCTGCGGTCGATCTTGATCTTGTCGAACGGGAAGGTCAGCAGATAGTTGAGCGAGGCATAACCGGTGCCGAAATCATCAAGCGCGATCTTCAGGCCGAGCCCCTGCATCTGCCGTAATAGATCGAGGTTGGCGGCCGAATTGGTCAGCAACACGCCTTCGGTAATCTCGAACTCGACCCGCGCCGGATCCAGCGCGCTGTGCGCCAGGGCGTTAACGATCACCGGCAGCAGATTGGGGCTGGCGAATTGCAGCGGCGACAAGTTGATCGCGATCATTTCCTCGCCCGGCCAGCTGGCAGCTTCGGCAAAGGCGGTGCGGATGACCCATTCGCCGATCGGCACGATCAAGCCTGTTTCCTCGGCAATCGGAATGAATTGATCGGGCGCGACCAGCCCGCGGCTCGGGTGCTCCCAGCGCAGCAGCGCTTCGTAACCGGTCTTGGTCTCGGTCGCGACGTCGATCAGCGGCTGGAGGAACATCCGCAGCTCGCCCCGGCTGACCGCGTGGCGCAGATCGCGGGCAAGGGTGTGGCGTTCGTGCAGTGCGGCATCCATGCCGGTCTCGAACATCTCCCAGATCCCGTGTCCGCTGTGCTTGGCCGAGTTCAACGCGATGTCGGCATAGCTGAGCAGCTGCGCCTGATTGTCAGTGTGGAACGGGGCCAGCGCGATCCCCAGGCTGATGCTGCAGGGCAGTTCGTGCGCCTCGGCCTGAATGGTTTCGGTCATCGCGACCACCAGCAATTGCGCCAGCCGGACCGCATGGTCACAGGCATCGGCGCCGCATACGGCAATGGCGAATTCGTCCGAGCCGAGCCGGGCCAGGCTCGGCTGGATCCCGCCGAGCCCGCTGGCACTGACGCAGGCGCTCAACCGCGCGGCAAACAACCGCAGATAAGCATCGCCGACCGGGTGACCATGCATGTCGTTGATGCTTTTGAAGTGATCGATATCAAGGATCAGCAGCGCGATCTGTTCGTCCGGATCGCGCGCGCCGAACATATCGCTGAGCGCATCGCCGAAGCGGGTGCGGTTGGGCAGGCCGGTCAAGGCGTCGAAATGCGCCATGCGCTGCGCGGCGTGCTCGGCCTGGCGCTGACCGCTGACATCGGCAATCACGCCGCGATACGCGATCCCGTCGCTGGCCTTCACCGGACGTCCGCTGATCGACCACCAACGCGGCTGTTCGGTATCGGGAGCGATCAGCCAGACCACGTGGCCGCGGAGCGAGCGATTTTCGCGCAAGGCGGAAGCAAGCGCGTCGCAATCTGCACCCGGCTCGAACAAGCTGGCAAAGGGGTGTCCGGTCAAAACATGCACCGGTTTCCCCGCGGCCTGCGCAAAGCGCCGCGAAGCGCCTACCAAATTCTGCTCGGCATCCAGCTCGAACAGCCAGTCCGAACCGTTTTCCTCGTATTCGTTAAGCAGCAATTTGACCGTCCGCGACGCTGCTGCCAGCTCGCGGTCAGACAGGATGCGGGTCACGAACAGGTCGCGGGCGACATACGTCATCCGGATCAGCAAGGCACTTGCCACCATCAACACAGCGATCGCGCTCAAGGCCGGCTCAGTGCCAAGCTGGGCCAGGCCAATTGCCAGCCCCAACGCCTGCGCAGTGACATAGATCGAAGCCGAGCGAGTCAAGGTACGGACCGAAAACGCCGCCGAGGCAATCTGCCCCATCGCGCAAATCGCCAGCAGCAACTGCGCGCTGGGTGATACCTGCGGCAGCCACAGCGCCATCAGCACACCAATGCTGAGCCCCAGCCACAATGAATTGAGTTCGAAGGCGAGCATGATCTTACTCGCGCGCCGCCGCCGCCGGCCGCGTTCGATCCCCTCGGCCAGCCACACCCGGTGCAGGCCGGCCGCCAAAGTCGAAGCTGCGAACAGCGCCAGCCAAAAAGTCGGGACTTCGCGAATCAGCGCCACGGTGATCAACATGGCATTGAGCAAGGTGCCCAGCACCATCGTCCGCACCAGACGAATATGGGCGCTTATCAGACGGTTATCGACCCAGTCGCGCAATTCTGAGGGGACGGCAGCGCGCAGCGCGGCCTGTTTGCTCACCATAAAATCGCGCTGACCCAGTTGCCTTTGTTGCGGCCTGATAGCGCTCACAAAGTAAAGAACTGCTTAGGCCGGGGGTAAGCAGCCATGCGCCAGCTTCCCACACCGCGCTGCCGGTATTAGACAACCGGCGAAAAGGAGATTCGTCCATGCGCCGCGCTTCGCTCACTCTCGCCCTTGTTCTGGCCGCCGCCTTGGCTGCGCCGCAGTTGTCCGCGCGGCCAGGCAAAGCCAAAGGCCACCCGATTGCCGAAGCGCAGACGCTCGATTTGGCCAAGCAGTTGATCGCGCTGCGCTCGGTCATGGGGCCGGACAACAAGACTGGCGAAGCGCTGCAAGTGGTCAAAGGCGCGCTGGTTGCGGGCGGTTGGCAGGACTCGGCGGTTGAGATCACGCCGTTCAATGATACCGCGTACCTGATCGCCACCTGGCCGGGCACCGATCCCAGCCTCAAGCCACTGGTCATTTCCGGACACATGGATGTGGTTGAGGCCAAGCCCGCTGATTGGCAACGCGATCCGTTCACCCCGGTGGTAGAGAACGGCTATCTGTTTGGCCGCGGCGCCAGCGATATGAAGTTCGATGCGGCGCTGGCAACCTCCACGCTGATCGAGCTGCGCCGGGCCGGCTACAAGCCGCGCCGGACCATCGTGCTGCAATTTTCGGGCGACGAAGAAACCACGATGCGCAGCTCGCGAGTGATCGCCCAGAAGCTGGCCAACGCCGAACTGGTGCTCAATATTGATGGCGGCGGCGGGACGCTGAATGAGCAGACCGGCAAGCCGCTGTACTGGACCTGGCAAGGCGCGGAAAAGACCTACATCGATTACCAGCTCGAAGTGACCAACCCCGGCGGGCACAGTTCGGCCCCGCGTCCGGTCAATGCGATCGTCCAGCTGGCGACCGCGCTTGAGCGGATCGGCGCCTATCATTTCAAGCCTGAAGTCAGCCCCTTGACCAAAGCCTATTTTGAGAAGGCTGCCGCGTTCGAAGGCGATCCCAAGCTGGCCGCCGCGATGCGCGCGTTCGCGGCCAACCCGGAAGATGAGGCCGCCGCAGCCACCCTGCGCGCCAGTCCCAGCTACGTCGGCAAGATCGGGACCACTTGTGTGGCCACGATGATCAACGGCGGGCACGCTCAGAACGCGCTGCCCCAGCGCGCGACCGCCAACATCAATTGCCGGATCTTCCCCGGGCACAGCAAGCAAGCGATTGCGGCTGAACTGAACGGCGTGATTGGCAACGAAACGGTCAAGCTGAGCGATGTGACCGGCGAGGATTCGATCTCGGCTCCAGCCTCACCGATGCGGCCCGATTTCGTGAATGCGGCCGAAAAGGCTATGCACCTGATCAATCCTGGTCTGGCGGTGTTCCCCAGCCAGGCCTCGGGCGCATCGGACAGCATGTGGTATCGCGCGCTAGGGGTCCCCAGCTATGGGGCCAGCCCGGTGTTTTCGAAGGATTCGGAAGACTTCGCGCATGGCTTGAATGAGCGGGTTCCGCTGTCCAACGTGGCACCCGGGATCAGCTACTACCTCAGCCTGTTCACTGATCTGTCGAAATAACCGCGTCGAGCGCGGCGCGGGCGATCTCGTTCGCCTCGGCCGCATTGAAGGCTTGCGGCGAAAGACACAGCTCCAGCCACAGCCCGTCAACCAGCGCGGTCACGGCAATCGCGGTGAGACGCAGGTGCGCGGGCGCGACCCCGCAGCCCGCCAGCAACGTCTCTAGCCGGGCGCGGAACTGGGCATATTGCTCGTCATGCAGCCGCGCGATGGCGGGACGGGCGCGGACCAGACTCCAGAACGCGATCCAGGTTGAGAGCAGTTCGCCCGAAGCCACCGGTGGCGCGAAACTGGCGGTCACATAAGCGTCGAGCCGGGCGCGGGGATCGGGCCCGGCTGCAGCTAAAGCAGCGTCAATCGCGGCGCTGACCTGCGCTTCGACATGGGCGTAAGTTGCGGCCACCAGCGCATCTATCCCGGCGAAATAGTGGTTCACCAGGCCCGGCGAAACGCCCGCTTCCAGCGCGATTGCGCGCACTGAGGTGCCGGCGGCTCCATCAGTTGCCAGCACCCTTGCGCAAGCCTCGATCAGGCTGAGGCGGCGGGCATCTGGTTCGGCCCGCGTAAAGGCTGGTTTGCCTGTCACTTGCAGCAGACTATCACTTGTTATACGATCGTCCAACAAGCAATGCGGGACTCGCCGGGAATGACCAGAATCGATCAGGCTGTGGCGCAAATTTCGGACGGGCCCGCCGATCCGGATGCCGACTGGTCGCTGCCCGGCTGGACTTACCGCGACTCCGAATTCCACGCCGCCGAGATGGCGCGGGTGCTGCGCCCATCGTGGCAGATAGTGTGCCATGTCAATGAGATACCCGGTCTTGGCGACTACCGCACGCTCGATTATCTGGGCGAAAGCGTGATTGTAATTCGCGGGCTTGATGGCCAAGTGCGGGCCTTCACCAACGTCTGCCGTCACCGCGCCATGCGGCTGGTCGAAGGACCCGGTGGTTGCGCCAAGAAGCTGGTTTGTCCCTATCATGCCTGGACATATGAGGCTGACGGGCGGCTGAGCGGGGTGCCGCACAAAGCGGAATACCCGGCGCTCAACATGGCACACAGCGGTCTAGCCGCGGTATCGCTCGAGCAATGGCGCGGGTTTGTGTTCGTGCGGCTGGAGGATGCGGGGTTTCCCTCGGTCGCCGAAATGATGGCCCCGTTCGAGGCCGAGATCGCGCCGTACAAGTTCGAGGCGATGCAGCCGATGGGCCCAGTCCGGCACCGCCCGCGCGACGTCAACTGGAAGAACGTCGGCGATAATTATTCTGACAACCTCCACATCCCGGTGGCGCATGATGGGCTGACCCGGCTGGTGGGCAAAAGCTATCGGATCGAGGCGCACGGCTGGGCTGATCGGCTGCTGGGCGACGTCACCACCGGTGATAAGCACAACTTCTGGGAGCGGTTCTACACCGTGCATTTGCCGCGCGTGGAGCACTTGCCCGAAGCGGCGCAAGGGCGCTGGCTCTATTACAAGCTGTGGCCCAACATGGCCTTCGATATCTACGCCGACCAGATCGATTTCATGCAGTGGCTGCCGACCTCGCCAACCAGCTGCTTGCTGCGTGAGGTTGCCTATTGCCTCCCGGATGAGCGCCGCGAAATGAAGCTCGCGCGCTATGCCAACTGGCGGATCAACCGGGTGGTCAATGCCGAGGACACCTGGCTGATCGGACAGATCCAGCAAGGCATGGCCAGCCACAGTTACACCGCTGGCCCGATCGCCACCAGCGAGGTCTGCCTGCGCAGTTTCGCGCACAAGATCCGCACCCTTATTCCCGAGGCCCGCCAGGCCCAAGCGCCTTCACCGGGCTGGAGCAAGACATGACCAAAACCTACGACGCGCTGATCATCGGCGGCGGGCATAACGGGCTCGTTTGCGCATTCTACCTCGCCAAGGCGGGGATGCGGGTGCGGGTGCTGGAGCGGCGGCATATCGTCGGCGGCGCGGCCGTGACCGAGGAGTTCCACCCCGGTTTCCGAAATTCGACCGCCAGCTACACGGTCAGCCTGTTGCGCCCCAAGGTGATCGCCGACATGCGGCTACACGATTACGGTTACCGCGTGATCGAGCGGACGATATCCAACTTCTTCCCGTTCGAAAATGATTACCTGAAACTCGGCGGCGCGGCTGGGCGGACCGAAGCCGAATTCGCGCGGTTCTCGGCCAAGGACGCGGCCGCCTATCCCGCCTATGACAAGGCGCTGGAACAGGTCGCCAATGTGCTGCGCGACCTCAGTCTGAAAATCCCGCCCAATGTCGGCGGCGGGCTGACTTCGCTGATCGCGGCGGCCAAGCAGGGCTGGCCGATTGCGCAGATGGACATTGGCGTGCAGCGCGATCTGCTCGATATTTTCACCAAGTCCGCGCGACAGTTTCTCGGTGGCTGGTTTGAAAATGACTGCGTGCAAAGCGCCTTTGCGTTCGATGCGGTGGTCGGCAATTACGCCGGGGTTTCCACCCCCGGTTCGGCCTATGTGCTGCTGCACCACGTGTTCGGCGAAGTGAACGGCAAGCTGGGGGCCTGGGGCCACGCGGTCGGCGGAATGGGCGCGATCACCCAGGCGATGGCGCGGGCCTGCGAGGACGTGGGGGTCGAGATCAGCCTGGAAGCACCGGTGGCGCAAGTGCTGGTCGATGGCGCCAAGGTTACTGGCGTAAAGCTGGAAAGCGGTGAGGAAATTGCCGCAAACGTGGTCGCATCCAATGCGGGGCCGGCGCTGCTGTTCCGCCAGCTGGTCGATCCAAGCGATCTGGATGACGATTTCAAGCGCCGGATCAAGGGCTTCAAGACCTGCAGCGGCACTTTCCGGATGAATGTCGCGCTGAGCGAGTTGCCCTCGTTCACTGTCCTTCCAACTACGGAGCAGGCCGAGCATCACACCGCCGGGATCATCATCGCGCCGGGGATGGATTACATGGACCAGGCGTTTTACGATGCCGAGCAGCACGGCTGGTCAAAGAAGCCGATTGTCGAGATCAAGATCCCCTCGACCGTCGATGACAGTCTGGCCCCGCCCGGTCAGCATGTCGCCAGCCTGTTCTGCCAGCAGTTCGATCCCAAGGTCGATTGGGACACGCACCGGCAGGAAGTGGCCGATCTGATCATCGACACGGTCAATGACCACGCGCCCAATTTCAAGGCCAGCGTGATTGCGACGCAGATCCACTCGCCGCTTGATCTGGAGCGCAAATTCGGACTGATCGGCGGCGATATCATGCACGGTTCGATGGGGATCGATCAGTTGTGGGCAGCACGGCCGGTGCTGGGCCACGGTGATTATCGCGGGCCCATCAAAGGCCTCTACATGTGCGGCGCCGGCACGCATCCAGGCGGCGGCGTGACCGGCGCGCCGGGGCACAACGCGGCGGCGGCTATTTTGGCGGACCGGCCATTGCTGCGGAAGATCTTGCGGAGCTGAGCGGTCGGGGGTTGGCGAGGAACCACAGCGGAAATCCCAAGGCAGTGAGCCCGATTCCCCAAGCTGCGGCTTCCAGACCGACCGACTGGATTACCCACAAGGTAAAAGCAATGCCCGCCAGAGACAAAATCCGCAGCTTGCCCAGCGCCAAGGCAGCAGCGCACGCTCCGATGTAAATCAATACGGTCGATACCGTGGTCATTTTTAGCATAAATTCGAGCACCTGCCCGCCACTTCGGGAGGCGGCACCGATCATCAGCAAGATGCTCAATGCAGTGCCAAGCAGCAGCGGCGCCACCGCAACGTCGCGCGAATTGGTCCGCGCCATCCAGCCGGGCAGCAATTTGCCACGCACTGCGCAAAGCGGCATTTCGCCCATCACCAAGGTGGCTCCATTGAGGTAGCCGATCCCCGCCATTGCGGCAAACGCAGCAACGAGGAGCGCTAAGTCATGGCCTAGATATAGATCGATGAAATAGGCGATCGGAGCCTGAGCAGCAGACAGCGCAGCAGTGGGAGCTGCGAAAGCCATCCCGGTGCACACGACGATATAAAGAAGTGATGTCAGGCCAAGCCCCCAGAGAGTTGCCAGCAGCACATTGCGCGCGGGGTCGCGCACACGCTCGGTTACCAGCGAAAGACCTTCGAACCCCATCACTGCAAAAAAGGCGATTCCCATCGCCGGACTGATCTGATCAAGAGCAAAGGCCGCACTGGTGTTCTGGGGCGAAACACTCTCTCCGCGTATTGCCAACCACGCGATAAGCGCGACTACCGCCAGTAGGGGAATCAGCTTGATAACGGTGGCGGCGACTTGGAAACGGCCAACGCCGCGCGCACCGCGCAGGTTGATCGCGGTCAGTACGGATACTATTCCAGCTCCGAGCAACGCGACGCGCAAGGGGGTCGCTCCTGCGGCCGGATAAAAAGTAGCGAGATAACGGGCTGCGGTGGTCGCCACAACGGCGTTGGCACTCCAAACGCTTACCCAGTAACTCCAACCGATCATCACACCGATTGGTGAACCTAAAGCCTCGCTGCAGATCGAGACGAGATTAGGTTGATCAGGCATGGCCCGAGTCAATGAAACAATCACGACGGCGACCAGCATCGCGCCGGCGCCGGCTACGACCCAACCCGCCGCGCCGGTCCAGCCATAGGGCGCGAGCTGCGCTGGCAGCACGAATATGCCCGATCCGATCATTGTGCCGACGACCATTGCCGTGGCGGTCCAGACCCCGAAGGGTCGCGATCCAATTCGCTCGGTCATTGTTCGTACCCCCAATGCGCGTAAAGACGAGGAAACCACGTTTCGCTGCCACTGGCCAGCGAAAGCGCATGGCTGGCATTCGTCTCACAAATCGGGCTAGGAGATGCCATGGCAACCGTCACCACCCAAAGCTGGCTCTCACGCCTCGGCAAGTATCACCCGCGCTTGATTGAGGCGGCCTTGGCGATGAACGTGGGCGATCTGCCGCGCGCCGAGCCATTGCTGCGCGCGCAGTTGAAGGAGTTCCCGTTCGATGTTGCCGCGATCCGGCTGATGGCCGAGCTGGCCGGGCGGATCGGGCGCTACCGCGATGCCGAGAGCCTGCTGCGCCGCGCGCTCGAACTGTCGCCGGGGTTCACTGCGGCGCGGGCCAATCTGGCTTTGGTGCTGTACCGCCAGAACCGCCCGGAGGAAGCGATTGCACAGCTCAATCAGGTCGCTGAGGAAGAGCCAGAGAACCAGGGCCGTGCCAACCTGCAAGCCGCCGCGCTGGGCCGGATCGGCGAGTTCGATGAAGCGCTGGGGCTGTATGAGCAAGTCCTGGCCAAGGCACCCCGCCAGCCGCGGATCTGGATGAGCTATGGTCACATGCTCAAGACCGTCGGGCGCAGCGCCGATGGGGTGGCGGCATACCGCAAGGCGATCGAACTGATGCCCGAACTGGGTGAGGCCTGGTGGAGCCTCGCCAACCTCAAGACCGTGAAGTTTTCAGACGCCGATATTGCCGCGATGGAGGCTGCGCTGGCGCAGGGCAGCATCGCGCGCGAAGACCGCTTTCACCTCGATTTTGCGCTGGGCAAGGCGCTCGAAGATCGCGGCGCGGCGGATGCGGCCTTTGCCCATTATGCGGCGGGGAATGCCTTGCGGCGTGAGAGCATCGACTATTCGGCCGATGACACCAGCCGCTTTGTCGACAAGCTGATCGAGGTGGCGACGCCGCAATTCATGGCCGCGCGCGCCGGACAGGGCTGCGATGCGCCCGATCCGATTTTCGTGCTGGGGATGCCGCGCGCCGGATCGACCTTGGTCGAGCAGATCCTCGCCAGCCACAGCCTGATCGAGGGGACCAGTGAGCTGCCCGACATCCCAGCGCTGGCGCGGCGCGACAGCCGTTACCCGGTGAGCCTGCCCGAGCTGAGCGCGGATGATTTGCGCGGCTTCGGGGAGGAATACCTCCAGCGTACGCGGATCCAGCGCAAGACAGACCGCCCATTGTTCATCGACAAGCTGCCCAACAACTGGGCGCATGTGCTGTTCATCCGCTTGATCCTGCCCAATGCCAAGATCATCGACGCGCGGCGTCATCCGCTCGGTTGCTGCTTCTCCAACTTCAAGCAGCACTTCGCGCGCGGGCAGGCGTTCAGTTACAGCCTGACCGACATGGGCCGCTATTACCGCGACTACGTGCGGCTGCTGGCGCATATGGACCGCGTACAGCCCGGCGCGGTGCACCGGGTGCACTATGAGGCGATGGTTGATGACACCGAAACCCAGGTCCGCGCGCTGTTGACCTATTGCGGGGTGGAGTTTGAGGACAGCTGCCTCGCGTTTCACAAAACGGCCCGCGCGGTCCGCACCGCCAGCTCTGAACAAGTGCGCCAACCGATCTTTCGGGAGGGGACCGAGGGCTGGAAAGCCTTCTCGGCGCACCTCGATCCGTTGCGCGCCGCGCTGGGCCCGGTGCTCGATTGTTACCCGGAAGTGCCCGAAACGTTGTAAAAGTGCCACGCTTTGCCAGTGATCGGCGGAAATCTTAACCGCCGTGCTTGACGGCAGGCCGCACACGAATCAGGGTCACCGCACCCAAGTACTGCAACGATAACAACCAACGAAATCAGGGGTCATCAATGTCCAGCCGCTTTGCTCGCCGCACTCTTGCCGCGCTGTTCACCACCACAGCTTTGATCGCCACCCCTGCTTTCGCGCAGGATGCACCGGCAGACGATGCGACTGACGCCGATTCGACCGAGATTATCGTCACCGCGCAAAAGCGCAGCGAAAGCCTGCAGGACGTGCCGATCTCGATCCAGGCGCTCGGCACCAAGAAGCTGGACGAGCTGGGCGTTTCGAACTTCAGCACCTATTCGCAGCAGCTGCCCTCGGTTTCGGCGCAATCGGGCGGCACGCCCGGCACGAACGTGATTTACATGCGCGGCGTGGCCTCTGGCGGTGACGGCAATCACTCGGGCTCGCTGCCTTCGGTCGGGGTCTATCTGGACGAGCAGCCGGTCACCACGATCGGCGGCAACCTTGACGTCCACGTTTACGACATTGCCCGGATCGAAAGCCTGTCGGGTCCGCAGGGCACGCTCTACGGCGCTTCGTCCGAAGCCGGCACGATCCGCATCATCACCAACCAGCCTTCGACCAAGGGTTTCGAAGGCCGGATCGATGTTGAAGGCAACAACGTTGCACATGGCGATTTCGGCGGCAAGGTCGAAGGGATGCTCAACTTCCCGCTGGGTGACAGCATGGCGCTGCGCGTGGTCGGGTTCTATCAGCACGACGCCGGATATATCGACAATGTCCGCGGCCAACGCACCTTCTGCGGCACCACAATCTTCGACCTCGGTGGCAATGCAGTAGGCTGCGTCAAGGACGGGATTTCGGTCAACAACGCGCCGTTCGTGGCTGACAATGTCAACTCGACTGACACTTACGGTGGGCGCGCCGCGCTGAAGATCGATCTCGATTCGAACTGGACCGTAACCCCGGCAGTGATGTTCCAGCAGACCGACAGCCACGGCACTTATGCTTATGATCCGTCGGTCGGTGACCTCCAATACCAGCACTTCTTCCCCGATTACCGCAACGACAAATTCGTTCAGGCAGCCCTGACGATCGAAGGCAAGATCGGCAATTGGGACGTAACCTATGCCGGCGCCTACCTCGACCGCAAGGATAACGCGGTCAATGACTACACCGACTATGCCGAAGCCTATGATTCGTATTACGAATCGGTCGGCGGACTGGCTTACTACTTCGCGTATCAGGACGGCGCCGGCAACACGATCGACCCGCGCCAGAAGGTGGTCGGCACCGATCACTTCAAGAAGTTCAGTCAGGAACTGCGTTTCGCCTCGCCGCAGGATAAGCCGGTGCGGCTGGTCGGCGGGCTGTTCTATCAGTACCAGTCGAACGACATCCATCAGGACTACCAGATTGCAAACCTGGGCCCGAACCTGTCAGTCAACGGCAACCCTGGCACGCTGTGGCTGACTCAGCAGCACCGGATCGACCGCGATTATGCAGCGTTCGGCGAAGTCAGCTGGGACATTGCCCCAACCCTGACGGTCACCGCTGGCGGGCGTCTGTTCCGCTATGACAATACCCTAATCGGATTCTTCGGGTTTGGCCGCAATCCAGGCAGCAACTTTACCGCCAGCCCGCCTAACGGTGCCTACAGCTCCAAGACCGGGGTGATCCAGTGCTTCACCACCACCGGGGTGCGGCTGACCACGGTGGTCGGCACGCCCGGCGTCACACTGGCACCGGGCTCGGTCCCGGGCAGCCCGTGCACCAACCTGGGGGTCGCCTCGGGCAGCACGATCAAGCCGGTGCAGGCCAAGGGTGACGGCACGACCTATCGCTTCAACATGAGCTGGAAGCCAAGCAAGGGTCTGTTGTTCTACGGCACGGTCAGCCGCGGCTTCCGTCCCGGCGGGATCAACCGGCGCGGCGATTTCGGTCCGTATGAGCCAGACTATCTGGTCAACTATGAACTGGGCTTCAAGACCACGCTGGCCGACGGCCATGTGCGGCTGAACGGCGCGGTTTATCAGCAAGACTGGAAGCACTTCCAGTTCAGCTATCTGGGGCCAAACAGCTTCACGATCATCACCAACGGTCCCAATGCCCGGATCCGCGGGGTCGATATGGACGCGACGTTCAACTTCGATGCGCTGACGATCAACCTGGCCGGAGCCTATACCGACGCCAAGACCCTGCAGAACCTGTGCCATGCGATTGACCCGACTTTTGCCTGCACCACCGGCGGCAATTCGATCGATGCAGTCGCCGGCAGCCGGCTGCCGATCACGCCCAAGTTCAAGATGAGCGGGACAGTGCGCTATGCCGTGCCGTTCGGCGACGCAAAGGGCTATGTCCAGCTCAACGGGTTCTATCAGGGCTCGGCGCCGTCGGACCTGCGCACCGCCAACAACGCGCTGCAAGGCGAACTGCAGGGCTTCGGCGTGGCCAACTTCTCGATCGGAGCTGACTGGGCCAAATACTCGTTCGAGATTTTCGCCTCGAACCTGCTGGACGAGCGCGGCGATCTGTCGCGGTTCGTGCAATGCGGCCAGTGTACCCGGGTCTACATCGTGCCGGTGCAGCCGCGCACGATCGGCATGCGGGTCGGCGCCAAGTTCTGACGCGCCATTGAAGCAGATTGAAGCGCCCCGGCCCCCGCAAGGGCTGGGGCGTTTCGCTATTCGGGCAACTTGCAGATCGTGACCCAGCGCGCGCCGATCAATCCGGCCAACCGCTGCGGGGCGATTTCAACCGAGCTGGTCAGCGATCCGGCCGCCGGGAACACTGTCGGATAGGCCAGCAGTGAACGGTCCGCGACAATCGGCATAGCGGTGGCCAGCCCAAACGGGCAGACCCCGCCGACCGCGTGGCCAGTCGCGGCCAAGGTCGCTTCGGCATTGAGCATCCGCGGCCGCCCGCCCAGCTCGGCCTTGCACAGCGCATTATCCAGCCGGGCATCGCCGCGCGTTACCAGCAGCATGATCTCATCACCAACCCGCAAGGCCAGCGTCTTGGCGATCCGGCCGGGTTCGACCCCGATGACTTCGGCGGCTTCGGTGACCGTCGCGGTTGAGCGTGAATGTTCGATCAGCACCAGATCAGGCGCGTGCAGGACCAGCCATTCGAGCACCGACTCGGCGCTCATTCCGAATCCCCGAACCGCTCCAGCCGGAATGCCGCGCTGAGGTATTCGTCGGCCGCAGCCTTGAGTTTGGGTTCTTTAGCGAAAGCATCGACCGGCAATGGCGCGATGCCGAGCGCTTCCATCAGGCACCACAGCGCGAACCGCCGGCCCGGCTCGCGCTCAATGCCAAAGCTGATCTTGAGCTGCTCGATCGCGCGCTGGTAGTCGTCCTCGCTCAGCTGCGCAGGATCATCGGTACCGAAGAAGTGTTGGAGCAGGGTGTCGAGCTCCATCGCTCAGCCCAGCCAGCCCAGCATCTGTCCAGCCCACAGCGCCGCGCCGCCAGCCGCTGCGGCCAGCGCATAGCCCAGCCAGCCATTGCCGCGCCGCGCGCGGCGTTCCCACAGCAGCGGCACGTGCGGCAGCGGCGGTGCTTCGGGCGCGCCGCCGCGCGCGGGGAAGCTGTCTTCCAACCGCCGGACCAGTTCGGGAATGCGCATGATGGTCTGCGCATCCTCACGCAGGCGTTCGGCAATCGCGGCCTCTGGCCCCAGCTCGTCGCGGATCCAGTCCTTCACGAATGGGCCCGAGGTGTCCCACATGTTGATCGCCGGATCGAGCTGCGTTGCCAGCCCTTCGACCATCACCATGGTCTTTTGCAGCAGCAGCAGGTGCGGCTGGGTCTGCATGTCAAAATCGCGGGTGATCGCGAACAGCCCGTCGAGCATCTGCCCGACTGACAGTTCGCTGACCGGCTTGCCGCGCATCGGCTCGCCCACCGCGCGCAGCGCGGTCGCGAATTCGTCGACCGAGTGATAGCTCGGGACATATTGCGCTTCGAAGTGAATCTCGGCGACACGGCGGTAATTGCCGGTGGTCAAGCCGTAGAGGATTTCGGCCAGCCAGACCCGCGCGCGCCGATCAATCCGGCCCATGATCCCGAAGTCGATCGCTGCGATCGTGCCGTCGCGGTCAACGAACAGGTTGCCCTGATGCATGTCAGCATGAAAGAACCCGGCGCTGATCGCCTGAGTCAGGAAGGCCAGCACCAGCCGCTTGGCCAGCGCCGGGCGATCGACCCCGGCAGCATCCAGCCCAGCCATATCGCTGATCTTGATCCCGTCGATCCAGTCGATCGTCATCACTCGCCCGCAAGTGCGGTCCCAATCGATCCCGGGGATGCGGTAGCCATCGAAGCCCTTCATCGCCTCGGTCAGCTCGGAGGCTGAGGCGGCTTCGCGGCGCAGATCGAGCTCGCGCGCGGTCCAGCGTTTGAAGTTGGCGATGACCAGCCGGGGGCGCAGCCGCGAAGCCTCACCGCCCAAGGCTTCAAGGTGTGCCGCCGCCCACTCGTAAGTGTCGATATCGCGCGCCAGCTTCTCCCGGATGCCGGGGCGCATCACCTTGACCGCGACCTGGCGGCCATCGGTGGTCACGGCCCGGTGCACCTGCGCGATCGAAGCCGCGCCGACCGGCACTTCGTCAATCGAGGCGTAAAGGCTTTCGATTGGCTTGCCAAAGCTCGCCTCGATCTCACGCTTGATCAGCGCGAAGCTGACCGGCGGCAAATCATCCTGCAATGATAGCAGATTGCGCGCGGCCTCCTCACCCACCAGATCGGGCCGGGTGGCGAGCGCCTGCCCCAGCTTGATCGCGGCTGGACCGATTGCGGTGAAGGCCCCGGCATAGTCGGGCTCGCGTGGCTGGAAAGTGATCAGTCGCGCAATTTTGCACAGCGCGCGCACCTGCGGCGGAGTGTTGATATCCTGCTCGATCCCGCGCAGCGCGCCGTGCCGGGCCAAGGTCCAGCCCCAGCGCAACAAGCGCAAAATGTGCGTCGCGGGCCGCGTCACTTCAGATTTTCCAACCCGAGTGGATCGCGACGAGCCCGCCCAGGATCGGTTCGACCTTGGTGCGGGTGAAGCCGGCCTGCTGAATCATCCTTTCGAATTCGGGCATCGGCGGAAAGCGCCGGATCGATTCGATCAGATAGCGATAGCTTTCCCCGTCGCCGGCAATCAGCTCGCCGATCCGGGGGACCAGCTTGTGCGAATAAGCGTCATAAGCTTCCTTGAAGCCGGGCCACTGGGTGGTCGAAAACTCCAGGCAGAAGAACCGCCCACCATGCTTCAGGACGCGGAAGGCTTCGCCCAGCGCCTGGTCGATGTGGGTCACGTTGCGGATCCCGAAAGCGATGGTGTAGGCATCGAAGAACCGGTCAGGGAAGCTGAGCTGCTCGGCGTTCTGGCACGACCAGACCAGGCTGTCGAAACCGCGATCGAGCGCGCGCTCGATCCCGACGTCGAGCATGTCCTGGTTGATGTCCGATACGGTCACCGCCGCGCCACCTTGCGCCATGCGGAAAGCGATGTCGCCGGTGCCACCGGCCATGTCGAGGATCGCCTCACCGTCGCGCGGTTTGACCCGCCGCACGAACTTGTCCTTCCACAACCGGTGCATGCCAACCGACATGGCATCGTTCATGATGTCGTACTTCTTCGCTACCGAAGAAAAGACCGCGCCGACCCGCGTCGCCTTGTCCTCGGCCGCAATGTCTTCGTACCCGAAGGAAACCTGTTTGCTCATGGCGCGCGCCTTAGCGCCATGCAGCGGTAGGTGCCAGAAAAAGCGTGTGCAGTTTCGGTCAGGTTGCGGGCGGCGCAAACATGTACGGGGCCATATGCGCGAGGTAGTTCTGCTTGCCCAGCGCCACGCCCTGCGCGCGCAGGATCGCGTAGACCATGCTGGCGTGGAAATAGAAGTTGGGCACGACGAACCCGGTCACATAAGTCGTTCCGTCAAACCGCATCCCGCCGCCGTTGGGGAAGTTCATCACCACCTCACGAGTCGCGCCTGCATTGAACGCATCAGCGTCGATGCTCTGCAGATAGGCGATCGTCTTGGCGCAACGCTCCTTAAGTTCGGCAAAGCTGGCTTCGGTATCGGCCATCGCGGGCGAATCGGTGCCGACAAGCCGTCCGGCAGCGCCCTTGGCAGTGTCCGTGGCGATCTGGATCTGGCGCGGCAGGGCGAACATATCGGGCGTCAGCCGGGCTTCCAGCAGGGTGGCTTCGTCGTGCTTGGCTGCCGCCACGTCGAGCCAGTTGGAAATGTTGGTCAGCATGGCGATAAAGCCAGGGATCGATGACTGGTACAGCGAATAGGACATGATGTTCTCCCGATGATCTTTATGCGGGCTGCCTCCTAGCAGGCAAGAATTGCGTTGCAAACCGAAACCCTCCAAGGAGAGGCCATGCCAGAACTTCCCGAAGTCGAAACCACGGTGCGCGGATTGGCGCGCTATCTTGATGGTGCGCGGCTGGCGCGGGTGGAATTGCGCCGGGCCAATCTGCGCCGGCCGTTTCCGTTGGATCTGGTCCAGGTGCTGACCGGGGCGACGGTCACCGGGCTGTCGCGCCGCGCCAAATATGGTCTGATCCATAGCGACCGCGGACAGTCGATGGTGTTTCACCTCGGCATGTCGGGGCGTTGGCGGATCGAACCAGAGGAACTGGGCAAGCACGATCATCTGGTGCTTGAGACCGAGGCGGGCCACCGCTTGTCGCTGTGTGACCCGCGCCGGTTCGGCTCGGTTGATCTGGTTGACGAGGCCGGGCTGGATGCCTGGCCCGCCTTTGCCGCGCTGGGGCCAGAGCCGCTGGGCGAGGCACTAACGGCGGCGCATCTCAAGCGCGCGCTGGCCGGGCGCAGCGCCGCGATCAAACTCATGCTGCTCGATCAGCGGATCGTGGCGGGGCTGGGCAATATCTATGTCTGCGAGGCGCTATTTCGTGCCGGGATCAATCCGGCCAAGCCGGCCGGCCAAGTCTCCGGTCCGGCGCTGACGCGGTTGGTGCCGCAAATCAAGGCGGTGATCGGCGAGGCGATCGAGGCCGGCGGATCGACCTTGCGCGATTATGCGCAGCCCGACGGGCAGCTGGGCTATTTCTCCAAGCGCTTCGATGTCTATGACCGGGCGGGCGAGCCTTGCACCAGTTGCGGCGCGCCGATCCTGCGCTTTGCCCAAGGCGGGCGCAGCACATGGCACTGCGCAAAGTGTCAGAAGTAACCGGCGGGACGCGACAGCCGCTTGACCAAACGGACCTCCACCGTTAAGGGCCGCGCTTCTTGCGGGTCCGATTCCGGTTGGACCACCGCAATTAGCACAAGATTCACCAGTTAGAGGGCTGCCTGCAGCAGCCGCAAGAAGGACGAAAATGGCCAATACGCCGCAAGCCAAAAAGCGCATCCGCCGCAACGACCGCCGGGCCGAAATCAACGGCAACCGTCTGGGCCGCATCCGGACCTTCGTGAAGAAAGTTGAGAGCGCGCTCGATGGCAGGGACAAGACTGCGGCTGCTGACGCGCTCAAGGCTGCGCAGCCCGAACTGGCCCGCGGCGTTGCCCGCGGCGTGATGCACAAGAACACCGCAGCGCGGAAGTTGTCGCGCCTGACCAAGCGGGTCTCGGCGCTCTAAATTTCTGGTGACAAGCGATTCGCTGCTTTGGCGCCGCGGCTGGCTGGTACGAAAACAGAACGACATCGGAATGAGGCCGGCGCAATTGCAGCCGGCCTTTTTCGTGGCCTAGCGCAATTGGTTTGCTGCATTGCAGTAACGCTATGGAATCCCGCGATTCGGCTTGATCGAAACAGTGAAACACTGTTATTTCAATTGGTTAACACCAAGGCAAGGAATTAGTAGGGTCCGATAGAGTCAAGGCCCTTTATTTCAGTTTTTTTACAATGAGCGCCTTGCCCTCGCTGATGAAGCGTTCATAAACCGGCCATGGCCTGCGGAGCGATCCATGCTGCGCGGTTTCACAAGAACATGGAAAACATAAGCCGGGGATTCGGGCCTCTGGTGACGCCGTGCGCAGCAATGCGCGCAGGGTATTTGATATTTTGGTTCGGGGGCGGATCTGGTGACGGAAATGGGATTGGGCAGTGCAGGTCGGGGGATACAGCCTGCCAATGGTCAGCTGGAGCCGGATACAGGTGAAGCTGGCAAGTCGGAAGCGGACCGGATGCGCGAAGCGCAAGAAGCGCTAGATCTGGCGGCTGACTGGTCCGATATCAGCCAGGGACTGCGCAAGGATCTGGGTCAGCAATTACACAGCCAATGGATCAAGCCGATCCAGCTGGGCAGCTTCTGCAAGGAGACCGGCACGCTCGACTTGTTCTTGCCGACCGAATTTTCCGCCAACTGGGTGTCAGACCGCTTCGCTGATCGGCTCTCGCTGGCATGGAAGATCGCGCGTCCCGATGTTCGCGCTGTCCGCATCTCGGTGATGCCGGGCCGCCGCGCGCCGCAGGGCTTGCGCTTCGGCTCGAACGATGGCGGACGCCGCGCCGCCAACGATGGCGCGATGCATTCGCAGCCGGGCGACGCCTTGGGCATGAGCGCGGCTGAACTGGGCGGAATGGGCCCGGGCGGGCTGGGCTCGGCCTCGATCGGGCTTGACCCTTCGCTGACTTTCACCACTTTTGTCAGTGGTTCAGCCAATGTTCTGGCCAGCAACGCCGCGCAGCGGATGGCCGCGACCGAAACTCCGCAATTTGCGCCGCTTTATCTCAAGGCCGCGACCGGGCAGGGCAAGACGCACCTGCTGCACGCCATCGGCCATGCTTACTTGGCATCACACCCACGCGCGCGAATCTTCTACTGCTCGGCCGAACGCTTCATGGTCGAATTCGTTCAGGCCTTGCGCCAGAACCAGACGATTGAGTTCAAGACCCGGCTGCGCGGCTTTGACCTGCTGCTGGTTGACGATATCCAGTTCATCATCGGCAAGGCTTCGGCGCAGGAAGAACTGCTCTATACGATCGATGCCTTGCTCGCCGAAGGCAAGCGGCTGGTCTTCGCCGCCGACCGCGCCCCGCAGGCGCTCGACGGGGTCGAACAGCGGCTGCTCTCGCGGCTGTCGATGGGTCTGGTCGCCGATATCCAGCCTGCTGATATCGATCTGCGCCGCACAATCCTCGAACACCGGCTGCAGCGCTTTTCGCCCACCCATGTTCCCGCCGATGTGGTTGAATTCCTCGCCCGCACGATCAATCGCAACGTGCGCGAGCTGGTTGGCGGATTGAACAAGCTGATCGCTTATGCCCAGCTTACCGGCCAGGCAGTGTCGCTGCAGCTGGCCGAAGAGCAGTTGACCGATATCCTCTCAGCCAACCGCCGCCGGATCACGATCGACGAGATTCAGCGCACCGTTTGCCAGTTCTACCGGGTCGACCGGACCGAGATGTCGAGCAAGCGCCGCGCCCGCGCGGTGGTGCGCCCGCGGCAAGTCGCGATGTACCTCGCCAAAGTGCTGACACCGCGCAGCTACCCCGAAATTGGCCGCAAATTCGGCGGCCGCGATCATTCGACCGTTATCCATGCGGTGCGCCTGATCGAAGACCTGCGCACCCGTGATGCCGATATGGATGGCGATGTGCGCAGTCTGTTGCGCCAGCTTGAGAGCTGATCACGCGAGCCAGCGATGAGCAAAGCTGACCGCCTCGAACGGCTCGATGCGCAGCGGCTTGATGATGAAGCTCAGTTTGCGGACTTGCTGCTGGCCGCGCTT
>JANNYT010000167.1:0-6117 GCA_031410255.1 Novosphingobium sp. | reverse complement strand
CGCCAACCTGGCCGACATTGGGCTCGATCGTGCAGAACGGATAGTTCGCCGCCTGCGCCGCCTGCGTCTCGGTCAGCGCATTGAACAGGGTGGACTTGCCGACATTGGGCAGCCCGACGATACCGCATTTGAAACCCATTTCTAATCCCAGCCGAATGAACGTTGCGGTCCCTCTAGTTGTACGGGCGATTTTTACCAGCTTTTCAGAAAAGCCGGGTTATTATGCTGGCGAGAGAAGCACTGCAGGGGATTTGAATGTTTGGCCGCAAGGGAACAACGCCGCCGCCGCCAGCTGCGGCTCCGCTGGATGGCTATGTCTGGGTGGATCGGCACCTCGCCCGCTATGACCAGCCCGGCTCAATCGAGTTCGCGCATGACCTTGGCCTGCGGCTGTTCGACAGCAGCTACAAGGCTATGCAAGACGAGCGCGGCGTGCGGATCGAGGCGATTGTGGCGATGCTGTCGTCAGTCGGCGGACACTTGTGCCTCTACGCCGTGCTCGACGCGCTGGCGCAGGAACAATGCCAGCCCGCCGACATCGGCATGCTGGTCGCCACCGGGGCTGACGGTCACGACTATTATTTCGGCGATGCGCCCAACCGCTTGCTGTGCGAATCAGAACAGTCCCTCCTCAGCCTGGTGTTCGGCGCAGCGCACCAGCACGGCGGCGCTGTGAGTATCGACATGATCCACGCTGAAATGAAGCTGCTGGCCGGGCAGATTGGCACCGCCCAATTTCTCGAGCTTGATCTGCCGGCGGAAATCGCGGTCGAAGCACCGCTGCGCTGGGCGCATCATTTTACCCGGTTCGTGATCGAAACCGTCGGAAAGCACTTCATCGACTCGTTTGCCGGCAAGCCGATCAAGCCACCGGCCGGCGGGCTTGCACCGTTGTTCCTGATGCCCAAGATCGTGGGATTTGCGGTGCAGCAGGCGATCGACGTCGGGCATCAGGCGCTCGATCCAACCATGCTGGCGCGTGTTGCCATGGGCTGCTCGATGCGGACCGCAAAACTCGATCCGGCCTGGGTCCACGCCGCCGAGCAGTAACCTACTCGGCCAAACGCAGCGCCACGTCGCTCATGAAGCGGGGGTCATCGCCCTTGGCCAGCCACTCGGCCTCAGCCGCAATCGCGCCGAGCATATCGGCGAGCGGATCCATTTCCGCCTTGGCATAGTTGCCCAGCACATAGCCGGTGACGCGGTCCTTGTGCCCCGGATGCCCGATCCCGATCCGCACCCGGCGGAAATCGGCGCCCAGATGCTGATCGATCGAGCGCAGGCCATTGTGCCCCGCCGTGCCCCCGCCGTGCTTCACCTTGATCTTGAACGGGGCGAGATCAAGCTCGTCATGGAACACCGTCAGCGCATCCAGCTCGAGCTTGTAGAAGCGCAGCGCCTCGCTCACCGCGCGGCCGCTGTCGTTCATAAAGGTGGCGGGTTTGAGCAGCAGAACCTTGGCCCCACCGATGCGACCTTCTTGCAGCCAGCCGGAAAACTTCTTCTGAACCGCGCCAAAGCTGTGAACCTCGGCAATGGTATCGGCGGCCATGAACCCGGCGTTGTGCCGGTGCAGGGCATATTGGGCACCCGGATTGCCAAGACCGACCCACAATTGCATCGGCGCTTCCTAGCTTGCGGTATCGGTCAAGTCCAACGGCGCCTGCAGCCAGCTGGCCGCAGGCGCGCGCGGACTACTTGCTCGACCAGCTATTCAACATCGCATTGTTGGTATCCTGCGCCCATTTCGAGCAGGCGAAGGCGTCGTCGAAAGTCTGTTTCTTCTCGGTCTTGTCGACCCGCTGGAAAGCTGATTCAAAGGCTGCACGAGTGCGCCTTTCAGGTGGCAGCAATGAGACCCGGCCAAAATACCAGCGCGCATCGCTGCGCATCGAAACACCCAGACCGGTCATCAAGTCGCGGTCCTTTTGCGCCAACTTGTCCGACTTGGCAGCCTTGTCGGAATCAATGGCTACAATCCCGAGCGCGATGAAGCAGCCCATATCGCCATCGGCCATCGGCGGATTAGGCGCGAGTGCTGGTGCGGCCGGGGTGGCCGGGGCGGCCAGAGCAGGCGCGGCCAGCGCGGCTGCAGCAGCGACGCCAATCAAAGTCAAAGTCATCCTACGCATCATTAATCTCCTGAACTGGGCAGCTACTAATTGGGCCGCAGCCCTTTCATCACGCGCTCTTCCGCGGTAGTGTAGGTTGTCAGGCAGCTGGTGATCTCAGCCGCGCGCTGTTCAGGGGTCATCTTGTCAACCTGCCCCACGGCAGCCACGAATTCCGGGCTGCGATTGGCCGCCGGCAGCGCATCAATCCGCGCTTCGAAATAGCCCAGTGCGCCGCGCAGCAGCTCGACCGTCTGATACATGCTGATCCGCTTGTCTTCGGGCCGGGCCGGGTCTTTCGCCATATCGCGGCCGACATTGATGAACCACATCAGCCGCGCCACGCAACCGACATCGCTGACCTTGGCGGCGACGGGGGCGGGCGGTGGCGGTGGGGGAGCGGGGGCCGCGGTGGCGACCGAACCGAAGGTCAGGCTGGCGCAAATGCCCACGGCAATGCTGGCGCGGCGTAATGTCATGATCAATCCCCCTAAAACAAAAGCCGGACCGTGTTGCCACGGCCCGGCTGAATGTTTGCTGACAATATCGAACAGCGTCAATCGCTAGTTCGACAAGTCTGGCCCGGCTAGCTCGCTGGAGCGTCGCCTTCGGTTGTGGCGTTGTCGCCGGTTTCACTGCGCAGGCCCGACGGGGCGATGATCGTCGCGATGGTAAAATCACGGTCGGTGATGGCCGAGGCCGAACCCTTGGGCAGCGCGACCGTGCTGATGTGGATCGAATCGCCGATATCGAGCCCGGTGACATCGATCCGGATGTCTTCAGGGATCTTGTCGCCGTCGCAGATCAGTTCCAGCTCGTGCCGCACGATGTTGAGCACGCCGCCCCGCTTCAGGCCGGGCGAATCTTCTTCATTGATGAACAGCACAGGCACGTTGACGTGCACGGTCGAATCCTTCGACAAGCGCAGGAAATCGGCATGCAGCGGGCGGTCATTGACCGGGTGGAAGGCAACGTCCTTGGGGAGCGTACGCAATTTCTTGCCGTCCACTACGATCTCGACAATCGAGTTCAGGAAGTGGCCGGTGCCCAGCTGTTTGACCAGCAGCTTTTCCTCAACGTGAATCGAGAGGGGCTCTTCTTTGCCGCCATATACAACGGCGGGGACGCGGCCTTCACGACGCAGTGCACGGGAGGCTCCCTTGCCAGCCCGTTCACGCGTCTCGGCCGGCAGGATCAGCGTATCGCTCATGGTACTTGCCTTTCAAAACTGGATTACAAAGTTCGTCGCCACGCCTCCAGGGATGACCATGACGCGAAGCGCGCGCCGTTAGCGGCATTGGGCTGCAAATGCAAGGCGCAAGGCTGCGGCAAGGCTTTGGGGCGATGCCTATTGCAGCCGGGTGACCTTGTAGCCGTGCGCGGTGAGCTGCGCCGGCAGTCCGTCTTTGCCGACCAGATGCGCGGTGCCGACCGCCACGAAAGGGCGCGCACCAGCCTGCAGCATGGCGGTCAGCTTGGCCTCCCACGCGCGGTTGCGGCTGACCAGTAGGGCCTCGCGCAGCACCGGGTCGCTGAGAAATTCGTCGTTGGTCTCGCGGTCGATCAAGCCCAGGTTGGCCTGCGCCCAAGCCTGCGCCATCCGCGCCAGTTCCTGCTCGGCTTCCTTGGGATCGGTCAGCGCCGCGCTAAGCAATACGCGCTGGGTGCTTTCGGGCAACCGGTCAAAAATCGTCAATTGCGCGGCGGCGCCTTCAAATTCCTCAACCGGCTTGCCATAGCCGCGCAGCAAGGCCCGGTCGATCCCGTTGCCACTGTCAGACGCGCCTGCCTTGGTCGCCGCCTGCTGCAGCAACAGCGCCGCGGCCCAGGTCTCGTAGCCGTCCAGCGCGCCCGGTTTCAGGCCATCGGCGCTCATCGTCCTCGCCAGATCGTCGCGCTCGTCGGCGGGGACCCGCTGTTCAAGCGGCGGCAAGCCAGGAGACTGCGCCAGCCCGGCAAAGGCCCGCGCGGTTCCGGCGTCATCATCAATCCGGGCAATTTCCAGCACCAGCCGGTCCGACCCGGCCAATGCCTGCTCGATCGCGGGAGAGCGCCAGTCGACTGGCTGGGGCAGGGCGTGGATCGTCCCGAACAGCCAGGCCTTTTGCCCGCCTGGACCCTCCACCAGCCACAGCGCCGGGCGGACCTCGGGTGCCTGCGCGCAAGCCGCCAGCGCCAACGCGGCCAGCAGCAGCGTTAGCGCCTTATTGAACACGCGCCGTCTTGATCCCGGCCTTGGCCAGTACCTGCTGGACGCTGCCCTTGCCCGCCAGGTGCCCCGCGCCAACCGCGATAAACACCGTGCCGGGCTGCTTCAGCCGCGTCTCGATCCACTTGGCCCAGGAGCGGTTGCGCGAATAGATCAGCGCTTCGGCCAAAACCGGCATATCCTCATCGGCGTTGAGCAGGGCGGCCAGCCCCTCGGCATCGCCGCGCGACCAGGTCTGGATCATGCCGCCAATCGCCGCGTCTACCTCAGGCAGCGCATCGATCACCTCCATCAGATAGTCCATCTGCTCGGTTTCGCTCAGCGCGTCGAAGGTGCTGAATTGAAAGTCGATCGTCTCCAGCCCGGCGCGGGTGCGGCCCAGCGCTTTGTTGCGCTGCGCCAGCTGGTTTTCCACGCCCTGCTCGGGATTGAACCCGGCGCGCTGCAATTTGACCAGCGGCAGCGACAGCGCCGCCATCCACGGCTTGCTGCGGTCGAACATCGCCTTGGGCAGGCCCAGACTGGCTAGTGCCGCCTCATACTTGCCGCGCTGCTCGTCGCTCATCCGCGCGCGCAGCGATTGGCCTTGCGGCAGTGTGCCGTATTTCAGAACCGACGCCATCACATCACCGTTCGCCACATCGGGCAGTTCGGTCAGCAGCAGATCGGAGTGTTCGAACGCATTGACGACCGGCCCGTGAAACCAGTCGATCCCCTCGGGCAGCAAGTGGATCGTGCCGAACAGATAAATCGTCGTATCATGATCGGCTACCTTCCACAGCGCCGGGCGGGCCTGTGCGGGCGCAGTCTCGGCCTGCACGGGCTGCGGCCTCGGCAAGTGCTGCTGCGCCGGCGCAATCGCGCTCCCGGCCAGCATGGTCATGGCAAACAACGGGGCTAACAGGCGCGCGGCAAAGCTCATGGCCGCCTGATACCCAGACAATTGCTTATCGTCGATGAACGATTGCGGATATTGACCGCGCCAGACCCGTGCGCCAAAGCCCCGGCGATGACCCTTCAACACGCTCAGGATGATCGGGCCGCCGCGCCGCTATCCTTTCAGGACATGATCCTGCGGCTCCACGCCTATTGGAGCGCGCAGGGCTGCCTGATCCTGCAACCCTATGACATGCGCGTGGGGGCAGGGACCTTTCACCCCGCTACGACCTTGCGCGCGCTGGGGCCAGAGCCGTGGAACGCCGCTTACGTCCAGCCCAGCCGGCGGCCCACCGATGGCCGTTACGGTGAAAACCCCAACCGGCTGCAGCACTATTACCAGTATCAGGTGATCATGAAGCCCAACCCGGCCAACCTGCAGGAACTGTACCTCGACAGCCTGCTGGCGATCGGGATCGACCCGCTGCTCCACGATGTCCGGTTTGTCGAAGATGATTGGGAAAGCCCCACCTTGGGCGCCTGGGGGCTGGGCTGGGAAGTCTGGTGCGATGGAATGGAAGTTTCCCAGTTTACCTATTTCCAGCAAATGGGCGGCTTCGATTGCAAGCCGGTCGCGGGCGAGCTGACTTATGGGCTAGAGCGGCTGGCGATGTACATTCAAGGCGTCGACAGCGTCTATGACTTGCGCTTCAACGATGCCGGGGTCAGCTATGGCGATGTGTTCCTGAAGAACGAGCAGGAAATGTCGAAATACAACTTCGAGATTGCCGACACCGCCGCCTTGTTTGACGGGTTCACCAAGGCCGAGGCTGAGTGCCAGCGCTGCATCGCCGCGCAAATCCCGCTCGCTGCTTATGATCAGGATGCTTTGCGCCCAGGCGGTTGGAAAGTCACGCGCGG
>JANNYT010000166.1:0-4927 GCA_031410255.1 Novosphingobium sp. | reverse complement strand
CGCACTTATCGGGCCAACCATGACCGTGGTGCGGGGCACCAAGTCCAGCGACGAAAGTGTCTATCATGCCTATTAGGACCAAGACCTTGCGGATCTGGCTGCTGTGCGTTGCGGCGCCCACCGCCATGCTGACCTTCCCGGTCGGCGCACAGGTTTCTCCGCCATCATCGGCGTCCGCGCCGACGCTGCACGCCGGCACGCTGGAGGTGCCGCTCAACAAGAGCGAGGTGGTCAACGCCGACCGCCCGATCGCCAAGGCGATGATCGGCAACGATGATATTGCCGACATCCTGCCGCTGACTGACCGGTCGATCTATGTGCTCGGCAAGAAGATGGGCACCACAAGCCTGACGCTGTACGATGCGCGCGGCCGGGTGATCGCGGTGATGGACGTCGCGGTTGGCCCCGATGTTGAAACCCTGCAGACTCAAATCAACGATCTGGTCCCGGGTGAGACGATCCGGGCGCGCATTTCCAACGATTCAATCGTGCTGACCGGCACGGTCTCCAGCCCCGCTGCCGCGCACCGCGCCGAGCAGCTGGCCCGCACCTTCGCTGGCGACAAAGTGGTCAACATGATCAGCGTCGGATCAAGCCAGCAAGTCATGCTTGAGGTGCAGTTTTCCGAAGTCGACCGCACATCGGGCAAGGAGCTGGGACTCAGCGCGTTCGGCAACAATGGCACCAAATTCTCTGGCGTCGGCGGGCGCGGATCCAGCCTGGTGCCTGATCCCACCACCGGGGCAGGCGTGCTCAAGCTCGATTCGATCACCGGCCAGTTCGGGATTTTCCGGCAGGCCTTTTCGATTGGCGGGCTGAGCCTGCAGGGCATCCTCAATGCGATGGAATCAAAGGGGCTAGCCCGCACTTTGGCCCGGCCAACGCTGGTCGCAATGTCGGGTGAGCGCGCCTCGTTCCTGGCGGGCGGAGAGTTTCCGATCCCGGTTGTCCAAGGCGGCGGCGGGGGGAACAACTCGCAATCGATCACGGTCGAGTTCAAGACCTTTGGGGTCAGTCTGGCTTTCACCCCGACTGTGCTGACCGACAGCACGATCAACATGATCGTCGAGCCCGAGGTCAGCGAAATCGATTCCTCGGCCTCGCTGACGCTTAACGGAATCTCCATCCCCGGCCTGCGGACCCGCCGGGTCAGCACCACGCTGGAACTGCGCGATGGGGAAAGCTTCGCGATCGCCGGGCTGCTGCAGCAGGATACCAAGGTCAACATCCAGCAGCTGCCCATTTTGGGTTCGCTGCCGATCATCGGCACGCTGTTCCGCTCGACCCGTTACCAGAAGGGCGAAACCGAGCTATTGATCGTGGTCACCCCGCATCTGGTTGCTCCGATCAAGCCCGGCCAGGTCCGCTTGCCGACCGACCGCGTGCGTGAACCCACTCAGGGCGAAACGTTCCTGCTGGGGCAGCCCTACCATCCGCAGCCATTGGCGCCGATTGCCGATCCCAGCACCGGCGGCGCGGTCGCTCCGGCGGCGGTCGATCCCGGCAGCGATCAGGCCCCGCGCCAGCCGCAGCAGCAGCAAGACCCATCGCAACCAGCAACCTCGGCTGCGCAGCCCGCCACCAAGGAGGACGACTATGCCTTCTGATCGTATCCTGACCGCAGTGGGGATCGCACTGCTGGCCTGCACCGCCGGGTGCACCAGCACGGGTGAGCTTAAACTGGGCGCGGCGGACAATTGGGGCGAGGCCAACCGCCAGACCTTCGCGGCCCAGATCATCAACCCGGCGCCCGAGTATCCCGATGCTTTCGCCCCGCACGATGGAGCGCACGCGGCGCAGGCGATCGAGCGTTATCGCACCGACAAGGTCAAAGCACCTGAACGGCAGAGCCTGTCGGACATCGGCAAATCAGGCAAGGGCAGTTCCGGCGGATCGCCGGGCGGAAACTGACCATGCCGGGCGGAGACTTGCAATGAACCGCAACCCGGTAACCAGACTGAGCCAGGACGATCGCGGCGCCGTGGCGGCGACCTATGCGCTGTCCTTGACCGCACTGGTGATCATTGCCGGGGTCGGGTTCGATTATGGGCGCCTCGCCGCGATGGACAGCGAATTACAGAACGGTGCCGATCAGGCCGCGCTGGCCGGGGCGACGCAGCTTGATGGGGGCAGCGGAGCTTGCTCGCGCGCGGCGGCGGCGGCGGCGGGGTTGGTCACCAACACCACGGTGGTTGCCAACAGCAGCCACACCATTTCAATTTCAGCGGAATCGGCGTGCGATGCAAGTGGCAACGTCAGGTTCTGGCAGGATAAGGACCGCGCCGCGGCCGCAACCAGCTACGCCAACGCGCACTTCATCGAAGTCATCGTGGCGAACCATTCGATTGACTATGCCTTCACTCCGATTGCCGGTCTGCTGCATGGCGCGACGGGCGCAGCGGCGATGGCCGGGCTCGGCTCGTCGGTGTGCAAAGTCCCGCCGGTGTTCATGTGTAACCCCAACCAGGGCGGCGATGTGGCTTTCACTATCGCCAACTACATCGGCAAGGGCATCCGCCTGATCGCCAACACTGGCGGATCGACTTACGGCAGCGGCAATTTCGGGTATCTGGAGGCCAGCGGCGGCAACGGCGCGCAGGCGATATCACAGGCGCTGGGCCGCACGACCATTCCCGGCGACTGTGTCAGTGCAGATTCTGTGGTCACCAAGACCGGCGCGAATGTCAGCGTGCTGGATGCACTCAACACCCGGTTCGATGTCTATGCCAACGGACTCAATCAAGCTTGCGGGTCGTCGAACGGGCTGTGCCCGCCATCGGCTAACACCCGCAAGGACCTGATGCACAAGGGTAATACTGGCAATTGCGCTTTTACGAATGGTAACGGCAACGGATGGCACGAAGCACCGCGTCCCTACGCTCCGGCTTCGGGGACCACGCCCTTGACGCAGGCCCAAATTAACGGGACCTCACCAATGGGCTACCCGCGCGATATGTGCCACGCGATCAGCGCAGCCGGTAATTGCGGGGGCGGGCAGGTTGGCACCGGCACCTGGGATCGGAATGCCTATTTCAAGACCAACAGTTCCAATTACGCTTCTAATTTCGATGTAACTGGCGCGTTCGGCACGGCGACTCCGACACGCTATCAAGTCTATAAATACGAGGCTGCCAACGCTGGTAGCCGCCTGCAAAATCAGACTGATGCGGGTAATACCGCGCGGCCCCAGCCATATTGCCAGTCACCCGGCATAGCGGTGGGTGGCACGGCGATCGACCGGCGGGTGCTGTCAGTGGCGGTGGTCAACTGCACCGGGGCAAACCTCAACAACCCGATTGCCCCCATCAAATGGATTGATGTGTTTCTGACCGAACCGTCGGTCAACCGTGCGAGGACCGCTCAGAGCGACGTCTATGTCGAAGTGATCGGCGAGACCACGCTGGGCGGGGGATCGACCGAAGCGCAGCTGATCCGCCGCGACGTGCCGTATCTGGTCCGGTGACGATGGGCCGCCTCAGCTCCTTTTTGTCCGATCGGTCCGGCGCAGCGGCGGTGGAGATGGTGCTGATCCTGCCGGTCGCACTGGCGCTGATCCTGACGACGTTTGAGGGCGGCTATTACATGATCTGCGAGCACCGGATGGTCAAAGGGGTGCGTGATTCCGCGCGCTATGCCGCGCGGCTCAGCCGCAGCAACTACGCCTGCCCGGGCGGGACCTTTTCGGGCGACATCGCGACGGTGAAAAATCTGACGCGGACTGGCCAGCTTACCGGCGGAAAAGTCAAGGTTCCCACCTGGGGCGATGATGCTAACGACGTAACAATCACGGTGACCTGTGCCACTGGAAAGGGCGGAATATACGCGGCCACCGGCGGCAATGCGCCGCAGGTCAAGATCAGCACCAAGATCGTCTATCCCTCAATTATGGGCGCGATGGGCTTCACCTCGGCGACCATCCACATCGGCGCCGCCGCTCAAAGTCCGGTGATTGGGCTATGAGGGCCGCCCGCCATATGCTGCGCGACGAAGGCGGCGCTTCGGCGGCCGAATTCGCGCTGGTCCTGCCGCTGCTGCTGATCGTATTATTCGGCACGATCGATGTCGGCCGGTATGTCTGGTCGCTCAGCCAGGCCGAAAAGGCCACCCAGATCGGCGCGCGCTGGGCGGTGGCGACTGACATGATCCCGTCGGGGCTCTATTCCTACAGCTTTGCAACTTCGGGCGGGGTACCGCAGGGGACCACTGTCAGCGCGGCCGCTTTTCCCGGCGTAGTATGCGACAGCACTGGCAGCGCCTGCCGCTGCCTTAGCGGCACCTGCAATTTTCCGCTGACCAAGAACAGCACAGCGTTCAACACGCTGGTTGCGCGCATGAAGCAAATCGAGCCGGACATCACCGCGAGCAATGTGGTGGTCACTTATAGCTGGTCTGGCCTTGGCTTTGCCGGCGATCCCAACGGTCCCGATGTAGCCCCGCTGACCACGGTCAGCCTGCGCAACCTGCAATTCACGCCATTCACCAGCTTCATTTTCAACGGAGCAATTCCGCTTCCTCAGTTCGCGTACGCACTGCCAATGGAGGATGGCAGTGGGACGAGTTCCAACTAGGCAAACACATGATGGGTAATGAAAATTTCTCGAACTTTATTGCACCGGGGCACGCCATGAAGGCCTGCGCAGGGATGCTCGTGGTCGCCGCGCCGGATAACATCGCCGCGATCGCCGAAGCCGGCAGGGCCGGCTTGTTCCCCGATCTAGTCACCTTCCCCAGCCGCAGCGATCAGGCCGTGCCCGATCAGCTGGTAGCGGCAGCGCAGGTGCTCGTGGTCGAGGTTGACCGCGATGCGCCGCAGTCAGTCGAACGGCTGATCGCGCTGGGCCGCCAGCACCCCGGGATCCCGATGATCGCGGCCATCGCCAACGCGTCGGTCCCGCTGGTCCGCACGCTGGTTCGCGAAGGCGTCAGC
>JANNYT010000165.1:0-7599 GCA_031410255.1 Novosphingobium sp. | reverse complement strand
CGAGGCGGCGAGCATGAATGGCAAGCGCGGCATGGTGGAATTCCCCGTTCGTTTCGTGATACACTGTAACACGCGATGCTGTCAGCACAATGAACGAAAGCACCTGTTCCGTCTTTGGCTGCGTGCTAGAACAAGTCCATGATTATCATCACCGGCAGCGCCGCAATCCGCCCCGAACATTTCGCGCAGGCGCTGGCTCTGGGCGTCGAACACTCCGCCCGCTCGCGCGCCGAACCCGGCTGCATCGCGCACAATTGCCACATCGACGCCGAAGACCCGCAGCGGATCGTGTTCGTCGAGGAATGGGCCGATATGGCAGCGGTGAAGACACACTTCGTGGTGCCGGAGTCAGGGGAATTCGTGCGCAAACTCAGCGGCTGGGCGGAAGGCGCACCGGTGATGCGGCTGTTTGCAGCGGAGGAGGTGGGGCGTTAAAGCGAGCCGATTAGTCGGTTTCAGCGAGCTTAGGTTTGCCGCGAACGAAGCGCCGCAGCGCCAGCAGTATGCGCGAGCGCCAGAGAGCGATCAGCAGTGCACCCAGCAGTGCCCATGGCAGCGTGACACCGAGTGCCAGCAACACGAACCAGAGCATGGTCGCAAAGCTTGACCACGCCGAATGGACCGCTTCGCCCAGCGGGTTGCCGCCGAGCGAGAAGCCAAGATCGCCGGTGTAGTTGAAAACCATCGGGGTCGAAGCGAGTTGCGCTTCGGCGCCAGCTTTGCTGTCCTTGGCTGAACTTAGCTGGTCGCGCAGGGCCGCCGCTTGTGCCTCGAGCTCGCTGCGCGCCTCGTCTCCCATTCCGCCGGCTTTAAGTTTGGCTTCAATTTGGGCGAGCCGCGCGGTGGCACCGGCACCTGTGCGTTTGGCGCTGTCAATCGTATAGCTAACATCGTCGCCGCTGATCTCGGCATTGACCAGTTTGCCTTCCGCCTTTTCGACCGCGGCGATGCCTTCCTTGCCGAAGGCGCGGGCGAGTTCGGGGGCGAGCTTGAAATCGAGCTCAGCGGAAGTCCGCTCGTCGTCGAGCAGAGAATAGCGCATGCCGGTAATGCGGCATTGGCTCGGGCCGAGCTTTTCACAGGCGGCGGCATGGGCTTCCTGGACCGCGGCGATCCCCTTGTCGGGCAACACGAAACTGTAATTGTAAGTGAATGCAACGCCGGGGGCAGCGGCGAGGCTGATGTCAGGGGCGGCCCGAGCGTCGGCGTTTTCAGCCGCCGCCGCTGGCTCGCGCGATTCGGCAGAAGGTTCGGCGCCTTTGCATCCGGCGGTGGCGATCAAGGCGGCAAGCGAGGCAGAAAGGAGCAGTCGGCGCATTATGGTAACCCCCAAAACCCGCTCAGGAAGCGGTTAGCGGGATTTATCTACCATATTAGTAGAGTAATGCAACGAGCATAATTAGCCTCAAGCATCAATCATCCCCCGGTCCACTTCACCCGCACGGTTCTGGATGAACATGAACCGCTGCGCTGGGTCGCGGCCCATCAGGCGGTCAACTAAGTCCTTCACCGCCGCGCGGCCTTCGTATTCTGGGGGCAGGGTGATCCGCAGCAGTCCGCGCGTCGCTGGGGCCATGGTCGTTTCGCGCAATTGCCCCGGGTTCATTTCGCCAAGGCCCTTGAACCGGCCGACTTCGACCTTTTTGCCCTTGAACTGGCCGGCCTCAAGCTCGGCGCGGTGGGCGTCATCGCGGGCGTAGGCGCTCTCTTTGCCGCAGGTCAGCCGGTAGAGCGGGGGCTGGGCGAGATAGAGATGCCCGCGCCGGACGATGTCAGGCATTTCCTGAAAGAAGAAGTTCATCAGCAAGGTCGCGATGTGCGCGCCGTCGACGTCGGCGTCAGTCATGATGATGACCCGGTCATAGCGCAGATTGTCGGCATTGCAGTCTTTCCGCATCCCGCAGCCCAGCGCCAGCGCGAGGTCGGCGATTTCGCTGTTGGCGCGGATCTTATCCATCGTGGCGCTGGCGACGTTGAGGATCTTGCCGCGGATCGGCAGGATCGCCTGGCTCTTGCGGTCGCGGGCTTGCTTAGCGCTGCCCCCGGCGCTGTCGCCCTCGACAATGAACAGTTCGGTTTCGCGGTCGCCTTCGCCGCTGCAATCGGTCAGCTTGCCCGGCAGGCGCAGCTTGCGGGCGTTGGTCGCGGTCTTGCGCTTGACCTCGCGCTCGGCCTTGCGCCGCAGCCGCTCGTCCATCCGCTCGAGCACTGCGCCGAGCAGCGCCTTGCCGCGTTCCATGTTGTCCGCCAGGAAATGATCGAAGTGATCGCGCACTGCATTCTCGACCATCCGCGCCGCCTCGGGCGAAGTCAGCCGATCCTTGGTCTGGCTCTGGAATTGCGGGTCGCGCACGAACACTGACAGCATCACTTCACTGCCGGTCACAATATCCTCAGGCGCAATGTCCTTGGCCTTCTTCTGGCCGATCAGATCGGCAAAGGCGCGGATGCCCTTGGTCAGCGCGGCGCGCAGGCCTTGTTCGTGCGTGCCGCCGTCGGGGGTGGGGATGGTGTTGCAATAATACGAGTACGATCCGTCCGACCACAGCGGCCAGGCAATCGCCCATTCGACCCGGCCTTGTTCCTCGCCGGGGAAATCCTGCGTGCCCGAAAAGAACTGCGTGGTGACGCATTCGCGCGCGCCGATCTGTTCGCGCAAATGATCGGCCAGCCCACCGGGGAACTGAAAGATCGCTTCGGCTGGAACGTCATCGCTGACCAGCGCGGCCGCGCATTTCCAGCGGATTTCCACTCCGGCGAACAAGTAAGCCTTTGATCGCACCAGCCGGAACAGCCGCGCCGGTTTGAACTTCGCCTCCTCGCCGAAAATCTCGGTATCTGGCACGAAGCTCACGCTGGTGCCGCGCCGGTTGGGGGTGCTGCCGATATGCTGCAACGGCCCCAGCGGAACCCCGCGCGAAAACTCTTGCGCGTAAAGCTCTTTGGCGCGGGCAACTTCGATTCGGGTGAGGCTGGACAGCGCGTTGACCACGCTGACCCCCACGCCGTGCAAGCCGCCGCTGGTGGCATAGGCCTTGCCCGAAAACTTGCCGCCCGAATGCAGCGTGGTCAGGATCACCTCAAGCGCCGACTTGCCGGGATACTTGGGGTGTTCATCGACAGGAATGCCGCGGCCGTTGTCAGTGATGGTCAGGCGGTTGCCTTCTTCCAGCACCACCTCGATCCGGTTGGCGTGGCCCGCGACCGCCTCATCCATCGCATTGTCGAGCACTTCGGCGGCGAGGTGGTGGAACGCGCGTTCGTCCGTCCCGCCGATGTACATGCCAGGGCGGCGGCGCACTGGCTCCAGCCCCTCCAACACTTCGATAGTGCTGCCGTCGTAAGTTTCGCCAGTGTTCACCGGCATTTTGTCAAACAGATCCTGGGCCATGGCCGCGGCTATAGGCGCTGCGGATTCGGCGGCGCAAGCGGCGCGGCGGGGTTTTCGTCAGTCCACGAATTTGTCGGGCGCGGGGCTGACGATGGTGATCCCACCGGCGCGGGCCTCGCGCACTTCCAGCGCGCGTTCACCCAGACCCAGCTGGTCAAACCGGAAGGGTCCATCCAGCCCGAGGAACCCGTCGCGATCCGCCAGCCGTGCGATCGGGAATGGCGCGCCAATCCGCCAGTCGCGGGCGATCCGCACTGCCAGCAGCACGCTGTCGTAACCGAAGGTGGAAATCCGATAAGGGGCTACGCCGAACCGGTCGCGGTAGCTGGTCGCAAACCGGGCAAAGCGGGCATCCGAAATCGCCGGGAACCATGCGCCGCGCAGCGCCGGGGTTTTGCTCAGAACCAGCTCGCCACTCCACATTTCAGTGCCGAGGATGCGCGGTGCGGCTGCGCCAATCCGCTTTAGCTGCGGCGCGGCCATTGCGGCGTATTTACCCGAATCGGCGATCATCACCGCGTCGAACCCGCCTTTGGCTTTCAGCCGGGTGGCGGCGCTAACGATGGAATTGTTGCCGTGGTCATAAGTCTGCGTGCTGACCAAGGTGCCGCCCACGGCTTTGACTGCTGCAGCGTAAGCGGCGGTCGCGCGGGTGCCATAGCTGCCTTTGGGGGCGAGCAGGGCAAAGCGGTTGATTCCGCGTGAGTGCGCGTAGATCACGATCCGCTCAATCGCATTGGCGGGGGTGGTGCCCAGCACGAACACATCGCGCGCAGCCACTTCAGCCTCGCTGGTGTAAGTGATTAGTGGCACTCGGGCCGGGCGGGCGATCGCCGCAACGGTCGCCACATCACCGGCCAGCATAGGCCCCAGGATCAGGCGGTTGCCGTCCTTCAGCGCCTGACTGGCCGCAGCAGCTGGGCCGGCGGCGGTATCATAAGTGGTGATGCGGATGGTCTTGGCGTTGGTATCCATCAGGGCCATCGTCGTGGCGTTGGCGATCGATTGCCCCATCGCGGCATTGGGCCCGGTCAGCGGCACCAGTAAGGCGATCCTCTGACGCTGTTGATCGCTCGGCAGATTATCGGTCGGGCCATTGGTGGGCGGCGCAGGCGTGTTGCCGGGGCCTTTGGGGATGACTTTACAGCCAGCGACCAGGGCGACGGTGCCCAGCAATAACAGTGCACGCCGGTCCAGCCGCAAATCGAACATCCTTGTCGCTCCCCTCAGGTCGGTCCATGGTTGGATCAATGGAACAACTGCTTGAACCGGGTCTGTATATTGTTGCCACCCCGATTGGCAATCTGGGTGATGTTTCGGCCCGCGCGGTAACGGTACTCGGTGCTGTGGTTGCGGTAGCCTGTGAAGATACCCGGGTTACCGGCAAGCTGCTCAAGCACCTGGGGCTCAAAGCCAAGCTGATCCGCTATGACGATCACGCGAGTGCGGCGACCCGCGAACACCTGCTGGGGCTGGCCGCCGCGCAAGCCATAGCGCTGGTCAGCGATGCGGGAACGCCGCTGATTTCGGATCCCGGTTACCGGCTGGTCCATGCTGCGCGGGCGGCGGGGATCATGGTGACCAGCATTCCCGGGCCAAGTGCCGCCGTAGTTGCGCTGACACTCGCGGGCCTGCCCAGCGACCGGTTCTTGTTCGCCGGGTTCCTGCCCAGTAAGGACAAGGCCCGGCGCGAAGTGCTGGCCGAGCTGGGCGCAGTGAAGGCAACGCTGGTGTTCTATGAAACCGCACCGCGCCTGGCCGCCTCGCTGGCGGCGATCGCGGCGGACTTGCCGGGCCGCCAAGTCGCCGTCGCGCGTGAACTGACCAAGAAGTTCGAGGAATGCCGCAGCGGATCGCCCGCAGAGCTGATCGCGCATTATGCCGCGCATCCCCCCAAGGGCGAGATCGTGCTGTTGATCGGTCCGCCGGGCGCGGTGGAGTTCAGCACGACCGATGCCGAAGCGCTGCTTAAAGCGGCACTAACCACGCACAAACCATCCCAAGCCGCTGCCGAGGTTGCCCGCACCACCGGTCTTGACCGCAAAATGCTTTACGCCCGCGCGATGGAGCTGAAATGAGCACCCGCGCCGAACGCGAAGCGCAGGGGCGGCGCGGCGAGAACTTGGCGGCCTGGTACCTGCGGCTGAAAGGGTACCGCATTCTGGCCCGGCGGGTGAAGACGCCGCGCGGCGAGATTGACCTGGTCGCCCGGCGCGGCAAGGTCGTGGCGTTTATCGAAGTGAAATGGCGCGCCACGGCGGCGGGACTCGACCATGCCATCGATGACTACCGCCTGCGCCGCGTGCTCGCCGCCGCCGAGGCCGTGGCGCATCGCTATGCCAAGCCGGGCGATGAGCAACGGATCGACGTGCTGCTCCTTGCGCCGGGCCGCTTCCCTCGCCACATGGCGAATGCATTGTTACCCTGAGCGGAGTTTCCCAAAGCCATGAGCCTGCGCGTTGCTGTCCAGATGGACCCGCTTGAAACGATCAATATTGCCGGCGATTCCAGTTTTGCACTGATGCTGGCGGCGCAAGCGCGTGGGTACACTGTCTACCATTATCGCGCCCCCGATCTGACCTGGGAGAGCGGACGGCTCTATACCTTTGGCACTCCGGTGACCGTGCGGCGCGAGCTGGGCAATCATTTCACTGCGGGTGAGCCGGTGTTGCTCGATCTGGGCCGCGATATCGATGTGGTGCTGATGCGCCAAGACCCGCCGTTCGATCTGAGCTATATTACTGCCACCCACCTGCTTGAACGGATTCAGGGTGAGACGCTTGTGGCCAACGACCCCGGCAGCGTCCGCAATGCCCCCGAGAAGGTGTTCGTGCTGGATTATGCGCGATTCATGCCACCGACGATGATCACGCGCTCGCTGGGGGCAACGAAGAAGTTTCAGGCCGAGCACGGCGATATCGTGATCAAGCCACTGCACGGCAACGGCGGCAAGGCGGTGTTCCGAGTCCCGGCTGACGGCAGCAATCTTGGCGCGCTGATCGAGATGTTCAACACCGCCTGGGTCGAGCCGTTCATGGTCCAACCCTTCCTCCCCGACGTCTCGCTCGGCGACAAGCGGATCGTGCTGATCGACGGCGAATTTGCCGGCGCGATCAACCGCAAGCCCGGCGCGGGTGAGTTTCGCTCAAACCTGGCCGTGGGCGGCTCAGCCGAAGCCTGCGGACTGACCCCGCAGGAAGAAGAAATCTGCGCGGTGATGGGGCCGGAACTCAAGAAGCGCGGGCTGGTGTTCGTCGGGATCGACGTGATCGGCGGCAAGTGGCTGACCGAGATCAACGTCACCTCGCCGACCGGGATCATTGCAATCGACAAGTTCAACGGCACCGACACCCCAGGGCTGATCTGGGACGCGATCGAGGCGCGGTTGCGATTGAACCACTGATATGGCTGACTGGATCGTCCACCTGATCGAACAGGGCGGTTACTGGGGCATCGCGCTGCTGATGTTCATTGAGAACGTCTTCCCGCCGATCCCCAGCGAACTGATCATGGGCGCGGGCGGGATCGCCGTGGCGCGCGGTACGATGACCTTCTGGCCTCTGCTGGTGGCCGGAACGGTCGGATCGACCCTGGGCAACTACGCCTGGTTCGTGCTGGGTGACCGGCTGGGTTACCACCGGCTCGAACCGTTCGTGCGGCGCTGGGGCCGCTGGCTGACCATGCGCTGGAGCCACGTCGAGAGCGCCACCGCGTTCTTCCAGCGGCACGGGCAATGGGTGGTCTTCGCGATGCGCTTCTCCCCATTCCTGCGCACGATGATCTCGCTGCCCGCCGGGCTCAGCCACATGAAGCACTGGAAATTCCTGACCTTCACCTTTGCCGGGGCAGCGGTGTGGAACACGCTGCTGATCTACGGCGGCAAATGGCTCGCGGGCTATTTCGAAACGATGCACACGGTTGCGGGCGCGCTGATCGGCGGTCTGGCGCTGCTGGCAATAGCGGGCTGGCTGTGGCGGGTGTGGCGTTGGGAGGAATAGCACCGCGCTATTGCTCGCGCGGGTGGGCACTGCGATAAACGTCGAGCAGGGTCGCGGCGTCAACTTTGGTGTAGATCTGGGTTGAGCCCAGGCTGGCGTGGCCGAGCAATTCCTGCAGGCTGCGCAAGTCAGCCCCGGCGCCCAGCAAATGCGTGGCGAAGCTATGGCGCAAGGCGTGCGGGGTGGCGCTGGGGGGCAGGCCGAGCGCGG
>JANNYT010000164.1:0-1857 GCA_031410255.1 Novosphingobium sp. | reverse complement strand
CCCAGCATCGGGTTGAATTCATACAATTCGCCCGCGCGGCGCTTCAACGTATCGACCCCGATGCCGATCACTTCGGACAGCTCGGCAAATTCGGCGTCAGCGTGCGGCAAAAATTCGTGCAGCGGCGGATCGAGCAAGCGGATCGTCACCGGCAGCCCGGCCATTGCCTCAAATATCCCGTGGAAATCGGCGCGCTGCTCGGGCAGCAGCTTGGCCAAGGCGGCGCGGCGACCAGCTTCGTCCTCGGCCAGGATCATCTGGCGCACGGCGGCAATCCGCCCGGCGTCAAAGAACATGTGCTCAGTGCGGCACAGCCCGACCCCCTCGGCACCAAATTGCCGCGCGGTGCGGCAGTCTGCGGGGGTTTCAGCATTGGTGCGAACTTTCATCCGGCGGTGCTGGTCGGCCCAGGCCATCAGCACCCCAAAATCGCCGACCAGTTCGGGTTCGATCGTCGGCACGTGCCCGGCCATCACCTCACCGGTGGTGCCGTCGAGCGTGATCTGGTCGCCCTCTTTCAACTCGCGCGTGCCGATCCGCAGCGTCCGGCTGGCCATGTCGACCGAAACCGCCGAAGCGCCCGAAACGCACGGCCGCCCCATTCCGCGCGCGACTACGGCGGCGTGTGACGTCATGCCGCCGCGCGCGGTCAGAATGCCCTTGGCGGCGTGCATCCCGTGGATATCCTCGGGGCTGGTTTCGGTCCGCACCAGCACCACCGCTTCGCCGCGCTCAGCGCGTTTTTCGGCGGTATCGGCATCGAGCACGATCGCGCCTGAGGCCGCGCCAGGGGATGCTGGCAAGCCCTTGGTCAGCACATCGCGCACTGCGGCGGGATCGAGCGTGGGGTGGAGCAACTGGTCAAGCGCCATCGGATCGACCCGCAGGATCGCGGTGCGCTCGTCAATCAGGCCTTCGCCGACCATATCGACCGCCATCTTGAGCGCGGCCTTGGCAGTGCGCTTGCCGCTGCGGGTTTGCAGCATCCACAAATGCCCGCGCTCGACGGTGAATTCGATGTCCTGCATGTCGCGGTAATGCGCCTCAAGCAGCTCGAAAACTTCTGCAAGTTGCCCGTAAGCCGCTGGCATCGCTTCTTCCATCGACAGCGGCTTGGCCCCGGCGCGTTCCCGCGAAGCCTTGGTCAGATACTGCGGGGTGCGGATCCCGGCGACGACGTCTTCGCCTTGCGCGTTGACCAGCCATTCGCCGTAATAGGCCTTTTCGCCGGTCGCCGGATCGCGCGTGAAGGCGACCCCGGTGGCACTGGTATCGCCCATATTGCCAAACACCATCGCCTGCACGTTGACCGCGGTGCCCCAGTCGCCCGGAATGTCGTTAAGCCGGCGGTAGACCTTGGCGCGGTCAGCATCCCAGCTATCGAACACCGCGCGGATTGCACCCCACAGCTGCTCGGTCACGTCCTGCGGGAAATCGCGGCCCAAGGCGCTTTGGACGATGGCCTTGTATTCGCTGACCAAGGCCTGCCAATCACTCGAACCCATCTCAACATCGGCATAAAAGCCATTGTCTTCCTTGGCGATCTCCAGCGCATCTTCGAACAGATGGTGATCGATCCCCAGCACGACATCGGAATACATCTGGATGAACCGGCGGTACGAATCCCAGGCAAACCGCGCGTCACCCGAAGTTTCAGCCAGCCCCGCCACAGTGGCATCGTTGAGCCCCAGGTTGAGCACCGTGTCCATCATCCCCGGCATCGAGACCCGCGCGCCCGAGCGGACCGAGACCAGCAGCGGATCGGCGGCGTCGCCGAATTTCTTGCCGGCCGTTTGCTCGATGTGGGTCAGTGCAGCAGCGACTTCAGCCTTGAGCGCGTCTGAAAACTCGCCCCCT
>JANNYT010000163.1:0-14339 GCA_031410255.1 Novosphingobium sp. | reverse complement strand
CTGTTGGCTGACGACTTGACCCCACTGTCAAATGACCTGCAACCGCTCGCCTGGCGTGGGCGCCCGGCGATGCGTCTGCATCCCGCTACCTGCGACACAATCGCACAGGCCGCCCCCGCCGAAGCGACTGGCGACGAACGCTGCAAGCTGCTGGTCCGGCCCTCCGCCCGCGCCGAAGACCGTGGTTGGCAAGTGGGGGGAATCCTGCTGCTGGGCAGCGCTATCGGCACCGGGCATGGCGCGGCGGAAACGGCAATGGCCTATGGCTCGATCCTGTTCCGTCCCAAGATCCTCTCTGCGCTGCCGGGTCACGCGCGGCTGCGCAAGGGCCTGCTCGAGCTGGCGCGACACGTCCCGATGGCTCTGATCCCTCAGCTTTGGCAGTTCGACACCAAATCCCGTTCCGCCCGGATAGATCAGGCCCTTGAGACGATCGCACGGCTCAATACGAGGTGATCACAGCTCTGCTCCCAATGCGCCGGTGCCATATTCAGGCTGGGTCAGAAACCATCCGGCATAGATCCGGCGCGGCCCGCCTGCACTTACTGGGGTGACCCGGTGCTCGAGCTCTGGCCTGACCGCAACGATCAGCACTGAGCCGGCATGCGGGTGGTTGTGGCGCAGCAGCAGCTCACTTTCGCCCTTACGGCGGAGATGGAACTGCCCGCCGGCAAAGGGGCGGTCTGACAAGTTCATGATTATCGCCAGCCGACGCGAGGTGTCATGAAGGTCATCATGCCAGTCGAGCGCGTCGTTGTGGCTGGCGCGCATCTCGGCAAAGCGTCCTGCGACCGCCCGCAAAGGCCCCGCGCTCGTCACGTCTTCCAGCCAGCGCATTAGGTCAGAAGAGTGAAGCAAAAGCGAAATCGCTTTGCCGATCAACTGCGGCGCTTCGATCAGGCGCGTTCCGATCTGGTCGATGTCGTCATCGGCGACGAATCGGGCATGCGCGGCGCGTTCGACCATGCGGGTACAAAATCCGGGTTCGAGCGCAGCGGGAATACCAATCGCCGGCATTTGGGCAAAGCGTTCGCGCCACGGCGCGGGATCGGACAGGATTGTCACTCCCTGAGATCCAATCAGGAACGGCGCTGCGGGTTCCATAACCAAGCGACGTTGCTTTAGAACGGCTTCACATCGAACGCGATGCAGATCCGCTTGCCAGGCCCAAAATGGGGGTAGGTCCGGTGAAAGACGTGCGACGGGAAAGTCAGCATCATGCCCGGTTCGGGCCGCACTTGCGTGGTGCCATAGGCATCGGCTGTTTCGATTCCGGTGAATTCTTCCGGCAATCCGAACGCAAGGCAACCGCCCGGATCCTTGCCGAGCGCGATCTCATCCGGAATCTGCACATAGTAGACCCCGCTTAGCCAGCCGAACTGGTGGACGTGCCAGCCCTCGAACCCGTCTCCTTCGGTGATCACGCACCAGGCCCGCAGCAGGGCCTGATCAGGCTTGTCAGCCAGCCAGCCGTGAACGCAGCGGTCCAATTGAGCGACGTTCGTTTGGATATGGGCGGCGAGGTGCTCCAGCAACAGCCGCACAAGGGGCGTTTCGGGCCGGGCCAGGGCATCGATGCGCCAGGTGTAGTTGGATGCACTGCCATAGCGTTCGTAACGCAGGTTGCGATGGCTTAGCAGTTCTACCGCGAGAGCACTGTTGAACGCGGCAAGATCGTTCCAGCCCGGGGGTGACGGCAAGATTCTGCTGGCGCTCAAGGCCGAAAGCCCTTCGACCGCGCGCGCCGCATCAAGATCGCCGCAAACCGCTTCGCCTAGTACTCGGGCGGCATGCAGGCGGGCATGGCCAACCCCGGATCCAGTCAACGTTTTGCACCAATCAATTAGCGCCGCGGCCCGGCCCTGTTCGAGGTCAAGGGCAGCTAGGCGCTTACAGGCGTCTTTGCTGTGCGGATCGGCTTCGAGCGCGGCTTCGAGAGACACACGAGCCGCGCCGGGCTGCAACAGCCGTCGCTCGGCCTTGGCCCTATCGGCAAAAGCCGCTGCGCGTTGAATGGGTGATTCCGCAACTTCAAGTGCAAGATCCGCACGTTGGCGGGCTTTGGCAGTTTCGGCATCAGTTTCCAAAGCCAGAAAGGCGCGGGTCAGCATGATCTGCTCCCCGAATGCAAGATCATTGGCACCGTCGAGAACGTCGACAACTTCGGTGAAATCATCGTCCTGCAGAGCGAGCTGTGCTCGGCGTCGACGCAGCGCTGGTGACCCAGCGCGATCGTGCGCAAGTGCGGTCAACTCGCGCTCTTCTGCAAGTGTCAGGACCCTAAGAGGCTCGTGAACGATGTCTAGCATAGTGCAATTTTGCCCCGCGGTGCAGCATCTCTTCATAGACGAGCGGCTCAGCTAATCAATCGCGCTTTGGTCGATCCACGGGGAACAGCTTGATCGCCTCGAGGCGTGTGCCGAACACGACGAGAATTTTGTCAGGGGGTTGTCATGCTTTTCCCCCTAACATCGACGGGTTAACCATGAAATAAGACGGTGCAGGGTAGGAGCCAATTATGCGTGTTCTCATCACCGGCGCGGCCGGGTTCATCGGGTATTCCCTGGCCAAGGCTCTGCTTGCTCGCGGTGACGTAGTCATTGGCCTGGACAACCTCAATGACTATTACCAGGTTTCCCTGAAGCGCGAACGGCTCGCGTCGCTGAGCGCAAGCGGCGGCAACCGCTTCACCTTCCATGCGCTTGATTTTGCGGACATGGCCGCGCTGAACGCCGCACTTGAAGGCCAGCAGATCGACCGGATCGCCCACCTCGGGGCGCAAGCCGGGGTGCGCTACTCCATCGAAAACCCGCAAGCTTATGTGCAGTCGAACCTGGCAGGCCATGTCAATCTGCTCGAACTGGCCCGCCACCGCGCTGTGCAGCACATGGTCTATGCCAGCTCCAGCTCGGTCTATGGCGGAAATACCAAGCTGCCCTTCGCGGTTGAGGACCGCACCGATCACCCGGTTTCGCTTTACGCCGCAACCAAGCGCGCAGACGAACTGATAAGCGAAACCTATGCCCATCTGTTCCGCCTGCCACTGACGGGGCTGCGCTTCTTCACCGTCTATGGCCCGTGGGGCCGACCCGATATGATGATGTGGAATTTCACCCGCCGGATTCTGGCGGGGGAGCCAATCCCGGTGTTCAACCACGGGGATATGTACCGCGATTTCACTTATATCGACGATATCGTCGCCGGGGTGGTCGTCTGTCTGGACAGTCCGCCCGCTGATGATGACGCCGAGAAAGCCGGCGGCAGCGTGAAGCCGCACGCGCTTTACAACATCGGTAACAGCCAGTGCGAACCGCTGATGAAAGTGATCGGACTGCTTGAGGAGGCATGCGGCAAGAAGGCCGAGATGGAGATGCTGCCGATGCAGCCCGGCGATGTTTACAAGACCTATGCCGATATCAGCGCAATCCAGCGCGATCTGGGCTATTCACCGACCACTTCGATCGACGTGGGCGTTCCGGCATTTGTCGATTGGTACCGGGCCTATCACGAGGTCTGACGGCTAAAGGAAGCTTTCAGCCTCGCTGACTTCCGCAGGGCTTTCGCGGCGAAAGGTCACCGTCGCCACAGCTCCGCTCTCGGGCCACTCGCGGGATATGGTCCCGTCGATCTGACGTAATACGGCTGCCGTCATCTTGGCGCCGAACCCACCATGTAGCGGAGCCAGGCCGTTCCTTCGGCGCTAAGGTGCTGCTGTTCCATGGCGGGTCGCTTTACAGTTCCCTCACGTCGATCAAGTGCGCTTGGTGCAGCCGCATGCGCAACAGGCCTTGCATCAGCGCTAACTGATGCTATTGTGGCCCCGAGATCGGACGGGCAACTCCAAATTAGACGCTCGAAACGCTGGGATGATCGACCAATTGGCGACAAGGACGTTTGAGAAATGGGGCATACGGAAGATAAGCGCGACCTCAAGGCTTGGGTGGAACCTGAAATCCGTGAGCTCGACATTCGCGAAACCTTTGCGTTTATTGGCCGCGGTGCCGATGTCGGTGGCAATCCTACGATCGACTGCCAGCGGTCCTAAGTAGTTCGGCTGGTCGCAAGCTGGCCGACGACTGACGGATTTCAATCAGCGCTTGGCTGCGGGGACGGTCGTGTTTCAGCGAAGTGCTGGCCATTCGCTTTAGAGCAACGCAATCACGTCCGCTGGTCCCGCCGCAACCTCGAACCGCGCCATTTCCTTCCTTTCCAGGTCCAGCAAAATCACCTCACCCGTCAGGCCATCGCGGATCTGGCGTTCGCCAAAACTCGACAGACCAACTAACAGATGGCCCTGGCTAAAGGCCAACGCGCGGGTCATCAGGCTTTCGCTGAGCTTGAGCCGCTCCCCCTTGGAGTTAATTACCTCGCCGCTGGCCGAGGCGCTGTGCCACAAAGTCCCCTCAGCGTCGCGAACTATATCGTGACACATGTAGCCTTCGATGAACTGCCGGGCCACCACCTTCCAGTCACGGTCAAGCCAAACCAATTCACTTTTGCGCGGGGTAGGTGCCTTGCCATTGTGCAGCAGCAACGCGATCCGGTCACCCACTTCGGCCAGGCTGTTGATGTGGTGATAGGCGCCGCTGGTGTCGGTTGGCAGGGCCACCGGAAGTGGCGTCCTGGCATCCACCGGCTCGCCCGCAAGGGTGAAGCGCAGTATGCGCTGACTGGCAGTATCGACCAAGCAAAGCAGGCCGCCGATTACTTTCAGCTGATGCGCGTTACCGTGCAGGCCCGTCATCATCACTCGCGGATCGGACAGTCGCCTACCGTCCCAGTGCAGCCGGATAATTCGCCCCAAGTTTGCTGCTCGATCGCGCAGCCCGCAATTCTCAAACAGGTAGATATGATTGCCGTGGCGCTCTATGCCGAAGTACCAGCCATGCGAAACCAATTCGATCCCATCAGGCGAAACCGCAAACAGGCCGCGATGTGTCGTGACCAGCCACCAGGCTCCGTGCAAATCGCCGTGGACCATCCGAACCGTGCCTTGGGCATAGGATTCGCGGGCCAGAGTGACGCGGATTGCGCGGCGAACGTCTTTTTCGAAGACCGGTTGCATAGCCTGCCCTCTATCGTAGTCCGGCCGTTAGGCAAGGCTGCAGAACTGCCGCCAAATGGCTGAAGCGGTCACGTCGGGATTGTGGGGACTCGCCCGCGCGAACGGTGCCCCGATCACTCCGGACGATGCAGCGCTGCTTGGGCTTCCGCAAAGCGATAGTGATCGTATTGCAATTGGACGAGATGCCCAAGATCCGGAACTGGTTAGCGAGCTAAGCAATAAGGGAGGACATACGATCCTGACCGGATGGATCGCGGATCGCATTGAGCTTGCCCAGCGGCTCGGGGTGCCAACTGAGGCTGCTATGGCGGCTCTCGCTCGCGCAGCGCTGGATCGGTTCGGCCAGGATACTCCAGTCGAAATGCTAGGCGAATGGTCATTGTATCACAGCGAGCCGGGCAGGTCGGTCTGGTTGATGCAGGCCGCGACTATGCGAGATCGCCTGTTCTTCGCGACCAATGGCGCATGTTTGGCGTTCGCCCCCGACGCCATGGCGCTGCGCTTACTCGACTGGGCCGATGGCGAGCCAGATGCCGAAGTGATTGGCTTGTCACTGGGCCGCTATGAATTGCGCCAGTTGATTGGCGTACGATCGATTTTCCGGGGTATTGAGAAGATCCCCGCGGGCGGCAGCATACGATGCGGCGCCGATGGATCCGTGCTGCGTGGGCGCGCCACACTGCTGGCTCCGCAGCCACAGTTTTCGGGTGATGCCGGCGAGGCCGTGGCCGCCTTGGAGGCAGTTTTGCGGACTGTGTTGCGCGAACGGCTAGGGATGGCCAAGCGCGCCGCGGTTCTGCTCAGCGGCGGCCTCGATTCATCGCTATTGGCCGCGCTCGCTAAACAGGAACTCGATCTGCTTCCGCTCGCACTTTGCTCGGTCGCACCGCGCAGTTCTGGGATTGCCGATGAGTTCTCCTTTGCGAAGGCCGTAGCCGACCGGCATGGCATCGCGATCGAACCGATCTGCCCCGGTGAGGAAGCTGATCCCTATCGTCCAGCAGAAAAGGTGCTGGCGGGTGCAGAATCTCCACTGCTCAGCAACCGACACTGCCTGACTACCAGCTTTCAAGACGCTGCGCGTAGCCTGGGAGCAGGCGTGCTGGTTAACGGCGCATATGGCGAAATGTCGGTCACCGCCCGACTGCCCGGGCCGCCCACCTTGCGACAGCGGTTAGGGGCGGTGCGGCGCTCTTTCGCGGCAAGGTTGCAGCCCGAACACCACGACTTTCACGTTGTGCTAGCCCCGCACCGTCTCGCTGCACTGGCAGAACACCGGCGCGAAGCCGCCAGTATGGTTGGGTCAATATGGCTGGCACCGGACCATAGTGGTTACATTCCAGGCAGCGAGAAGGCTCTGGCCCAGCCCAACGCCTTCTACGCTGGTGCCTTGCGGATGGATTTCCCTTACCGCGACCTGCGCTTGCTTAGGTCATATGCCAGCCTGCCGCGCGAACTGGCTGACGCTCTGGGTCGCGACCGCGGCCCGGCTCGCGCAATGGCCAAAGATCTGCTGCCCGAAGCGGTGCGCCTGCGGCAACGCGGAATGGCGGCCGACCCAGGGCACTATGTCAGGCTACAGGCCTTCGCAGCGCCCGCACGCTCGCGCATTGGTGCGTTCCGTGCTGCCGGGATCGACGACTGGCTCGATCTGGGCTGGTTAGATCAGGCTTTGGCCCGGGTAGGAGAGCGCGGCGTTGATAATGTTGACGAAGCTAATCGAGTGCAATTGACCACCCTAGCCGCCGAATACTTAACCTGGGCGCGGGCCGGGACAAGTGGACACGGCTGGTAATGAGGGCTGACAAACCTTCGCCAACCGGGTCGCCACTTCGCGCTTACCTCTCTTCGCTGCTGGTGATGGGGAAGGCGCGCCAGGCTGGGCTGCTCGCACTGGTCGTTCTTGGCAGTTTCGTCGAAGGTCTGGGCATCTTGCTGCTGATCCCGCTGAGCAGCGTGATGTTCGGTTGGACCGCGCCCGACAGCAGGCTGGGCCGGATTGCCGAACCGCTGCTTGCCGGGCTCGGGCGGGGCGAGGGCTTGGCATTGGTGCTGGCCGGATTCATCGCGCTGATGCTACTGCGCGCGCTGATCCTGACTCGCCGCGATCTTGGACTCTTCGCGCTGTCGTCCGAACTGGTCGACCATTGGCGCGGCCGGTTGATCGCTGCGCTGGTCCACGCCGAGTGGCGGCAATTGCGCGATCTGAACCGCGGCAATGTTGAATTCGCGGTCACGGGTGATGTTGCCCGGCTGGCTACGGGCAGCGATCAGTTGCTGCGCGGCGCGGTGGCGCTGGTGCAATTGCTGGTGCTGCTGGTCCTGGCATTGCAGTTGGAACCGTTGCTGGCACTGGCCGCCGCCGCGCTGCTGCTGCCTGCGCTGCCGGTGGCTGCCAGGATGGCGCGGGCTGCCTATTCCCATGGTGAAACGCTGACCCGCCAGGGCGGCAAGCGCCAGGGTGCTTTCGGTGAATTCATCGCAGGGATGAAGCTGGCCAAGGCCCACCGTGCCGAAGATCGCTATGCCGTCGAATTCATGACGCTCTCGGCTGAGCTCAGGGAAAGCGGTCTGCGCTATACCGAGATGCGGATGCGCGCCAATTCGCTATTCCAACTGTTGGCGGCACTTCTGGCTGCACTTCTGCTATGGGCCGGGATGATGCTGGTGCATGTCTCTCCGGGAGTACTGGGTGCGTTGCTGGTGCTGTTCGCACGGATACCGGGTCCAGCGCTGGCGCTGGCGCAAGGCGTCCAGTCGCTGGCCATGCTGCTGCCCGCGATCGTCAACTTGCAACAGCTGGAGGCCGACCTCGCCGCCGATCCCGCCCCAAGTCCGTCGGCCGCCGCCGCGGCCAGCCTCACGCCGCCGCGGATCACGCTGACCGGCATTAGATTGCGCCATGACCAGACGCGCCCCTTGCTTGAAGGGATAGACCTCGATCTGGCGGCAGGCGAGTTGACGGTGCTGCTGGGCCCATCGGGTAGCGGCAAGACCAGCTTGGCCGACTTGCTGATCGGTCTGGCAGAACCAGATGTCGGCACGATCAGCATCGATGGCGAACCGATCCTGACCCCCGCCGATCGTTCAGCCTGGAGGCAACGGATTGGCTATGTCCCGCAGGATCCGTTCCTGTTCGATCTGCCTCTGGCCGAGAATTTGCGCTGGGCCGCGCCGGCGGCCAGCGATGCAGAGCTATGGGCGGCGCTGGAAGCAGCAGCTGCGGCCAGCTTCGTGCGCGCTGCGCCTGGCGGACTGACAGCCCGCGCCGGGGATCGAGGAGGGCATTTCTCGGGCGGGGAGCGCCAACGCCTGTGCCTGGCCCGCGCCTTGCTCCGCAAGCCAGCGCTCCTGGTCCTCGACGAAGCAACCAGCGCGCTCGATCCGCCAAGCGAAGCACGGCTTCTCGCTGCACTTCAGGGCTTGCGGGGCCGAACCACGATATTGTTGATCGCCCACCGCATTCCGGCCGATTTCCGCCCCGATAGGATCATTCGCCTGTCCGATGGGCTGATGAGCAAATGAGCCCGCTTTTCACACTACTATGGGGCGAAGAATCCCATGCCGCGGCGACAGCAGCTGCGCTGGGCGAGTACGACTGGCATGCATTGAGCCGTCAGGCCGAGCCGCATCGGCTGCGTCCCTTGTTGCATCGGCGCAGCACAACGGGATCGTGGCCCGTACCGCTGCACCTCGCCCGGCAATGGCTCAACAGTTACAACCGCGCTGCACTGCGTGCACTTGGGCAGCGGTCCGCACTGGCGCGGATGGGCGCAGCGCTCTTATCAGGCGGGATCAAGGCCGCGGTCCTCAAGGGCGGTGCTTTCGTTTGGTCCGCTGGCCTCGATCCGGCTTTGCGTCCCATGCGCGATCTCGACCTCCTGATCGCTCCCGACGATGCTGTCCGGGTAGTTGAAATTCTGTCCGCAGCAGGCTTCACCGGTGGCAACGCAGCCCTCTCGGGATCGGGCAAACACTTGCCGGCAATGACATCGGGCAGTCTTATCGTCGAAGTGCACCTGCACCTGTTCGACACCTATGATGATGTGGCCGCCAAGCGGGAAGCCCGCTACATCGCGCGGGCTTGGCAGCGGGCGGAAGCCGTCGCAGTTCCGGGCATCTGCGCGCTATGCCCGGCGGATACGCTGTTGCACCTGATCCTGCACGCAGCGCTCGATCACCAATTTAACAATGGGCCGCTGCTTCTTGGCGATCTCAAGCTGCTGATCGAGTCGGGACGGATCGACTGGGTGTTGTTTTGGAACGAAGCCGAGCGGCTCGATGCGGTGCGCGCCTGCCAGCTGGCGCTGGGTGTGGCGCAGCAACTGGCCGGAATTGCTGTCGATTGGGGCGATCATGCTCCCGCCGATTTAGGCCCTGATCAAGTAGAGCGGGTTTCGCGGTTGATGTTGGTGGGTCTTGCGCACCGCTCGGCAGTCGGCTGGCCGGGGCAACTGCTGCGCTTGCAGTTACGCCGCTGGCCCGGTCAAATCCTGACCATGCTGCGCCGCCGCCGCAAACGCGATGCGAACTCCGCCAAAGCAGGTGACGGAGCCGGGATACTGGCGGCAGTCGGCCATATGCTGGGCGACCAGGGGCGGTCTGACATTGCCGACGCAGTCGAGATTGCGCGCTGGCTCGGGCGAAAATCTTAGCCCAGTTGCACCAGCGGTGTGTAGCCCGGCAGACCCGCGCCGCCGGTGACTATATCGCCGCCACATGTCAGCCAGGCGTGCGCGGCCAGCGCGCCGCCCTCGTTAAGCTTTGCCCCCAGATGCAGGGCTGAACCCTGCCCGCGCAGTGCCAGCATCAGCTTGGCCGCCAGCGCCTGGGCCAGGCAGGCGGCTTGCCAGGGGACGTGCCGCGAAGCGGTCAGCACAGCCCGGCCGACCCGCGGCGCCAATTCGGGCCCGGACAGTCCGGTCGCAGGTTTTCGCAGCCATGGTGCCAGCCGGCCGAACGGGAACCAGACAAGGTAAAATCGCACCATGCCCAGCCATGCGGCGGCTTCAAGGATCAGCAGGCGGTCCAGGGCCCGATATTTGCGCCAAGCCCGCCATTTGCGCTGCAGCGTTCCCGCCGGTTCGCGCATGTCTGGTCCGGCCGCCACGGATCAGGCCTGCCTGATCCGCAAAAGGTTTTTTGTGATGCTGGCCTCCACCCCGATCCGATCGCCGGGTTTGGTCTCGATCGGTTCGGCAAATGGAAATAGGATCAGTGCCCAGGACGGCGACGAATCCGGGCCGGGCTCATTCTCAAAACTGCCGGTCTCGTCCATCTGCAGCCGGAACCACTGCACAACCCCGTCCACTCTTCCCCCGGTAGCAACCAGTTCGCGCGTAGCGCGGTCGGTCCATGGATTTGGCGAAGCAAAGTCGAAGGTGAACAGATCGGCCACTTCTCCGCGCAATCCCAGTTCGGGATCGCTGACCGGCACATTGAACCGGGCCGGACTCAACTGGTTGAAGGCTGAAAGATCAAAACCGCTGGCCTTCTCAACGCGGTACTTGTCGAGCTTGGCGTAGCGCGCCAAAGCGACCCGGATCTGGCCTCCTTGCGGGATAAATCGCGCATCGGGCTTGGCGAGGCGCTTTACTGCATCCCGCATCGAAGGCAGTACTTCTTCGCAGACCAGATCTTTGCCGATGATTTCAGAGATGACCAGATCGGCCCGCCCGCCCAGATCGGCTTCGGCATCAATCTTGCGCGAACTGCAGGCGTGAATCGTCACCTGATTGCTGAATCCGTTTTGATGAACGATCTGCTGCGCGACAGAAGCGATCACCGGGTTCATTTCGCAGGAATGAACGTACTGTGCGCCGGCTCTTGCTGCCATCATCGCCAGCAGACCCGAGCCGGAACCGATATCCAAGACTTTCATATCGGGACGTATCGCGCGTTCAATCGCATTTTGGAACGCCGCGTTGCGAACAGCGTCCTGCATCATAGGAAAGTGCCACTCAGGCACGGAACGGGCCAACATGGCGCGCACCTCGAAAGCAATATCGGGATCGTCGGTCGCAAGCTCTAGCGCATTCTGCCCCAACTGCTGGCACCGCGGCAAGTCACCACTTCGACGCGCTTGTTCGGCCAAGGCAACCAGTGCGCGCGCGTTGCCTCTAGCCGCAGCGACCAGTGGCTCAAATGCGAGTGAGATCAATGTTGCGTCGCCAAGCATCGCCTACGTGATAAAGTCGGGATCGCCCATGTAAAGCTCGCATGGCACTTCACCACATTGGGCAGCGAGTTTTCCGCCTGCCAATGACTGCTGCGAGGAGTCGAAATATCGGAGCAAACTGAAGCAGGCAAGCTTGGTGAAACAAACTTAAGGACTACGTTCGTGCTGTCAGCCTAATCGCATCTCATATCCAAAACTAGCAATGTGCGCGCGACCTCGGGCAATGATCGAATGCCGTCGCCTATGCTGCCGACCGGTTTTGCTTGTAAGTCTGGCGATTGCCGAAGTGAAGTTGCTGGCTAAACGGTTGTGGATGTTGGGGCAGAGGGACGCGAACCCGACAAGCACTTCAGTCGCCCGAACCGCCGCATGGCGCACTCACATCGCCGGAAAGAAGAAGCTCATGGTGTTACCACGCACCCGGTAACATGAAAGCAATCATTACGGGCGTCCAAAGCTCATGACGAAGAATTAAACTTGAAGGTCCGCTTGTGGGATGAGGCACTTTGCGGCTTGGGAAGATTGCACTATCATAAGGACCTGCAAGCCTGCTTAACAGCCAAGGAATCGGAGTGAGCTGAATTTGGTGGCTGGAGATGATACATCCGAATTCTGGGATCGCGGCTATTGCATAGCCCCGGATTTGCTTGATGCGAGTCAGTTAGCTTTTGCCCGAACGGTGATTAACCTTTCTGAGCGAGATGGGCTGATGGTCCATCGAACAGGGGTCGTTCCTCAAGGCGCTCTGAATGAATACTCTCCCCCCATCGCAATTCTTTTTTTGCGCCATTGCCTTCCCGCTATCGAAGCAGCCGTCGGGAAGAAACTACTGCCAACTTATGCGCTATGGCGAATCTACGGTCACGGTGCTGAGCTCAAACGCCATACTGATCGCGATGCATGCGAAGTGAGCGCCACGATCACGCTCGATGCTCAGCCGCTTTGCCTTGAGTGGCCGATCTGGTTTCGCGATCTCGCCGGAAATGAAATTAGCGTTGCCTTGCCAGCTGGTTCGGCGGCTCTTTATCAAGGAATACGGGTCAAACACTGGCGGGAGCCGTATGTCGGGCAGCGCCAGTGTCAGATGTTTCTGCACTACGTGGTAGCAGACGGCAGCTACGCAATTAATGCCAACGATGAGGTTAGAAGGCACGCAGCGGAAAGAATGGATTAGGCATTTCATAGGCAGGCTGAGCTGCTGCCGTTAGCATGTTCGATCGAGCGACTTAAAACCTGCCGTGTGCTCATCCTTATATCCAGACATTTTACCCATAAGGTTTCGGCGCTTGAAGGCCGCCGTGCGCTTGCATGGCCATCGCACGCCTTGCCAACAGGCGGAAGCTCAATCAAAGCATTGTCATGATACCTTATCTTTTACTGGGAGCAGGCTTCAGTCGCAATTGGGGCGGATGGCTTGCAAGCGAAGTCTTCGAGTATCTTTTGGGGCGTCCGGAAGTTGTCGAAAATGAAAAACTTCGCCGTATTCTGTGGGATAGCCAACCCAAAGGCGGGTTTGAATACGCGTTAGAAGCGCTTCAGGCGCGACATATAACTGGAGATGATAACGCCACTGCATGTTTGGAAGCGCTGCAAGCCGCTGTCATTGCAATGTTTAACGATATGAATGAGGGTTTCAACGGCATCGTCGACTGGGAGTTTAGCAATCAGGTGGATTTCCAAATTGCGACGTTCCTTACGAAGTTCGAGGCGATCTTCACCCTCAACCAAGATCTGCTTGTTAAAAGGCACTATTTGTCAGCTACTCCGGAACTTCGACGCAAAGATCGTTGGGATGGAGTGGCAATGCCCGGGCTTGTGTCCAAGCGAAGGGGCTTAGCCCCCAATGCAAATTTGGATGAAATCGTTGTAGATGTTGGTTCCCGGTAGCAGTCCTTGATAAAGCGCGAGGACTTTTGCATCCTCGGCATTGCAGCGGCTGGGGATCTTGGTCGGAGCCAGCAGCAAAGTGTGTTTGAACTTGGGCACTTCGTCAAACGCATTTATCCCGGCGATCAGGCGGCCTTGGCGGAGGAGGTTGCGGTGCGGCGGGCAGGCGTAAAAGCCGAAATCAGGAAGGATGACCGGGCCGGGATATTGAGCAATCAAGAGATTGGCGAGCACGAAGCAATCAAACTCGCCAAGCTCTGCTCGGTTGAGCCGCGCCAGGATCGTGTGCTTGAAGGAGATATTGGTTGGCCGGGTCAGTACAGCCCTCAGGACCGGTGAAAATAGTAGGGTCTGTATCTTCTGCCGGGCCTCGATGTGGGCATTGTCCGGCCTGGCCGCAATCAAGCTATCGAGGCTATCAGGCGAACTCATCAATGCAGACAGCATGATGAAATTGGCGTTCTTGCGGGTCAGCGTGCTTTCCCCTTCGGGGAAAACGGCATCCATCACCGCGATGAAATCCCGCGCGCGGGCATAGGTCATGCCCGCCAGGGGATTGAACGAATGCAACATCGGATCAAAATGAGTGACGGCGCGGCGCGGCGGCATCTCGACCGCTTCGATCAGCGCGCCATCATCGATCAGTAGAAAAGCATCGGGCGGTGCCTTGAGGATCGGAGATTTGTCAGAGCCGACGATGAGGGCATTCATGGGATTGTGGCATGGGCTGGGGCAAGTAGAGCCCGTGTCGTTACAGGGTGCCTGCGCCAGCCCTGAAACAAGGAACGAGTCCAACTGTATTGTACACCAGCGCGGGTTGGCGTGGTTGGCGCGCTGGAACGGTAGGAGGAACAGTCCTGTGAACTGTCCGCCCGTTTTGTCGTTGGCGTATAGCCACGACCCAATGCATGGCCTTTGTCCTTTATGGGCAAAGGTTCCTGGTCTCCCCGGTGAGCCATGAAAAGGCATTGGGTCGTGGCTGGTAAGCCCGACAAAACGGTGCGGAATCAGTCTGTTTCCGGTGATGTCACCGGCATACAGGGTAGGGGTGGGTATAGTGGCGTCGAATGGGGGTGTCGGTCGTCTGATACCTTGCCCATCCCTGTTAGGGTAAGGTGGTTGAGTCGAGCTTCACCGCCTTTAATGGCCGAATCTCGGTGGTCAATTACCGCAGCAACCCGGGCCGGCGAGCTTGTAAGGACGGCAAAT
>JANNYT010000162.1:0-73725 GCA_031410255.1 Novosphingobium sp. | reverse complement strand
TGCTGGTCAGCTGCGGCAGCGGCTACCTCGCGGCATTGGTCGAAGCCATGGGGGCGTCTGTCGAAGTGGTGAATGCCACAGACGCAGCCGCCGGTAAGGGCGCAAGTAAGTCTTGCGATCTGCTGCTGATCGACGGCGCGGTTGAGCAATTGCCATCCGCTCTGACCGACGCGCTTGCCGAAGGCGGGCTGGTCGTAGCGGGGCTAGTGGTGCGCGGGGTTACCCGGCTTGCCAGTGGCCGCAAGACCGGCGGCGTAGTGCGGCTGACTCCGCTCAGCGAAATAGGAATACCTGTGTTGCGCGAATTTGCGGCACCCAAGGAATGGAGTTTCTAAGCAATGGGCAAGTCGCGGATATCACGCTTGGCGCGCTGGTCATTGCTCGCCGGCGGAGCGGCATTGATTGCCACGCCGGTGCTGGCGGACGAACTGCGCGAAGCGATGGTGCTGGCCTACAACACCAATCCCACGCTGCAAGCTGCGCGCGCCACGCAGCGCGCCAATGATGAGAATGTGCCGATCGCCCGCGCCGCCGGGCTGCCTTCACTGGCTGGCACCGCGACTTACACCGAATTCACCAGTTCTTCAGGCGCCCGCGCTTCGACCGGCGGTCCATCGCGCAGTTTCGATGTCGGTGCTTCGGGGTCCTACCCCCTCTATACCGGCGGCGCGGTCAAGAACACGGTCAATGCCGCAGAAACCCGCGTGCTGGCCGGGCGGGCCGATTTGCGCGCGACTGAAAGCGGGCTGTTTACGCAAGTCGTCACCGTCTACATGGACGTGCGGCTGGCGCAGGAAGTGGTCAAGCTTAACCGCGCCAATGTCGAGCGCTTGTCGGTTAACCTGCAAGCTGCCCGGGACCGGTTTGAGATCGGTGATTTGACCCGCACCGACGTCGCGCAGTCAGAATCGCGTTTGGCGCTGGCCCGCGGCCAGACCCGCTCGGCCGAAGCCAATCTGATTGCCGCGCGCGAACGCTACATCCAGATCGTGGGCAAGGCTCCAGTTGATCTGCAAGCCCCGCCGCCGCTGACCGGGCTGCCGGGCAGCGCCGAGGAAGCCGCCACTTATGCGCTCGATCACAATCCCGATCTGCTCGCCTCGCAGGAACGTGCCCGCGCCGCTGGCTACGATGTCAGAATAGCGGGGGCTAGCCGCTTGCCGAGGGTCAGCGTCTTTGCCAACGCCGGCTACACCAATTATTTCGACACCTTGGGCGGTCCGGCCTCGGCCTCGTTTTCGCAAAGCGGCACCTCGACGCAGGCCGGGGTTCGCGCCACGATCCCGCTGTACCAAGGCGGACAGCCAGCCGCGCAGCGCCGCGCCGCGCAAAGCCGGCAGGATGTGGCGATGGAACAGGAAATCGGGATCGAACGCTCGGTCATCGCCAGCGTCCGCTCGGCCTACGCCCAATGGCAGGCGGCCAATTCGATCATCACCTCTTCGCAAGTAGCAGTCGATGCGGCGCGGCTCAGCCTTGAAGGTGTGCGGGCCGAAAACACCGTCGGCAATCGCACGATCCTCGACATCCTGAATGCCGAGAACGAGCTGCTCAACGCCGAGGTCCAGCTCGCCACCGCGCAGCGCAATGCCTACGTCGCCGGGTTCAACCTGCTCAGCGCGATGGGCAAGGCCGAAGCGCGGGATCTGGGGCTTGATGGCGGGGTGCTGTATGACCCGCAGACCAATTATGACCGGGTCCACAACAAGAAATGGGATTGGAGCAATGATCCCGACCCAACCACCGAATCCACACGAACCGTTGACACTTTACCGCAGGACGGTTCAGTAACCGATCAGTGATTCCTGTCCTGTAACGGGACAGCTTGGAGTTTGGGCGATGCGCCAGGCAGGTGAACCTTCGGTCGAGGAAATCCTCGATTCGATCAAAAAAGTAATTGCGCGCGATAACCGTGATGGCGCGGCTGAGCAGCGCCGCGTGCGCGAACTGCCGGTTTCGGCGGATAGCCGCAGCGCTGCTGCGGACGAAGTGCTCGATCTGGGCACCGTCGGTGAATATATCGACGACGACGACGAGCTCGACCAGGTGGAAGCAGGCGACGTGGCCGAAACTCCACTGGTAGCCAGCCAGACCGTAAACTCGATCAGCGATTCGCTGGCGGCGCTGGCGATGCTGGCGCAGCCCCCGGCGGCACCGCAAATCGTCCGTTCGGGCGAAACCTCGCTCGAAGGCATGGCGCGCGATCTGCTGCGTCCGGCGCTGGCCGAATGGCTCGACAAGAACCTGCCGCCACTGGTCGAAAAGCTGGTCGCAACCGAAATCGCGCGGATCGTCGGCAAGAAGGGTTAGACCCCCTCGGCAAGTGCCGCTAACCGTGGCGGCATGTATACTTTCAGAACCGCGCTCGGCGCGTTTGCCGTTACCCTGACCGCCATTTCGCTGCCCGCCCAAAGCGGCCCGCATGCCATGAACCCGCAAGACCTGGTGACGCTCAAACGCGTCGGCGCGCCGGCGGTCTCCCCCGATGGCAGCTGGGTGGTGTTCCAGCAGACTGACACCGATTCCTCCAGCTACAAACGCGCCACCGGGCTATGGCGGGTGCCGCTCAAAGGCGGGACGGCGGCGCGGATTGCCGATCTACCCGATGCCAGCGAGAACTCGCCTGCGTTCAGCCCCGATGGCCAGCGGCTCTATTTCCTCTCGGGCAAATCGGGCAGCGATCAGCTGTGGTCGCTCGATCTGACTGCGCCCGGCGCGGCGCCGGTGCAGGCCAGCGTGTTCAAGACCGATGTCGCGGGCTTTGCGATCGCCCCCAACGGCACCCGCGTGCTGGTCTGGGGCGATGTCGCACGCGATTGCCCGACGCTGGGCTGCGATGCGAGCGGTGACACTACCCTGACCGGACCTGGCGAAGGGCGGCTCTATCAAGACGGCGCCGGATTTGTGCGCCACTGGGATGCGTGGGAAACCCCGGGCAATTACAGCCGCGCTTTTGCGTTCGGCTTGGACACCGCTGGCAAGATTACCGGCGCCGGGATTGCACTCGATGGCCCCGCTGGCACGCTGACCGGCGATACTCCAACCAAGCCGATGGGCGGCGGCGAAGACATTGCCTGGACCGCCGATTCGAACGGAGCCTACTTCGCCGCGCGGCAAGCTGACCGCAATGAACCGCTCTCAACCAATGTCGATATCTGGCACAGCCCGCTGAACGGCGGCGCGCCGCATCTGCTGACCGGCGATAACAAGGCCACCGATACGCTGCCAAGCCCCTCGCCCGACGGCAAATGGCTGGCCTATGCCGCGATGGCCCGGCCAGGCTATGAAAGCGACCGGCTGGTGGTGCAGTTGCTCAACCTGCAGACCGGTGAGCTGCGCGCACTGACCAGCGGTTGGGACCGGTCGGTCGGATCGATTGCCTGGACACCCGATTCGAAGGCCTTGATCGTGACTGCGGAGGATGTGCTCGATAATCCGGCCTTCCGGATCGATCTGGCCAGTGGCAAGATCACGCGGCTAAAGCTTGCCCCCAAGGGTCTGACCGACGGCCATGTCGGATCGGTGGTTCCGCTCAAGTCGGGTGGCCTGTTGTTTACCCGCGATGCGGTGGCCCAGCCGGCCGAAGTCTATGTGGCTGACAAGGGCAAGCCTACGCGCGCACTGACCCACGCCAATGATGCGCAACTGGCCGGGCTGAACGGCGTCACTTCCACCCGCTTCAACTTCCGGGGCGCGGCGGGCGACACTGTCTGGGGTATGCTGCACGAGCCCGCTGGCTCAACCGGCAAGCTTCCAGTCTTGCTGATCGTCCATGGCGGACCGCAGGGCAGTTCGAATGACAGCTGGTCGTTTCGGTGGAGCCCGCGGCTGTTCGCCAGCCAGGGCTACGCGGTGGTGACGATCGATTTTCACGGCTCGACCGGATACGGCCAGGCCTTTACCGACAGCATCAACCGCGATTGGGGCGGCAAGCCACTCGATGATCTGAAGCTCGGCCTCGCCGCTGCGCTGGCTGCACATCCCGAGCTTGATGGCGCCAATACTTGCGCGCTGGGGGCATCTTACGGCGGCTACATGATGAACTGGATCGAGGGCAATTGGCCGGGCCAGTTCAAGTGTCTGGTCCAGCACGATGGCGTATTCGATGCTCGTGCGATGGCTTACGAGACCGAAGAGCTGTGGTTTGACGAGTGGGAGCACGGCGGCCACGCCTATTTCGAAGCTCCAGCAGAATACGAAAAGTGGAACCCGGTGAACCACGTGGCCAACTGGCAAACCCCGATGCTGGTCATCACCAGTGAGAAGGATTTTCGCATCCCATACACCCAAGGTCTGGCCGCCTATACGGCGCTGCAGCGCAAGCACGTGCCCAGCCAGCTGCTGGTCTTCCCGAATGAGAATCACTGGGTGCTCAAGCCCAAGGATTCGCTGCAGTGGCATGCGACAGTGTTTGACTGGCTGGCGCGCCACCTCAAGCCGGAGGGCTGAGCAACCATGCCGCGTCCCGATCCCGCGCTGCTCAATCCCAAGCGTTATCCCTTTGCGCATGCCATCTCGACCCGGTTCGCCGATGTCGATCCCAACCAACACCTCAACAATGTGGCGCTGGCAGCGATGATGGAGGACGCACGGGTGCGGTTCAATCTGGCCGCCGGGCTCAGCGTCAAGATCGGCGCGCGCCGCGCGATGGTCGCCAGTGTCGGGATGGAATACCTGGCGCAAGGCCACTTCCCCGCGCCCGTAACCGCCCACTGCGCGATCGAAACGATCGGGCGGACCAGTTGGAGCATCGCACAGCTGCTTGAGCAGGATGGAACCGTGGTCGCGTTCGCCCGTTCGGTGATTGTCGCGATTGATCAAGATCGCCCCGCTCCCGTCCGCGACGAAGACCGGGAACTGCTAACCAAGTGGACCTTGCGGCCATGAGCACTGACGCCAAGGAACTGGCCCGCGCCCGCGCAACGCTGGCCAAGGAAGCCACCCCGATCCGCCGCCACATTTTTCTGTGCGCCGAATCGCAGAAGGGCGAATGCTGCTCGCGCGAGGACGGCGCTGCAGCATGGAAATTCCTCAAGAAGCGGCTGCGCGAAGGCGGGCTGGACCGGAGCGGCGGGGTCGCCCGGACCAAGGCCGATTGCTTCAAGGTCTGCGCCGCCGGGCCGATCGCGGTCGTCTGGCCCGAGGGGGTCTGGTACCATTCATGCTCCCCGCCGGTGCTCGAACGGATCGTTGCCGAGCATTTGGTCGGCGGCATACCGGTCGAGGAATTCCGGCTTTATCCAGCCGAAGAGCCAGAGTCCTAGCAGCGACTCGCCAAGCGCTCCGGTTCGTGTCATTCTTTGGTCCACAACAATGACCTGGGAGAGTTGCCATGACGATTGCGCGACTGATCGAGGGCCGCAGTGACCAGATTGTCAGCTGCGACGCGGCGACCAGTGTAGGCGAAGCGGTGAAGATTTTGGCGGAGCAGCGGATCGGCGCTTTGCCGGTCTTCGCCGATGGCCAGATTGCTGGCATCTTCTCCGAACGCGACGTAGTCTACCAATTGGCGGCCCACGGCCCGGCGATGCTGGATAAAACGGTGGGCGAAGTAATGACCTCTCCGGCGATCACCGTGGCCCCAGACAACGGCGCGCTCGACGCGCTCGGGCTGATGACGCGGCGGCGGATCCGGCACTTGCCGGTGGTGCAGGGCGGCCAAGTTTGTGGGTTCGTTTCGATCGGCGATCTGGTCAAATACCGGATCGACGCAATCGAGAGCGAAGCCGAGGCGATGCGCAGTTACATTCAAAGCGCATAACGCGGCCTTGTCGCTGAGGCCGCCAAGGCTTACATCTGGGGAATGGACGCCCCGACAATGACCCTCAGCCCTTCCGCCGCCGCGCGGGTGGCGATGATCGCAGCCAAGCAAGGCAAGCCCGCGATGCTCCGGTTATCGGTCGAGGGCGGTGGCTGCTCGGGCTTCCAGTACAAGTTTGAACTGGCCGAAGTGCCCGAAGCCGATGATCTGGTGGTCGAGCGCGACGGCGTGCAGTTACTGGTCGATGCGGTCAGTCTTGACCTGCTGAGTGGTTCTGAAGTTGATTACGTCGAATCGCTGGGCGGCGCGGCGTTTAAAGTCACCAATCCCAATGCGGCGTCAGGCTGCGGCTGTGGTTCTTCGTTCGCGATCTGATGAAGATCGCCACGTTCAATATCAACGGGATCAAGGCGCGCCTGCCGCGCCTGCTGGAATGGCTTGATGAGACGCGGCCCACCGTGGCTTGCCTGCAGGAAATCAAGACGCAGGACGAAGGCTTTCCCGCCGCCGAGTTCGAGAAGCTGGGCTATCAAGCCATCTGGCACGGCCAGAAGGGCTTCAACGGTGTGGCGATCCTGGCTGATGGCGTGGCGCCTGTCGAAGTGCAGCGCGGACTGGCCGGTGAGCCCGAGGACGAGCATTCGCGCTACCTCGAGGCTGACGTCGGCGGGGTGCGGATCGCCTGTATCTATCTGCCCAATGGCAACCCGGTGCCGGGCCCGAAATTCGACTACAAATTACGCTGGATGAAGCGGTTGCAGCTGCGGATGCGGAAAATTTCGGCCGAGGAAGTGCCCGCGATCGTGCTGGGCGATTACAATGTCATCCCGCGTGACAACGACGTCTGGGCTCCAGCCGCGATGGCTGATGATGCGCTGATGCAACCCGGTTCGCGCGATGCCTATGCGCGGTTACTGGCGGACGGCTGGACCGACGCGCTGAGCACGCTAAATCCCGCAGGAGGAGTCTGGACCTATTGGGATTATCAGGCCGGCGCGTGGCAGCGTGATCACGGCTTTCGCATCGATCACGCGCTGCTCTCACCCGAGCTGGCTGACCGGCTAATCGCAGCCGGGGTCGACAAAGAACACCGCGGCCGCGAAAAAGCGAGCGACCACGCGCCAGTATGGTTTGAGTTTTTGGATAGTTGAGGTGAGTGGGGCGGCCAACAGCCTGCCCCACAATTTACTCAGCGATAGAAAACGTGATTCTCGATCCGGCCAACGCGCTTCAGGTGCCACGCCGGGTTAACGTAAGCAGCATGGAAATACAGCGCACCTTCAACCGGACTGCGCCAGGTACCTGAATGGGCGATCTGGGCGACGGCCACGGCGTTCTTCCACTGCTTCGAGCTGCGGGCGATTCCCGGCATCGCGTGCCCGCGAACGAACGAGAACTGCGAGGGTTGGAACACCACACCACAATAGCTGTTGGGGAAGCGGCCCGATTTCGAACGCGCGACGATCACCCGCCCGACAGCAAGTTGACCAGTCAGCGATTCGCTCTTGGCTTCAAAATAGATCGCTCCGGCCAGGCAATGCAGCTCACGCGAAAGTTCACCTGGCTGCGGCTGAGCCGAGACCAGCGCGGAGAGCGATGAGGCGCGGATTGGGGCGGTGCTATCCAGCGTAACATCGGCTTCTACCGCAGGCGTGGTGGCCGGGGCGGGAAGCGCTTGAACGACTGGAACCGAAATCGTTGGGCCTGAAAATGTCGAGGCACCGGGTTCACGCTGGATTACCGCGACAGTATTCTGTGCGGAGGCGCCTGAACCGTTGGCGCCGGCAACAATCGAAATAATCATGGCGGCCACTGCTATTGCACTGGCACGGCGGACTTGCTTACTCATTATTCTTCATTCTTGGGCGGTTGGCGCGCCCGCGCAGGATGGATTGAGGCGGTTGTTTTTACCTTAGCCCCGAACCGGAAATCCTGCCGGCTGCCCCCCGTCTGCGTGCTTGTTTCCAAGGCTGTTTTGCCCCGGGCCCCGCCCACGCATTAAAAGGTGTCGCCGCCTTTGATTGTGCAGTGCAACAAAGTCAAGCTTACATCGGTGTCAATCCGATGAACCGTTCAGCATTCGCGACATCCAGTTCAATGATCCACAGGTCACGATCCTGGTTCATTCGTTTGTCCAGATAGCGGTCAAATTCATCTGAATTATCAATGTGTTCGGTCAACGAGAGGCGCCAGAGGCGCGGGCCATCAATGCTCGGCATCCGTTCAAAAATCCGCCGGTTTGTGCCCTTTTCGGCGCAAATCAGCAAGATTGTGCCGGCCTCGCGTTCACCTTTGTGAAGCACCGCCCCGAACCCGCCATCCGCCTGAACCTGACGCAGCAGTGCGGAAACTTCAAGGTGCGCGGGTAAGCGAACGTCCAACTGGATCAGGCCGCGTCGCGGTCAATGCCGCTCGCCAGCAGCGCGTAAAGCGCTTCGGCACCCGATGCTTCGCCCAGCGCGGTGTGGAGCTTTTCATCGCGCATCATCCGGCTGATCGCGGCGAGCGCGTGGAGGTGCGCGGCCCCCGCCGCTTCGGGCGAGAGCAAGCCAAACACCAGATCGACCGGCATGCCGTCAGCGGCATCGAACGCAACCGGGGTTGCCAACCGCAGAAAAGCGGCGACTGGGCGGCCCAGATCAGGAATGCGGGCATGCGGGATCGCGACGCCGCGGCCAAACCCGGTGCTCCCCAGCTTTTCACGCTCTTCCAACCGCTCAAGCACCAGCACCGAGTCGAGGCCGTAAACCCCGGCGAATCGCTGCGCCAGTTGGTCAAGGATGGTTTGCTTGCTGTCTGCATCAATCGTGCCGACAGCTTCAGGCAGCAGAGAGAAAAGTGCGGTCATGGCGGGCAGGGTATCCAATAGTTGCGCGATCGGATCGGGCAGGGACCGGCGCGGCGGGACTATCCGCTTAACTGTCCCCGTCCTCACCTGATGGAATGTCGCGCGCCTTTAGCTGGCGCATCACGAAGGTTCAACCCAGCCGATTGATCCGTCACCGCGGCGGTAAACCATATTATGCCTGCCCGTGCCAGCATTTTTGAACAGCAGCGCATTGGTGTTGCGCAGATCGAGCATCATAACTGCATTGGAAACAGTGGTTTCAGGCACATCGACCCGGGTTTCGGCGATCACCAGCGGAGCATCGCCAGTGACTTCATCTTCGCTGTCATCGGGTTCGGCAAAAACGGTGTAGGCCGCTTCTTCCTCGCGGATCGAATGCGCGCTTTGCGCTGAGTGATCGGTCAGCCGGCGCTTATAACGGCGGAGCTGCTTGTCGATCTTTTCCGCCGCCTGATCGAGCGCCAGATGCGCGTCCTGCGCGATCCCGGCGCCCTTGAGCACCAGCCCTTGCATGACATGCGTCACGACATCGGCGCGAAACGACCCGGCGGGCGCGCGATTAAAGGTGACGGTGCTGGACAATGCGGTGGGGAAATACTTGCCGACGACTGCGGCCAAGCGGTCTTGCGCATGAATCTGCAGTGCTTCGCCAGTGGCGACCTGATGGCCCGATACGCGAATGTCCATTGAACCGTTACTCCTGTGTGAAAGGCATGAAACAGATCAGTCGAGCCAGAGCGCAGACTTCACTGTTTCGAGGAATTGTGCATGCGTGGCGAGTTCCTCCGGGCTCGCAGAGTGGGGGCGGGCGGGGCGAAGCGGGCGGGCGGCGGCAGGCGCCGCGAGCGAGGTTACCGTCACATCAGCGCGATCGGCCACCAGCGACAAGCCGATCTGGCGGCCGCCGGTAAGTTCGACGTAGACCTGTGCGAGCAGTTCGGCATCGAGCAGTGCGCCGTGGCGGGTGCGGTGGCTGCGGTCGATCCCATAGCGCGAACATAGCGCATCGAGCGAGAGCTTGGCACCGGGATGGCGAACCCGCGCGAGCTGGACCGTATCGATCATCCGATCCCGCCCGAGTGGCGGCAATCCGCACATATCGAGCTCGGAATTGACGAAACCGAAATCGAACCCGGCATTGTGCGCGACCAGCATCGCATCGCCCAGGAATTCGAGCAGTTCACCCGCGCGTTCGTGAAAGCGCGGCTTGTCTGACAGGAACCCGATCGACAAGCCGTGGACGGCTTCGGCCGCCGCTGGCATATCGCGATCAGGGTTGAAATAGCAGTGGAAGGTCTGCCCGGTCGGCACCCGGTTGACCATTTCGATGCAGCCAATCTCGACCATCCGATCGCCCGTCCTGGGATCAAGACCGGTCGTTTCGGTGTCGAAGATAATTTCACGCATTACCGAACTGATATCTGCCTATTACGCCCTGCTTACAAGGGGTCAGGCGGCGTTTATTCGGTTCGGGTCAACTGGCTGACAAGGCGCTGTACCGCATGGCGGGTCTCAGCCAGCGATGTGCCAGTATCAAGCACGTGATCGGCTCGCGCGCGCTTATCCGCATCGGGCACTTGCAGCGCCAGAATGCGCTCGAATTTCTCGAGGGTCATGCCGGGGCGCGCCAGCACCCGCTCGCGTTGCAGCGCCGCCGGGGCAGAGACCACCACCACGGCATCAAGCCCGTGCTGACCGGTCTTTTCATAGAGCAACGGGATATCGAACACGATCAGCCGGGCGGCCATATTGTCAGCAAGAAAGGTTCGGCGCATCTCTGCTACTTCCGGATGGACGATCGCCTCCAGCCGCCGCAGCGCCTCAGAATCGCCGAACACGGCCGCACCCAGCTTTTGCCGGTCAACTCCGCCCGGCCCGGTGGTGCCAGGGAAGACCCGCTCGATCGGCTGCAGGCAAGCCCCGCCCGGCCCCTGTAGTTCGTGCACTGCGGCGTCGGCATCGAACACCGGCACCCCCAGCCCGCGAAACATCGCCGCTACCGCGCTTTTGCCCATGCCGATCGAGCCGGTCAGGCCCAGGATGAAAGGTTTACTCATCGGGTCAGCAACGCGCGCAGCTCGGCATCGGATTGGCGCGGTGGGGGCTGGCCGAAGAACAGCGCGAAGGCCGCAGCCGCCTGTCCGATTAGCATCGCCAGTCCATCAATCGTGACAAATCCGGCGGCGCGGGCTGCGCGCAGCAGCGGCGTTTCGAGCGGAGCCGTGACAATGTCATAGACCACACTGCCGGGCGGCACGTGGCTGAGGTCGAATTGGAGCGGGGGCTGCCCGGCCATCCCCAGCGGACTGGCATTGATCACCAGATCGAGCAACTGGGTCCGATCATCGAACGCAAAATCGGTCGGCGCGGCAAAATGCGCCACCGGCGGTGTGTGATGCTCACCCTTGGGCGCAAGTTCGGCCAGCAGCGCCTGCGCCTTGGCGGGATCGCGCGCCGCCAGCACAATCGTGAAATGCTGATCGGCCAGCGCGGCGACGATGGCCCGGGCCGCGCCGCCGGTGCCGATCACCCGCGCCATCCGGATCAGGTGGGTATCGCGCAAGTAGGGCAGCAGGGGCTCAAGAAACCCGGCAACGTCGGTATTGTAGCCGGTCAGCCGTCCATCAGCGCTGCGCACCACCGTGTTGACCGCGCCGATCCGCGCGGCCAGCGGATCGACTACGTCGAGCAGGGCAATTGCCGCCTGCTTGTGTGGCATGGTGATATTGCACCCGCGCCAATCGGGATCAGCGCGGCGGTGCGTGAAGTAGTCGGCCAACTCGGCCGGGCGAACATGGCAAGCGCGGTATTCCGCTGCGATACCGAGCTGACCCAACCAGAATGTGTGAATCGCCGGGGACTTGGACTGCATGATCGGATCGCCGATCACTTCGGCATAGGCCCGGCTCATATGGCCAGCGCCTCATGCTGGCGCAGCGCGCCAAGCACCGGCAGCAGCGGCATACCCAGCACCGTGAACTGACTGCCTTCGATCCGCTCGAACAGTTGCACGCCCATGGCTTCGATCCGGAACACCCCGACGCAGTGCGCCACCGCAGGCCATTCAGCCGCGAGGTAGTCCGCGATGAATGCCTCTGACAAGGCCCGCACGCTCAGCAGCGCGTGGTCACCATGACGCCACACCACTTGCCCGTCGCAGACGAGCGCGGCGGCGCTGTGCAGCTCCATCACCTGGCCGGAAAAGAACCGCAGATGCTCGGCCGCCTCGTCGCGGCTGGCGGGTTTATCAAACCGACGGCCCGCCACCTCGACCAGCGAATCGCTGCCCAGCACCAGCGCGCCCGGATGCGCCGCGCTGACCGCCAGCGCTTTCGCTTCGGCAAGTGCCAGCGCCACTTGCGCCGCGCCTGCTCCGGCCAGCTCAGCCTCCAGCGCGCGTTCATCCAGTGCGGCGGGCACCGCCTGATATAACACCCCGGCAGCGTCCAGCATCGCGCGGCGCGACTGGCTTTGTGAGGCGAGGATCAGCGTCACACCGGATCGCTTTCCGGAGCGCTGCGAAATTCGTTGTAGAGGTTGATGATCGCGGCCGCCGCTTCTTCGATCGAGCGGCGGGTAACGTCGATCACTGGCCAGCCGTTATCGGCAAACATCCGCCGGGCATATTGGACTTCGCGCCCAACCCGGTCTTCATCCACATAGGACGTCTCAGGCATTTGCCCCAGCGAGATCAGCCGGTTGCGGCGCACTTGCACCAGCCGTTCGGGCGCGGTGGTCAGCCCCACCACCAGCGGATGCTTGAGCCCGAACAGTACCGCTGGCGGCGGGCTTTCCACCACAATCGGGATATTGGCGACCTTGTAACCGCGGTTGGCGAGGTAAATGCTGGTCGGGGTCTTCGAACTGCGCGAAACACCCGCCAACACAATGTCGGCGGCTTCCCAGTTCTCCCAGCCCACCCCGTCATCATGCGCGATCGTATAATGGATCGCATCGACCCGCGCGAAATAGGCTTCGTCCATCACATGCTGGCGCCCGGGCCGGGCCTTGGCCTGCTGGCCCAGCGCGGCTTCGAGCGCATCGACCGCGGCATCAAGCACCGGCACCACCGGCAAGCTTAGCGTGCGGCAATGCTCCTCCAGCCGGACCCGGGTATCGGCATTGACCAGGGTGTAGAACACCAGTCCGGGGTTGGCGGCAATCTCGGCCATGATCCGGTCGAGGTGTTGCTGCGAGCGAACCATCGGCCAGAAATGCCGGATAACCTCTGCTCCTTCGAACTGCGCGAGCGCGGCCTTGGCCAGCATCTCGAGCGTTTCGCCGGTCGAATCGGACAGCAGATGAAGGTGCAATTGCGGCATGGCGGGATTGGTTGGCGGCCCTGTTGATAGTTCCCGGCATAAACCACGGGAGGAATCGCCTGACAAGTTCGGGACAACTTTGTGCGCCCACTACCGGCGTCCGGATCGAACTCTTGTGGACAGGTGGACAAGCCTTCCCACAGGCTGGGGATAGCGGGCATAAGACTGGCTTGACGCGCAGGCGCAGGGATTCGGACCACGCTTTGCTCTGTTCAGTGCGGGAGAATTGCGGCATGGGCGCGCCATCCCCAGTTTCCACAGCCCAACAACTACAAGAACCTTTATAAAATCTAATTTGTTTTAGATTGGAATCTCTTCAATGCCCGGTTTGTTACTCGACACTCTGCGCGGCCAAAACGTCCGCCCGCGACCAGCCTGGCTGATGCGTCAGGCCGGCCGTTACCTCCCTGAATACCGCGCCTTGCGGGCCGAAAAGGGCGGTTTCCTGCCGCTGGTTTACGATAGTGCCGCCGCCGCAGAGATTACCTTGCAACCGATCCGGCGTTTCGGGTTCGATGGCGCGATCTTGTTTTCCGACATTCTGATCGTGCCTTACGCAATGGGCCAGGATCTTGAGTTTCTGGTTGGTGAGGGCCCACGATTGTCACCCCGGCTGGTCGATACTGCGCTTGAAAATCTGCACGCCGTCCCCGACCGGCTCAAGCCGATCTATGACACGGTCAAACAGGTCAAGGCAGTGCTCCCGGCGGACAAGACCCTGCTCGGCTTTGCTGGCAGTCCTTGGACCGTGGCGACCTATATGGTGGCGGGCGAAGGCAGCCGCGACCAGCATGATACCCGCGCACTGGCTTACCGTGACCCGGTGGCGTTCCAGGCAATCATCAGTGCGATCACCAGCGTGACGATCGACTATCTGATCGGGCAGATTGTGGCTGGGGCCGAAGCGCTGCAGCTGTTTGACAGCTGGGCTGGCAGCCTCGCCCCCGCCGAATTCGAGCGCTGGGTGATCGCGCCCAATGCCGCGATCGTTGCTGCACTCAATCAGCGGTTTCCGCAGGTTCCCGTCATCGGCTTTCCCAAAGGTGCCGGTGAGAAGCTGCCGGCCTATGCCCGTGAGACCGGAGTGCAGGCGCTCGGGCTGGATGAGACAGTCGATCCGGTCTGGGCCGCTGCGGCACTGCCCGAGGGGCTACCCGTGCAAGGTAACCTCGATCCGCTGCTGTTGCTGGCCGGCGGCGCAGCGCTTGAAAGCGAAGCGCTGCGCATTCTTGAAGCTTTTGCTGGCCGCCCCCATGTGTTCAATTTGGGCCACGGGATCGGTCAAACCACGCCGGTCGAACATGTCGGCCAATTGCTGGGTGTGGTCCGCAACTGGCGCGGGTGAGGGATTGAGATAAGGTATGGCGGCGCAATGGCTTGGATCCTGGCAATGACCTATTACTGGCTCAAGGCGGGCCATATCATCTTCGTGATTTTCTGGATGGCCGGGCTGTTCATGCTGCCACGGTTCTTTGTCTACCACCAGGAAGCCGCGCCAGGCGCGCCTGAAAACGCCCAGTGGGTGGAGCGTGAGGCGCGGCTGCTGCGGATCATCCTGTGGCCATCACTGATCCTGACCTGGCTGCTGGGCTTGACCCTGGCGGTCAGCATCGGGGCCTTTGCGCAAGGCTGGTTCCATCTCAAGCTGGCGATGGTGCTGGCCTTGACCGGCTATCAATTCTGGCTGGCGGGCTATCACAAGGCGCTGGCCCGGGGTGAGCGGCGGCTGTCGGGCAAGGGGCTGCGGCTGCTGAATGAAGTGCCGGGGATTGCCGCCGCGTTGATCGTGATTATGGTGGTGCTGAAACCGTTCTAGAGACGGACCAATTTTGGGAGTGGAAGCAATGGTATTCTGGCCGATGATAGCGGCGGCTGCGGCCGCCAGCTCTGTCCAACCGGGCTCAAAGGTCGATCAGGATCTGCACTGCCTCGCGGCATTTTCGCTGGTGGGCGATTCCGCCAAGGGAGAAGACAAGTTGAAGGTGATGGCGGTCGCGATGTTCTATGTCGGCCGGATTGATGCCGAAGCACCGGGGCTGGACCTTGAAGGCGCGCTGGCAAATGTGATTAGCGCGCCTGATTATCAAAACAATTCGCTCAAAGCGGATATGGAACGCTGCGGCACCGAAATGCAAAGCAAAGGCGCCGAACTGCAAAAAGTCGGCAAGGCCCTGACTGTTCGCGGCAGCAAAAATTAGGCAGCTCTGCGCAGGCCGCGCGCCAGCCTGCTGAATCCAGATAATTGACCAGACCGCCGGATCGGCCTATGTGGCGGCGGTCCGGCAAGGCCTGCGCACCTTTGCGCGGCGCGATCCGCTTTCTCCAAGCCCCATGATCGTCCGGCCATTCCCAGTTTGAATTATACGGAAACGACAGTCATGCATCTTAAAGAACTCAAAAAGAAAACCTCCGCCGAGCTGGTCGAAATGGCCGAAGAGCTGGGCGTTGAAGGCGCCTCGACCCTGCGCCGCCAGGACCTGATGTTCGCGATCCTCAAGGAAGTTGCCGAAGACGGCGAGGATATCATCGGGCAAGGCACGATCGAAGTGCTGACCGATGGGTTCGGCTTCCTGCGCAGCCCCGAGGCGAACTATCTGGCCGGGCCCGACGATATCTATGTCTCCCCCAACCAGGTGCGCAAATGGGGTCTGCGGACCGGCGACACCGTGGAAGGTGAGATCCGCGCGCCCAAGGACGGCGAACGCTATTTCGCGATCATCAAACTGATCAGCGTCAACTACGATGATCCCGACGTGGTCCGCCACCGGGTCAACTTTGACAACCTGACCCCGCTCTATCCGGACGAAAAGCTCAACCTCGATACGATTGATCCGACCGTCAAGGACAAGTCGGCGCGGGTGATCGACATCATTTCGCCGCAGGGCAAGGGCCAGCGCGCGCTGATCGTCGCCCCGCCGCGCACCGGCAAGACCGTGCTGCTGCAGAATATTGCCAAGGCGATCACCGACAATCATCCCGATGTGTTCCTGATCGTGCTGCTGGTTGATGAACGGCCAGAGGAAGTCACTGACATGCAGCGCAGCGTGAAGGGTGAGGTAATCTCCTCAACTTTCGATGAACCCGCTCAGCGGCACGTCCAGGTCGCCGAGATGGTGATCGAAAAGGCCAAGCGGCTGGTCGAACACAAACGCGACGTGGTGATCCTCTTGGATTCGATCACGCGGCTGGGCCGGGCCTACAACACCGTGGTGCCAAGTTCGGGCAAAGTGCTGACCGGCGGTGTCGACGCCAATGCCCTGCAGCGCCCCAAGCGCTTCTTCGGCGCGGCCCGCAATATCGAGGAAGGCGGCAGCCTGTCGATCATCGCCACCGCGCTGATCGATACCGGCAGCCGCATGGACGAAGTGATCTTTGAAGAGTTCAAGGGCACCGGCAACTCTGAAATCGTGCTCGACCGCAAGGTTTCGGACAAGCGCATCTTCCCCGCGCTCGATGTCGGCAAATCGGGCACCCGCAAGGAAGAGCTGCTGGTCGAAAAGGACAAGCTCTCCAAGATGTGGGTGCTGCGCCGGATCCTCATGCAGATGGGGACGGTCGATGCGATGGAATTCCTGCTCGACAAGATGAAGGATTCCAAGACCAACGAAGATTTCTTCGCCACGATGAATCAGTAGGGCTTAGCGGTTTTGGCTCTGCTCCTCCCCCGCCGCGCGGTTCTGACCGGCGCGCCGGGGGCGGGCAAGACCACTTTGCTCGATGCAGCTGCGGCCGCCGGTCTGATCACCTCCCCCGAAGTTGCCCGCCACCTGCTTCAGCAGCCCGGCGGGATGGAATTGCGTCAGACCGACCCGCAAGGCTTCGCCGAAGCCATGCTCGAGGCGCACCGGCGCGAACTGGAGCGATTCTCCGAACAACCAAACCCAGTGCTGTTCGATCGCGGGTTCCCCGATGTAGTGGGGTTCCTCGACGTTTCTGGGCTCACCGTGCCTAAAGCGGTCGATCAGGCCTGCCGCACCCTGCGCTACCACGGCCCGGTCCTGCGCGCGCCGGCCTGGGCGGCAATTTATCAGCAGGATGAGCAGCGGATTCAGACTTGGGACCAAGCAGTCGCCAGCGACGAGGCAGTTACCGCCGCCTGGCGCCGCTATGGCTACGACCCGATCGATCTGCCGTTGGTTGGGGTTGATGAGCGGCTGGCGTTCTTGCGCAAACAGTTGGATAATCCGTCCGCTTGAGGGAGATGAATGGAACGCGGTCAAGACGACGACGCAATGGTCATCATCGCCGCGCTGGTTTCGCGGGTTGAAGCACTGGTGCTCGCCTCGATGCTCGAAGCTGGCGGAATTATCGTGGCGGTCGGGGGCGCGGCTCACGCTTCGGTCGCGGTAAATTCACTCGCGCTTGGCGGTCATCGCTTCTGGGTACCAGCCAGCCAGCATCACGCGGCCAGCGAACTGATTCGCGAAGTTTTGGGTGGGCAGGATTGGACCTTCAGCTACGGCGCAAGGCGGGCGGTGCTCGTCGCGGCGGCGCTCTGGACATCGGTCTATGCGGCAAGCGCGGCGCTCGCATGGGCATTTGGTTCCTTGCCATTCGCGGCAATTTTTCTATCGCCGCTGGGTGTGCTTGGTTTGCCCGTAAACCCGCAAGGACGCGGCGACTATTATTTGACCACAGCAGCAGACTTAGCCGCTTCCAGCTGCGCCGCCATCAATTCCCACAGCTTGTTCATGGCCTTCATCGGGCGGACCATCACTTTGAAGTCATTTATCATTCCTGCTTCGTCAAACTCGATCAGGTCGATCCCGTTGACGTGAATGCCATCGAGCTGGTTGGTGAACTCGAGCAGCACCTGATTGCCGTCGACCAGCTCGCGGACGTAGGCGAAACCTTCGCCGCCAAGCACCTGCGCGGCCGCGCCGAGGTAGGTCATGACCTTGGCCTTGCCCAGCTGCGGGGTGTGGACCACGGGCGAGTGGAACACCGCATCATCGGCCACCATCGCGCCCAGCAGTGCCAGATCGCCGTTGCTGTGCATGTATTCGTGCCACTTGGTCAGGCCGATTTGTCCGCCGCTCATGCCAGCTGCTCCTTCATGAATTCTACGGTGCGGCTATCCGCCAACTGCGCGCCGGCTTCATCGCGGCGATCGCCCTGCTCGGCGGCGAAGCCGTGGTCGAGCCCGGGGTAATCGTGCAGCGTCACGCGCGGGTGATCGTCCAGCCCGGCGTGGATCGCCGCCTGCGCTTCGGCCCCGACGAGGTGGTCGGCGGTCGGGATATGCAGCATCAGCGGCCGTGCGATATGGTGCGCTTCGTCCAGCATCTGGTCGATCATCACCCCGTAATAGCCGACTGACGCATCAATATCGGTGCGCGCCGCCGCCATGTAGGCCAGCCTTCCGCCCAGGCAGTAACCCGCGCAGCCAACTTTGCCCACGCCTTGGCCGTGCAGCCACTTGATCACCGCTTCGATGTCGTAAACCCCGTCAGCTGCGTCATAGCGCTGGAAATAGCCGAACGCCTCTTGCAGCTGCGCGGGCACATCGGGATCGAGTTCGACCCCGGGGGCGAAGCGCCAGAAGATATCGGGCGCAACCGCAAGGTAGCCCGCCTGCGCCCACTTGTCGCATTTCTGGCGGATCCCGGCGTTGACCCCGAAAATCTCAGGGATCACGATGATCGCGGCGGTGGGCGTGCCCGTGGGCCGGGCGAGATAAATCGGCACGGTGCCGCTGCCATCGTAAGCGGGGATCTGAACGGTTTCGGTCATGCAAGTCGGCTCCAAGTTGTGCCGCCACCCTAAGCGCGGCGTGGACTTTGTGAAGGGGCTATGCCAGCTTGGCCTTCGCGAGGACTGGTCGCGCCGAGGAGCACAGCCATGAAAGTAAATGTCGAGATTGAGTGCACGCCTGAGGAAGCACGGACCTTTCTGGGCCTGCCCGATGTCGCCAAGGCCAATGGCATCTATGTCGAGGCGATTTCCAAGGCCATGAAAGGCGCCGGCAACCTCGATCAGGTGCAGGATTTTGCCAAGGGGATCGCGCCGATGGGCCAGATGGGGCTCAAGCTGTTCCAGCAATTTATGGAAAGTGGTGCCGCGTTTTCCGCCGGAGCCGGCAAGAAGAAGAGCCCGGAATAACCGCCGAACGGCCATGATTGATACCATTTTTGCCTTGTCGAGCGGTGCCCCCCCGGCCGCGATTGCAGTGATTCGCGTCAGCGGACCTGCGGCGGGCGTAGCTATGCTGGCCCTGATCGGCAAGCAGCTGGCTCCGCGCCATGCAACCAGTGCGGCTTTGCGCGACGGGTCCGGTAATGTGCTCGATCAGGCGCTGGCCTTGTGGCTACCGGGGCCGGGCACCGCGACCGGAGAGGACGTGCTCGAGCTGCACTGTCACGGCGGACGCGCGGTGATCGGCGCGGTGCAGGCGGCTTTGGCGGCGGTGCCGGGGCTGCGCGCTGCCGAGCCGGGAGAATTTACCCGCCGCGCCTTTGCCAATGGCCGGATTGATCTGGCCGAAGCCGAAGGACTGGCCGATCTGCTCAGTGCCGAAACCGAATTGCAGCGCCAATCTGCCATAGCGATGGCGGGAGGGGCATTGTCCCGAAAAGTGCAGGACTGGCGCGACCGCTTGCTGCTGCAATCCGCCGCGCTCGAAGCGGTGCTCGATTTTGGCGATGAGGATGATGTCGCCACGCTTCCAGCGGACTTTGCGGTGCGTATTCAGGTGCTCGAGCAGGAGCTGGCGATCTGGCTTGCGCGGCCAAGGGCCGAGGCGCTGCGCGAAGGCTATCGCGTTGTGATTGCCGGGCCACCAAACGCTGGTAAAAGCACGCTTTTCAATGTCTTGGTTGAAGCGGAGGCGGCGATTGCCACGCCCATTCCAGGTACTACCCGCGATGTGCTGACCCGGCCGGTGGCCTATGCCGGGGTGCCATTCCTGTTTGCTGATACCGCCGGGCTGCACGATGCAGCGGGCGATGAAGTTGAAGCGATCGGGATCGAGCGCGCGATGGAAGCGCTCGATCGGGCTGATCTGGTATTGTGGCTGGGTCCGGAAGGGCAGGGGCCGGATGGCGCATGGGAAATTGTCTCGCAATGCGACCGGCCCGATACAGCGGCCAAGGAAGCGTTGCGGCACCGGATCTCGGCGGTCAGCGGCGAAGGGATTGCGGCACTGCGCGCAGATCTGATCGCAACAGCACGGGCTGCGCTGCCCAAACCGGGCGATGCCGCACTGAATGAGCGGCAGCATGCGCTGTTGCGCGATGCGGCGCGTTCGCTCGGCCTCGCCCGGCATGAGCACGATCCGCTGCTGATGGCTGAAGCGCTGCGGCTGGCGCGGGTGTCGTTTGATGGTTTGCTGGGCCGGACGACGACCGAAGATATGCTCGATGCGTTGTTCGGACGGTTCTGCATCGGCAAATGATGTTTCACGTGGAACATTGATCGGCTAAGGCGCGCGAGTATGCAGCGCTTTGATGTCATCGTTGTCGGCGGAGGCCATGCCGGGGTGGAAGCTGCGGCGGTAGCCGCGCGGATGGGCGCGCATGTCGCGCTGGTCAGCTTCGATCTCGATGCGATTGGCGCGATGAGCTGCAATCCGGCGATCGGCGGACTGGGCAAAGGGCATCTCGTGCGCGAAGTCGATGCCTTCGACGGAATCATCGCCCGCGCCGCTGACGCCGGGGCAATCCACTATCGCATGCTCAACCGCTCGAAGGGCAGCGCCGTTCAGGGGCCGCGTGTCCAGGCTGATCGAAAGCGCTTCAAGGCGGCGGTTCAGACCTTGCTGGCGCGACAAGGCGATCTTACGCTGGTGCAGGGCGAAGCCGCTGCTTTACGGCTGTGCGGTGGGCGCGTGCAGGGCGTAGTGTTGGGCGATCAGACCGAGCTGGAAGCCCCCGCTGTTGTGCTGTGCACCGGCACATTCCTGGGCGGGGTGCTGTATCGCGGTGAGGAGCGACTGACCGGCGGGCGGATTGGTGAAGCCTCGGCGCAGCGGCTGGCCGAGCAGCTGCGCGGCGCCGACCTTCCGATGGCGCGACTCAAGACCGGGACGCCGCCTCGGCTTGATGGCCGCACGATCGACTGGGCGCAACTGGATGAGCAGCCTTCGGACACTCAACCATGGGCCATGTCGGCACTCGGGCCGGGCCGAGTGCTGCCGCAGGTGTTCTGCGCGATCACCCGCACCAATCCCGCAAGTCACGATGTGATCCGCGCCAACCTCCATCGCTCACCGCTGTTTTCGGGCGCTATCGGGGCAGCGGGGCCGCGCTACTGCCCGTCGATCGAAGACAAGATTCATCGCTTTGCCGACCGCGATGGCCATCAGGTCTTCCTTGAACCGGAGGGGCTGGATACGCCGCTGGTCTACCCCAACGGTATCAGCACCTCGTTGCCGGCCGATGTGCAGCTGCAGATGCTGCGCACGATGGACGGCCTTCATGCGGTCGAAATGGCGATGCCGGGCTATGCGGTCGAGTATGATCACATCGATCCGCGCGCGCTGCGCCCCACGCTGGAACTGCGCGCCTTGCCGGGGCTGTGGTGTGCCGGGCAGATCAACGGCACCACTGGTTACGAGGAAGCCGCCGCGCAAGGCCTGGTCGCCGGCATGCATGCCGCCGCCGCGGTGCTGGGCTGCGAGGCGGCGACGCTGGACCGGGCCAATAGCTATATGGCGGTAATGGTCGACGATCTGACTTTGCACGGCGTGTCCGAACCCTACCGTATGCTGACCGCGCGGGCGGAGTACCGGTTGCGGTTGCGCGCCAACAATGCTTCGACCCGCCTGACCCCACTGGCCTTGGCCGCTGGCTGCATTGGGCCGGAGCGAGCCGAATGGTTTGCGCGGCGTGAAGCGCAGCGCGCTGCGCTCGACCTTGCGCTCGATGCCAGTGTGGCGAGCGGCGAGTTGGCCAGCGCAGGATTGCCGGTTCGCCCAGAGACTGGCCGGTTACCGCTGCGCGAGTGGCTTCGGTTTGGCGGGGTTGGGCTGGCTCAACTTGCGCCGTGGCTGGGTGAGGCAGCGCTGGGCGATCCGGAACTGTTGGCTGAGCTGGCCGAAGACGCCGCATATGCACCCTATCTGGCGCGGCAAGAGAGCGAACTCAACGATCTCCGCGCGGGTGAAGCTTTGCCGTTGGGAGACGACTTTCCCTATGCAGCGATCCCCGGCTTGTCGCGTGAGATGGTCGAACGTCTCAACCGCGCCCGACCTTCCTCGCTTGCCGCGGCGGGCCGTGTGTCCGGGATCACCCCGGCAGCGCTGGCGGCGCTACTGGTGTACGCCCGCAGGCGGGCCGCATGAAGCTGACCTCCGAGGCCGAGGCACGCGCCTGGCTAGAGACCTTACCCGAGTGGGATGCAACGGCGCGCGAGCGGCTTGAAACTCTGGTTGCGCTGTTGGCAAAGGAGAGCCTGCGTCAGAACCTCGTATCGGCAGCGAGCATGGCGGCGGTCTGGCTACGCCACGTTGCCGATTCGGCGCAGCTGTTGTTGCATGTTCCACGTGAAACAACCTCGCCGTGGCTCGATTTGGGCACCGGCGCAGGCTTTCCTGGGCTGGTTATTGCGGCGCTGCGGCCCGAAGCGGCGGTGACGATGGTCGAGTCGCGGGCGCGCCGCGGAGAATGGCTTGAACGAGCCCGGCTGGCGTTGGGACTCGAGAAAGCCGAAGTGTTGATCGCGCGGCTTGAATTGATTCCATCGCGACCATTCCGGGTCATTTCGGCACGGGCCTTCGCTCCGCTGCCCAAATTGCTCGATTTGTCCGCACGATTTTCCACAGTCGATACCACTTGGCTGTTGCCGAAAGGGCGTTCAGCCCGGCAGGAACTGTTGGACCTGACCGGCCGCAAGCATATGTTCCACGTGGAACAATCGCTCAGCGATGCCGATGCCGGGATGATAGTCGGCCAACTGGCGGAAAATAAGGGGAAAAAGCCGTGATTCGCGTGGCGATCGCCAACCAGAAGGGCGGAGTGGGTAAAACCACCACTGCGATCAACATCGCCACCGCGATGGCCGCGACCGGCTGGAAAGTGCTGCTGATCGATCTTGATCCGCAGGGCAACGCCTCCACAGGGATTGGCATAGCTGCGGCTGACCGCGCGGCATCGACTTATGATTTGCTGGTCGATCAGTTGCCACTTGCCCAGTGCACCATGCCAACCCGCATTCCCGGCCTCGACATTATTCCGGCCACGGTTGATCTTTCAGGCGCTGAGATTGAGCTCGTCGGGGTTGAAAACCGCACCGACCGGATGCGCACTGCGCTCGCCGGGGAGCACGGCTACGACATCGCCTTTATCGATTGCCCGCCCTCGCTGGGCCTGCTGACGCTCAACGCCTTGTGCGCCGCCGATACCTTGCTGGTGCCGCTGCAGTGTGAATTCTTCGCGCTCGAAGGATTGTCGCAATTGTTGCAGACAGTTGAGCGGGTCCAGCAGCGGTTCAATCCCGATCTGGGTATTGTCGGAATTGCCCTAACCATGTTTGATCGCCGCAATCGCCTGACCGATCAGGTGGCCGATGATGTCCGCTCGTGCCTCGGCAAGCTGGTGTTTGATGCAGTGATCCCGCGCAATGTGAAGCTGTCTGAAGCACCCAGCCACGGGTTGCCAGCATTGGTTTACGATCACACTTGCTCGGGCAGTCGAGCCTACATGGCCTTGGCGCGCGAACTAATCACCAGGCTCCCCGAACAAAGGAAAGCGGCATGAGCGACGATTCGGTAGTGCGCATTGCCAGCGCCAAACGCCCGGCGCTGGGGCGCGGGCTGGGAGCTTTGCTGGGCGATGCGCGGCGCGAAGAACCATTGGTGACACCAGCGTCGGCGGCGAATTCTGGCACGACAGCCGCGCTCACCTCGGGTCTTGCAATGTTACCCGTCGCGCAGATTGTCCCGCACCCCGATCAACCGCGCCGCCGGTTTGATGAAGCCGCGCTCGATGAACTGGCTGCTTCGATTGCCGCGCGCGGCGTCATTCAGCCTGTAATCGTCATCCCGCACGGATCCGGGCAGTGGCAATTGGTCGCTGGCGAGCGCCGCTGGCGGGCCGCGCAGCGCGCTCAACTCCATGAAATCCCTGCGATAATCCGCAATTTGAGCGAGCGCGAAGTCACTGCTCTGGCGCTGATCGAGAATTTGCAGCGCGAAGATCTCAACCCGATCGAAGAAGCGCGGGCCTATCACCGTTTGTCCGAGCTTGAGGGGCTGACGCAGGCCGAGATTGCCCGGCTGGTCGACAAGAGCCGCAGCCACGTTGCCAATCTCCAGCGCTTGCTGGCTTTGCCCGAGCCGGTGATCGAGCTGGTCGAGGAAGGCAAATTGTCGATGGGGCATGCCCGCGCGCTGATCGGCGCGGAGAACGCGTTAATGCTGGCGGCTGATGCAGTCGCCCGCCAACTATCGGTGCGCGAGGTTGAGCGGCTGGTGCGGCGCGGCCAGGCGCCTGCTAGCGCGCCGCGCCGCGCGCGCAGTGACCGCGACCCGGCCGCCTCGGCAGATATAGCCGCGGTGCAGAGCCATCTTGAGGAGTTCCTAGGCCTTTCAGTGCGGATCAATACGGACGCGGACCCACGATCGGGCGCAGTTACGATCCGTTACCGTACACTCGATCAACTCGATCTGATCTGTCAGCGCCTCACCGGCGGTGACATCTAGGGGTTTTCACTAGCCAAAAGTTAAGATTGGGCCTTGGCGCGTTAACCAAGCCTAAAAGCAAAGACTGAACACTGTAATCCTACTTAGGGTGCTGCGGATGGGGGGTATGCCAGCCATTCGGTGCAGCGCCTGCGCTGCTGGCTAATTTATAAAGTAGGGACCAGAAAATTATGCGTAAGTCGCTCCGCTTTGCAGCCGTTGCTGCTGCTCTCGCCGCCACCTCGTTCGCAACTGCGGCTTCGGCCGCTGCTACGGCGACCGCCACTGCCACTGCCGAGATCCTGCAGTCGCTGACCGTGACCGCCGACTCGGCGCTCGATTTCGGTCAGATTGCTGCGAACATCGGCGGCACCGTGACGGTTCACGGGGATAGCACTGTTTCACAGACCGGTTCGGTCATCTGGGCCGGTACGCGCGCTCCGGCTGGCTTCACCGTCACCGGCAGCAAGGGTGCTTCGGTCATCGTGACCCTGCCTACCGCTGCATCGACCCTGTATCTGGGCGGCGTGACCACCTCGACCAACACCATGACGCTCGATTCGTTTGACGTTGATCCGGTTGGCGGTTTCCAGCTCAATGCAACCACCGGCAAAGCGAACTTCAACGTCGGCGGACGCCTGACGGTTGGTTCGGCCCAGGCTGCCGGCGTTTACAGCGGCAGCTTCGTCGTCTCGGTCGAATATCAATAAGCAGTTTTAGCCCCGAACCGGGCTGAAATTGAGGGCCGCATCCGCGTCACTGCGGGTGCGGTCTTTTTGCGTTCTCATCCCCCAAACACCGCCAAAGGCGGGCTTGGTTAGCCAGAAATTAACCTTGTTTCCTTATCCCAGCAGGTGAATTCCCGTAGCGCATTGGTGGCGTTGCGGTAACCGTTCAGGGGAAGCAAATGTTGCTGGTTTCCAAGCTATTACGTGGGTCCATGGGCGCGGCGGTCTTGACGCTCGCGGCGCTGGGTACCCCAGCAGTGGCGCAAGGGGATCTGCTGGTCGCACCGACGCGGATCATCATCAACAATGGCGGCGGCGCCGAAGTGGTGCTGAGCAATATCGGCACCGAACCCGCAACCTATCGCATCTCGGCCGAATTGCGCCGGATGGGTGAGGACGGCGATTTCACCGAAGTTACCGAGGAAAACGCTAACCCAGCCGAACAGGCGGCGCTGGCGATGATCACCTTCGCCCCGCGCCGGGTCACGCTGCTGCCGGGGCAACCCCAGGCAGTGCGGATCTCGATCCGTCCACCCGCTGGACTGCCGGACGGTGAATACCGGGTGCATCTGAACTTTCGCGCCGTTCCGGCCGCGCTGAAGCCTGAGGCAGCAAATGCCGAGCCGGCCGCCGGCGTCTCGATCAAACTGATCCCGGTCTATGGCATTACCATTCCGGTCTTTGTCCGCCGCGGCAAACTCGATGGCAGCGCGACGCTGTCTGGCCCGCACCTGATCAAGGCCGCGAATGGGGCCTTTATCGAACTCGACCTGACCCGCGCCGGTCAGCGCTCGGTCTATGGCACGCTGATCGGCAAGAGCGCGCGCGGCGAGGTGCTGTTCGAGTTGCGCGGGATCGCGGTCTATCCCGAAATTACGCACCGCAAGGCGCAGATCCCGCTGAGCCCTGAGCAGCTCGCGAAGGTCAAAGGACCGGTCAAGATCGAGTATCGCGAGTTGCCCGAAAACGGCGGCGCACTGATCGCCGAAGTCTCCGCGGTCTTTCCATGATAATGCTTTAATTCAGAGACTTAGGAAACAAACTGACGTCATGGCGCGCAAAGCGACCCGGATCAGAACAGCCGCTGCGTTAATCGCGGCGGCCTTTGCTGTGTGGGCCGCACCGAGCCAGGCGGACAGCTGGTCGCCCAGCGAGGACGATGCGCTGCTGCTCGAATTGCAATCGGGCCAATACAAGATTGGCGAACCACTGCGCGGCTATCAGACGCCCGAGGGGGTCTGCGTCGATTTCGGCGATTTGATCCAGGCGCTCGACCTGCCGGTGCGGCTCGACAAGAAGTCGCGCCGCGCAACTGGCTGGTTGTTCGCGGAAGATCAGAAACTTACTATCGACCGCGATTCTAATACAGTACAAAACGTGAACGGAAAGCGTGAAATCGCCGACGGGGCGATCCGCGACACGTCCGAAGGCTGGTGCATGAACCTCGATGCCTTGTCGGGCTGGCTGGGGGTGCGGCTCAAGCCCGATCTCAGTAATCTGGTGGTGCGGCTCGATTCGGACCAGAAACTGCCGTTTCTTGAAGCGATCGAGCGTAAAAGTCGCGCCGCGCGACTTCGCAAGCCGCAAAATACCCAATTTGACCTTGCCGCAATGCCGCATGCCGATGCACCGTATCGGACCTGGCGCACTCCATCGGTCGATGTGCAGGTCCAGGCGCAGTGGAACCAGCGCAGCGGCGGGCAAATCCAGTATGAGGCGCTGGCGAGCGGTGAAGTCGCCGGGTTGAGCTATGACGCCCGGATATCCGGCAGCAACAGCCCGCTGCCCGATGCGCTGCGGCTGCGGCTTTATCGCAACGATCCGGATGCTGGCTTGCTCGGCCCGCTCAAGGCGACCAGTTTCGCGTTCGGTGATGTCGATACGCCCTCCAGCGCGCTGTCAGCGCAAAGCTCCTATGGGCGCGGGGCCTTTGTAACCAATCGCCCGCTGAACCTGCCGTCGCGGTTCGGATTGACCACGATTCGCGGGATTTTGCCCGCAGGCTGGGATGTCGAGCTGTACCGCAATGGCGAATTGCGCGCTTATCAATCGGACCGCGGCGATGGCCGTTACGAATTTGCCGATGTCGAGCTCGATTTCGGCGATAATGAATTCGATGTCGTGCTTCACGGCCCGCAAGGCCAGGTCCGCCACGAACGCTCGACCATGCCGGTCGGGATCGAAAATCTGCCGGCCGGGAAGACCTGGTACTGGGTCGGAGCGGTCGAGCAAGATCATGATTTGATTGGTCAATCGCGCCAGACGGGTTCGCTGCCAGATCCGGGCAGCGGCTGGCGCTGGGGCGGCGGGGTTGAGCGCGGGATCGATCGCCGGACCACGATCGGACTGTCGTATAACAGCAGCGTGTTCACCGGGCGGCGGCGTCACTATCTTGAAGGCGTGGTGCGGCGTTCGGTCGGACCAGCTTTGGTGCAAGTTTCGGCCGCGCAGCAGTTTGGCGCGGGAGCGGCGCTGCGCGGCGAAACGATCGGGAAATTGGGCGGGGTCCGCTTTTCGGGCGAAGTGACCTGGGTGCTGGGCGATTTCGACAGCGAGCTGGTCGGCGCGCAGCAGCGCAGCGAGGTCAATCTCCGGTTGGGCGGTACTGTGCACCTTGGCGGGTGGCATCTGCCGGTCGAAGCGGGCTACCGCCAGACGCTCAGCCGGCGCGGCGTGCGCGTGACCGAAGCCTTGCTCCACGGTTCGCTGCGGGTCAGCCGCGCTGCACTGACGGTCGAGCTGCTCCACCGCACCGCGTCGGGCGATCCGGCGCTGACCGCGATCGAAGTGCAGGGCAATGCGCTCGGCTTGCTCGGCAACACCAATCTGGGCCGGGTCAAATTGCGCGGGCAGGTGCATTTTGGGCTGGATGGCAATCGGCCCGGCTTCCAGCAGGCGCAACTGGTGCTCGAGGCCCCGCTGGGCCGCACTTCAAACCTGCGCGCATCTTACGATATCGACGCGCCGTCCGACCGGCAGTCGCTCTCGCTCGGCTATGTCCGGCAATTCCCCCGGTTTGCGCTGCGCGGCGAAGGTTCGGTCGATAATCACGGCAATCTGGCCTTTGGACTGACCTTGGCGTTCAGCCTTGGGCCCGATCCCGTCGACGGCGGCTGGCGTCTCTCGCGTGACCGGCTGGCGGCGCAAGGGCAGGCCACGGTCGAAGTGTTCCGCGATGACAATGGCGACGGGCTGCACCAGGCGGACGAGCCGGGCGTCGACGGCGTGACCGTCGAAGCTGGGTTCCACCACAGCGACAAGCCGACCAACGCCGCCGGGCTGACTATGATCGACGGGCTGGCGCCTTATGTCCCGGTGCTGGTCTCGATTGACGCCGGCAGTCTTGCCGATCCGCTGCTGCGGCCAAAGGGCCAGGGTATCGTCGTGGTGCCGCGGCCGGGGATTGCTGCAAAAGTGCTGTTGCCGCTATCCCCGACCGGCGAGGTTGAGGCGACCTTGCTGGGTCCGGATGGACAGCCGCAGAGCGGAGTGACGATCGAGCTGCTCGATCCAGCGGGGCACGTATTGTATCAGACCGTCAGCGATTTCGATGGCTATTTGCTATTTGATACAGTGCCTTATGGCGATTACCGGCTGCAGGTCGGGGCACCAAGCGCGACGGCGATCGGGGTCCAGCGCGCGCTGGGTCAGCCGCTGCGGATCGATGGCGCCCATTCCTCGCAGCGGCTCGGCCGGATCCGGCTGGAGGCGCTGCCCACCGCACCGCCAATGGCGCAAGGGCCGTGACTGCACCGTTATTGCAGCGGCCTCTTAATCGCGCGGTTAAATTCCGGTTGACCGCTGCGCCGCACGGGGATTAGGCCGTTCAGCAGCTGATTTGCTGAGAGGATGCACCATGTCGCTCGATTTGCTCGCCCGCACTGCCTACACCGAAGATCACGAGGCGTTTCGCCAGACCGTGCGCAAGTTCCTCGAAGCCGAAGTTGCGCCGAATCAGGCCAAATGGGCCGACGATGGCATCGTCCCCAAGGCGCTGTGGCCCAAGGCCGGGGCGCTAGGCATGCTGTGCCCGACCGTGCCGGAGGAATTCGGCGGGCTGGGGCTCGACTTTGGTTATAACGCGATCGTCGATGAAGAGAGCGCCTATTACGGCCGCGTCACCACCGGCTTTTCGCTGCAATCGGACATCGTCACCAGTTACATCGTCAAATATGGCTCGGCCGAGCAAAAGGCCAAGTGGCTGCCCAAGATGATTGCGGGTGAGGTGATCACTGCGATCGCGATGACCGAGCCGGGCACCGGCAGCGATTTGCAAGCGATGCGCACCACCGCCAAAAAGGATGGCAATCACTATGTCATCAACGGCAGCAAAACCTACATCACCAACGGCCAGAACGCCGATCTGATCCTGGTTTGCGTCAAGACCGATACCGAAGTGCAGCCGGCCTGGAAGGGCCTCTCGATCGTGCTGGTCGAGGGAGACCGCGATGGCTTCAAGCGCGGCCGCAACCTTGACAAAATCGGGCAGGATGAGGCCGACACGTCCGAACTGTTCTTTGAAGACGTCCGCGTGCCGATCACCAATTGCCTGGGCGAAGAAGGCAAAGGGTTCATTTATTTGATGAGCGAGCTGCCGCAGGAGCGCCTCTCTATCGCGGTGTCGGCGCAGGCCTCGTCGCAGCGCGCTTTCGACGATACTGTGGAGTATACCCGCGAGCGCAAGGCCTTCGGCAAACCGATTCTCGATTTCCAGAACTCGCGGTTCGTGCTGGCTGACCTGAAGGCCAAGCTGCAGGTCGGCTGGGCGCACCTTGATTGGGCGCTGGCCCGGCACTTGAAGCGCGAGCTGACCCCTGAGGAAGGCGCAGCGGCCAAACTGTGGCACACTGACTTGCAGTGGGAAGTGATGGACAAGTGCCTGCAACTGCATGGCGGCGCGGGTTATATGAACGAATACCCGATTGCCCGCGCCTGGCGCAGCGCCCGCGTGACGCGGATCTTTGGCGGGACCAATGAAATCATGAAAGAGCTGATCGGGCGCAAGCTGTAAGGCGGCGCGGGATCCATGAAAAAGGGGGCCGGTTGGCCCCCTTTTGATATGCACTCAAGCCGGTTGGCTCAGTTCACCCGGACGCGCTTGTCCGGCACGATCCGCACCCGCTTGTCAGGCACCGCGCGATAATGACGCGGCGGGATATACCGCACGCGGCGCTTTTCGGTGACGGTGACCCATTCCTCGGTGACGATCGTTTCCTTGCACTCGCGCTGCTGAGCAGTGGCGACCGGCACCATCATCACCGGCACCATCACCATCATCGGCGCATAGCCATAGCTGACTCCTTGCTGGCCAAAACCTTGCTGCCCGTAACCCGGCTGGGAGGTGTATTGGTCGAGGTAGGCCTCGCAATAGTCACGCGCGTTGCGGCGATCGGCGGCACTGCCGATTGCTCCGCCCGCGATTCCGCCCGCTGCGGCGCCAACCACCGTGCCGACCGTGCGGTTGCCGCTGCCAGCCACCCGGTTGCCGATCACGCCGCCGACAACCGCGCCAACCACGGCGCCGCCCACGGTGTTGCGATTGCCGTGATGGCGGCGGCATTCAGCCAGCCAGCCAGCGCGGTCTTGCTGATAGCCAGCCTGATCGTAGCCGGGCTGACGCTGCGGCTCGCCGTGCCATTGAGGGCGCATGTCAGGCGCGGCATCGCCGTAAGTGCGGCCTTCGGCATCGACGGCGGCGGGCATCGGCATGGGCATAGGTGGGGGCGGTGGCATCGACTGCGCCAGAGCGGGCGCGGCGAAAGCCAATGAGAGCACGCTCAGCAGCGGCAGGCAAACACGGCGAGACTTCATGGCAATCCCCTGAAATGACCGGGCGAATCCGGTGTTAACCTGGAATTTAGCATCGTCAGCCGCGTAATTCCAAGCTTGGTAAGCATGCTGAGTTGTAGCTGTCCCGATCTGGTGCATGCCGCGCTGCGGCTTTCACCCGGTCGCTACTGGCGCAGGATCGCCTCGCAGCGTTCGCGCCAGGCGGCTTGCTGGCGCTCCAGCCCCGGGCTGCTCAAGCGGCGGGCCCTGGTCCTATGGACCTGGTGAGGCGGGGCTGAGGGGGAATAATACGTGCCTCCGCCCCCGGCCTGGACATCCGACCTGTCCGGCCCGGCGTCCTGCGAAAATGGCGCGCTGTAGCCGGTGCGATTGGCGAGATAGGCCTCGCAATATTCGCGCGCCTCGGCCCGGCTGCGGCGGCCGCTTGACTGGTTCCAGGTGCATTCGGTCAGCCAGTTGGCGCGGGCCTGATCGAAGGCGGAGACCTGCTCGGTCTCTTCAGGGGGCTGCGGCGGCAGGCTCTGCGCGGCCAGCGGCGCAGCGCCAAGCAGCGCGGCGCCCAGCAGCACCAATGGGGAGAGGCGGCGTATCAACATGGCGGGCTCCTTCAGATCAGCGCTGCATTGGCTACCTCCTGACGCGCCGCGTCAACCGCCAAGCATCCACGCGTACCGTTTTGAAGCGCAGTCCCGCGCCTAGACCGCCGCCGCGATCGCCGAGGCCAGCGCCTCGATCCCGCGCGCATCGTCTGCGTCAAAGCGGGCGAGGTCTGGGCTGTCCAGATCGATCACCGCGACTACTGCGCCGCCGCGCTTGATCGGTACCACCAGTTCGGAGCGGCTATCGCCGTCGCAGGCGATGTGCCCTGGAAAGGCATGGACATCTGGCACCAATTGCGTCTCGCCGCTGGCCGCAGCGGTGCCGCAGACGCCCTGGCCAAAGGCAATCCGCAGGCAGGCCGGCTTGCCCTGGAATGGACCCAGCACCAGCGCGCCATCGACCACGCGGTAGAACCCGGCCCAATTCAATTGCGGCACATATTGCCAGATCAGCGCGGCCAGATTGGCCATGTTGGCAACCGGATCGGGCTCACCATCGACCAGTGCGGCCGCCGCCAGCCCCAGTTCGCGGTACAGTTCGGACTTGGATTCCTGCGGATCGGGGGCGAATTGATACATTGTCTTACCCAAAGCCTCGCGAATGGTTGCCGCCGCCGCAGCCTTCGCCTATCTCTTGCATCATGTCGACCAAACGCAAGCTCCTTGTCGCTCTCGCCGTGTTCCTGCTGGTAGTCGGGGGGTTCCTGTTCTGGATCTGGCGCGGCACCCCGGCGCAGCACACGCTCGATGAATTGTCGGGCCGCGATCCGGTGCTGGTTGAGCCCAAGGCTGAGCAGATTCCGTCGGTTTCGATCGCCAAGTCAATCGGCTGGGGCGCGAATGAAGCTCCTACCCCTGCCAAAGGCCTGGCGGTAACGCGCTTTGCCGAAGGACTCGATCATCCGCGCGTGATCTACACCTTGCCCAATGGCGATGTGATCGTGGCCGAAGCTGATGCGCCTGCGGGTAACCTTGGTTCGGGCGTGACCGCGATGATCGGCAAGATGCTGATGAAGCGCGCCGGGGCCAATCAGGGCTCGCCTGATGCGCTGGTGCTGCTGCGTGATGGTGATGGCGACGGCAAGGCCGAACAGCGCTTTGCCTTGCGGACCGGCAATGGCCTAGCCTCGCCTTCGGGCCTCGCCTGGCGGGATGACGTGCTTTACGTCGCCAACCACAACGCTGTCCTCGCCTTCCCGTATAAGCTTGGCGAAACCGCGCTGACCGGTGAACCGCACAAGGTGATGGACTTGCCGGGCAGCGGCAATCACTGGATGCGCAATCTGCTGATCAGCCCAGATGGCAAGCACCTCTACGTCGCGGTCGGATCGTCCACCAATATCGCCGAAAAGGGCATGGATGCTGAAAAGGGCCGCGCTGCGATCTGGGAAAAGGAACTGGGTTCGCAAAGCGCGCCGCGCCAGTACGCCAACGGCCTGCGTAATCCCAACGGGCTCGCCTGGAACCCTTCGACCGGTGAGCTGTGGGTGGTGGTCAACGAGCGCGATCAGCTCGGGCCGGATCTGGTCCCTGACTATCTGACCAACGTTCCGGTTGGCGCGCATTACGGCTGGCCGTGGGTGTGGTGGAAGACGCACGACGATGACCGCGTTGTGTCGGCCCCGCCTGACTACTTCGACGATTACGTCCGCAAGCCTGAATACGCGTTGGGCGCGCATGTCGCTCCGCTGGGGCTGGCCTTCATTACCGGTGGCGAGCGATTGGGGCCAGACTTTGCCAATGGCGCGGTGATCGCGCGGCACGGATCATGGAACCGCACTCCGCTATCGGGTTATGACGTAGTGTTCGTGCGGTTCGATGCCAACGGCAACCCGCAAGGCAAGCCACTGCCGCTGCTGACGGGCTTTTTGAATGGCCAGGGCGGCACCCACGGCCGCCCGGTGTGGGTCGGCTTTGCCAAAGATGGCGCGCTGCTGGTCAGCGATGACACCGGCGGCGTTATCTGGCGGGTGATTGCCCCGGGTACCGCGCCGACCGCGCCGCTCACCGCGCTCAAGGCGCAGCGCCTGCCGCCGCAGCGCACGATCAGCGATGATCCCTACGCGCGTTATTCGGCCAAGCTGAAAGACGACACGGTGGTCAAGCAGCAATAGCTGTTACAACTGCTGCCCGGCGCGTCCGGCCAGCTCGGTGACGAATTGCCAGGCCACTCGGCCCGAGCGGGCTCCGCGCTGCTTGGCCCATCCCAGCGCCTCGGCTTGCTCCCAGCCCAGTTCGTGTGCGGCGCAATATCCGGCGACGATCTCCAGGTAATCATCCTGGCTGCAATTATGGAACCCGATTGACAGCCCGAACCGGTCGGCCAGTGCGAGCCGGTCGTCGATCGCGTCGCGCGGATTGATCGGATCATCCTGTTCGGACAAGTGGCGCGGCACAATCGCGCGGCGGTTGGCAGTGACCGCCAGCCGGACGCTGCCGGGCCGCGCTTCGACCCCGCCTTCAAGCGCGGAACGGAGCGCGCGCGGGCCCGTGCTGTCGCCCTCTTCGAACCCGAGATCGTCGATAAACACCAGGAACTGCCGAGGGACAGTGCTTAGCGCCGGGAACAGCGCGGGCAAGCTGGTCAGTGCTTCGGGGGCGACCTGCACCAAGGCAATCTGTCCCGGCGCGCTGAGCTGAGCGGCGATTACGGCGGCGCGGAGCAAGGCTGACTTGCCCATCCCGCGCGCGCCCCACAGCAGCATGTCATGCGCGGCATGACCGCGCGCCAGCCGCGCCACGTTGGTGCTGACCAGTTCTTTCTGGGCGTCGATACCTTTGAGCAGCTCGAGCGGCGGCGCGCCAATCGCCGCGACGGCGAGCGCTTCGCCGTGCCAGACATAAGCCGGGGAGCTCAGCCAGTCGGTCTCAGCCGGGGCCGCAGGGGCCAGCCGCTCGAGCGCCGCCGCGATCCGCGCCAGCATGTCGTCGTTGCGGTTCATCCGGCCAAGGCGGCGCTGTCGAGCGCATAGAGCAGCCCGGCACCGGCGGTTGCCGCAGCTTTCAGGCCGCGCGCTTCGGGCACCAAGTGCTCGGCGAAATAGCGTGCGATCACCGGCTTGCTGGCGGTGAGTGATCCGTCCTCGGCACCAACTGCGCTGGCCTGACGCTGCAGCTGCCAGCCCGCCACTGCGACCGCGGCCATGGTGCAGAACGCGGTGCTGCCCGCCAGCTTGTCATCGAGGCTGGCGCTATCGCTCATCCACCGGGCGATCCCGGCGCAGTCTTGCGCCAGTCCGGCCAGCTCGGGCACGTCGCTGCATTCGCGGGCAATGTCGGCAAACAGTGACACCAAGACCGCGCCGCCTGCATAGCCCAGCTTGCGGGTGACCAGATCGGCGGCCTGAATGCCGTTGGTGCCTTCATAGATCGGCGCGATCCGCGCATCGCGGTAATGCTGCGCTGCGCCGGTTTCCTCGATAAAGCCCATCCCGCCGTGGATCTGCACACCGATGCTGGCGACCTCGCAGCCGATGTCGGTGCCCCAGGCTTTGAGCATCGGCACCAGGCAATCGGCGCGCTCAGCCGCGCCGGGCAGTCCCAGCGTGCCGCGATCAACGAGGCCAGCGGTGTAATAAAGCAGCGCCCTCGCGCCTTCGGTCAGCGCGCGCATCCGCAGCAGCATCCGCCGCACATCGGGATGCTCGATAATCGCGACCGGGGCCTTGTCGGCTGATCCGGCGCGGGCCGACTGGACCCGCTCGCGCGCATAGTACTGCGCCGCCTGCAGTGCGCGCTCGGCGATCTGCACGCCTTGGTTGCCAACGTTGATCCGCGCCGAATTCATCATCGTGAACATGGCTTTGAGGCCCTCGTTCTCACGCCCGATCAATTCGCCCATGCAGTCGTCGTTGTCGCCAAAGCTCATCACGCAGGTTGGCGAGGCATTGATGCCCAATTTGTGCTCGAGGCTGACGCAGCGCAGATCGTTGCGCGCGCCCGGACTGCCATCCGTGGCAACGAGGAACTTTGGCACCACAAACAAGCTGATCCCGCGCGTTCCGGCAGGGGCATCAGGTGTTCGTGCCAGCACGAGGTGGACGACGTTACTGGCGAGATTATGTTCACCCCAAGTGATATAGATCTTGGTGCCCTTGATCAGATATTTGCCCGCGTGCTCACCTACTGAGATAGGCGTGGCGGTGCTGCGCAGCGCGCCGACATCCGATCCGGCCTGCGGTTCGGTCAGGTTCATGGTCCCGGACCATTCGCCGCTGATCAGCTTGGCAAGGTACGCGGCTTTCTGGTCAGGGCTGCCGTGGTGGCTGATTGCCTCAATCGCGCCGACAGTGAGCATCGGCAGCAGCCCGAATGCCATGTTGGCCGTGCCCAGGTTTTCGATGACGTTGGCAGATAGCGTGAATGGCAAGCCTTGCCCGCCGAACTCGGTATCGCCTGCAATCGCGTTCCAGCCTTGCTCGACGTAGTGGTGATAGGCGGCGGCAAATCCATCGGGCAGGCTGACTACGCCATTCGCCAGCTTGGCGCCCTCCTGATCGCCCTTGCGGTTGAGCGGCGCCCATTCGCCTGCGGCGAATTGCCCGATGCCTTCGACAATCGCTTCGACCATATCGGGGCTGGCGGCGGCGAAGCGGTCATGCGCGGCAAGCTCTGCGATCCCGGCGTTGACGCGGATGGCCAGAACCTGATCGGCAGTGGGGGCGGTATATTCCATGGGCTGGTCTCGCGCTTTTTCTTGGCTTTACCCTGTATCGCCTATAGCGCGGCGGCATGTCCCGCAAGCATCCAGGTCCTGCGATCCGGCCGGCCGATCCGGCGGGAATAGCATCAGCTTGCGCGCTGCTGCAGGCTGGAGCGCCGGTCGCGCTGCCGACAGAAACGGTTTACGGCCTTGCGGCGCGGGCCGACCGCGGCGATGCCGTAGCGGCAATCTATGCGGCCAAAGGACGGCCCAGCTTTAATCCGCTGATCGTGCACGTGGCGGATGTTAGCCAAGCCGCAGAGCTGGCGCAGTTCGATGATCGCGCGCGGGCGCTGGCCGCTGCCTTTTGGCCCGGCGCGCTGACCATGGTCCTGCCGTTGAAGGATGGTGCGGCCATCGCCCCTGCAGTGACCGCTGGCCTTTCGACCATCGCCTTGCGCTGTCCGGCGCACCCGGTGATGCGTGCGGTGCTGGCGCAGTGCGGTCTCCCGCTGGCTGCACCTTCGGCCAATCGCAGCGGCTCAGTCAGCCCGACCGAGGCGGTGCATGTGGCGGACTCGTTGAGCGGACGGATCGCCCTGGTGCTCGATGGCGGGCGCTGCGCGGCGGGGCTGGAAAGCACGATTGTCGCCCTGCGCGGAGGTGGCATCTGGCAACTTCTGCGCCCCGGTCCGATCAGTGAAGCGGAGATTTCTGAAGTTCTGGGCGGCCCGCCTGCTCCCATGACGTCAGCAAAAATCGAAGCACCTGGGCAGCTGGCGAGCCACTATTCGCCTGGCAAGCCGCTGCGGCTGGATGCCGAAACGGCCGAGCCGGATGAATTCTTGATCGGGTTTGACGCGGTGGAGGGCCACATCAACCTCAGCCCGGCGGGCGATCTGGCGGAAGCAGCGGCGCAGCTTTACGCCGCGTTGCACCGTGCCGCCGCTGCGCCGCAGCCGCGTGTGGCAGTAGCTCAGATTCCCGGCAGCGGCCTCGGCGCAGCGATCAATGACCGCCTGCGCCGGGCCGCGAGCTAGTTGATCAGGGCTTTTTCGGTGCCGCTGGCGTAGCAGGCGCCGCTGGGGCAGCAGGTGCGCCGTTTTCGTCTTCATCGGCATCGCTGTCAGTTACGCCGTTCTCGCAGATCAGCGTGCCCGAACCCATCGAACTGACCTTGCAGCGGGCGCGGCCGGTGACTTTGACCGTGCCCGAACCCATGATGGTCGCCTCAACGTCGCCATCGGAGGCGAAGTCAGCATTGCCCGATCCGGCGATGGTCAAATTGGCGCTGTCGGCCTTCATCCCGGCCAGCGCAGCTGAACCGCTCCCGGCCACAGTTACGTCGAGCTTCTTGACCGAGCCCGCGCCTCTGAAATTACCTGAACCAGCAATCGTCAGTTCCAGCGAATCACCGGCAATGCCAGGCGATTCGATATTGCCGGAGCCGGCGACGGTGACCTTGGCTTCGCGGGCCAGTACCGGGGCGGTAATCTTGCCCGACCCGGCCATGGTGATGTCCGTGGGTGCAGGCATGGTGACATGGACCACTGCCAGCTTGCCGCCATCGCCGCCAAACCACTTGCCATCGCGCATGATGCTGAGCGTGCCGTCCTTCAGGTTGAAGCGCAGCTTGGCCGCGGCGTCAGCATCGCCGTCAACCGTGATCGCCAGCTTGTCACCTTGAGTCAGTTGGACCTCATCGGGTCCGGCCAGCACGAGTTCGGTCGGGGCCGGGCCGCTGAGATCGAGTTCAGACAGCTTCTTGCCATCGCTGCTGCCAGTGACCGTAACCTTGCCGGTGTCGGTATCGATTTTGACCTTGCGGTCGCAGCCCGAAACGCTGGCAGCGATGGCAATGGCGAGCACAGGGGCAAGGGCTTTGATGAATTTGTCGAACTTCATGGCTGGACTCCGCGTTGTGTATTAATGATCTAATACAGCAAGGCGGGTTGCGCAAGAGCGAATAGCTTGCGCCCATTCAAAAAGGGCCGCCCCGGCGGACGGCCCATCCCGAACTCAATGCGGAAAACGCTTAGACAGCAGCGGCGGCTGCGGCTTCGGCGTAATACTTGGGGGCATGCTCGTTGAGGATCTCGAGGATCTTCTTGAGCGCCGAAGGCTCGTCAGTCTTTTCCATCGCGGCCAGCTCGCGCGCGAGGCGCGACGAGGCGGCTTCGAAAATCTGCCGTTCGGAATAGCTCTGCTCGGGCTGATCGTCAGCGCGGAACAGATCGCGGGTCACCTCGGCAATCGAGACGAGATCGCCCGAATTGATCTTGGCTTCGTATTCCTGTGCGCGGCGCGACCACATGGTGCGCTTCACCTTGGGCTTGCCGGTCAGCGTTTCGAGCGCTTCACGCAAGGTTTTGTCCGACGACAGCTTGCGCATGCCGATCGATTCGATCTTGCTGACGGGCACCCGCAGGGTCATGCGCTCTTTTTCAAAGCGCAACACATAGAGTTCAAGCTGCATCCCGGCGATTTCCTGCTCGAGCAGTTCAACCACCCGTCCGACACCGTGCTTGGGATAAACAACGTAGTCACCGACATCAAAGGCCTGCGCCTTGGTCACCATGGAACGTCCTTTCGCTTGCAGGTTCGAGCCGGCCAGTAGGCGCGGATCAGGGTCAATCGCTTTGCCATGCGGGGCGCGGACAGGCCGGGTCCCGGTGGTGCCATCAAACCTGTTCGAATCCTGCCTTTCAAAAATGCGTAGTCACTGCAGGAAGGAGGAATCCTGCGGCCCGAGGATGATTATATAGCATGCCCGCAACAAAATTACCAGAGGCGAGATAGTCGCCGCCGATTTGTGCGGGTTACGCTACGTAGCGCAGGGCTGGGCGCAAAGGTGCGCCTAGTCGCCCTCACCCGGTTCAGCCGAGAAGAACTTGTCGAACTTGCCGTCCTCGCCCTTGAACTCGTCGGCATCTGCGGGCGAGTCTTTCTTGGTGGTGATGTTGGGCCATTCGGCCGAAAACTTGGTGTTGAGCTCAAGCCACTGTTCGAGGCCGCTTTCGGTATCGGGCAGGATCGCCTCGGCCGGGCATTCCGGTTCGCAAACGCCGCAATCGATACATTCGCTGGGGTTGATGACGAGCATATTCTCGCCCTCATAAAAGCAATCGACGGGGCAGACCTCGACGCAGTCCATATATTTGCATTTGATGCAGGCGTCGGTGACGACATAGGTCATGGTAACGGGTCCCCAAAGGAATGATCTTCTTCAACGGTACCTGCTATGGGATTTGCCGCGCGCTCGTCAAGCACGCGGTAGCAGCTTTGTGCTTCATCGGCTGGTCCGCGCCGGCTGGGCAGCTGCTCCAGCGCGATGACTTTGACTTGTGGGACCAGCGGCAAGGTCAGCACATCGCCGGGTTTGACCGCGACACTGGGCTTGGCGATCCGCCGTCCGTTGAGCCGGACGTGTCCGCGCTCGATCAGTTGCTGGGCCAACGTCCGGCTCGGGGCCAGCCGCAAAAACCACAGCGCTTTGTCGATCCGCATCACCGCAGCAGCAGCGCAAGTTCGGCAAAGGCATTTCCGCCGCGCGGCGGGGGCGGAACCGAATCGGCAACCGGATCAGGGCGCCGGGCTGGAACCCAGCGCCAGCGCGGCGGCTGCGCCGGGCCAAACATCCCGGGCCGCAGTGGCCGCGGCATGATCGGCTTGAACCCGGCCAGCCGCAGCAGCTGCGCATAGCCCGGAGTTGCAAGGCCGGTTGACACGGCCAGTGCCGGATCGAGCACAAAGGTCTTGCCCGCTGCCGTCACCCGCACGCCATGCGCGGCGCGGACCAGCTTTTCCGCAATATCGAGCCGCAATGCCTGCGGACCGAGGCGGCGATAGCCGGGCGGGGTTTGCGCTGCGGTGGGCAGCGTCAGCACCGGCGCCATCCCTGGCACCGGCGCGGCGCTGGCCACGCCGCGTGCCGCCAACAAAGTTCGCCGCGCCGCCAGCGCCGCGACCTTGAGCATGTCACGCACGAACAGATCGAGCGCGCCGACCTGCACCCCCAGCTTGCGCAGATAGTCGCGCTGCTCCTTGCCCAGCCGGTCAAGCCCCGATCCCTCGCGCGGCAGCATCCCACCGGCTTCGACCAGCTGGATCAGCAGCGCGCGCAGTTCCGGCCCGGCGACCCGGTCTGCGCTGGCCGCTTCGATCCGCCGCAGCGGGGCCAGCGGCGCGAGTGCTTGCGCCAGCCAAAGCTGGAGCTGCTCGAGCAATTGCTGTTTGAGTGCTGGTTCAAGCCCGGCCAGCGCCGGGTCGAGCGCGATCCCCGGGCTGAGCAACGCACGTCCTGCCGTCAATTGGGCCAGTGCCTCACCATCCCAGGTCAGCGCCGCGCCATTCAATGCCAGCACCGGTTGGCCCTCGCTCAGCGCTGCCATCAATGCTTGCGCGCGCAAGGCCCGCAAACTGGGCAAGTGCCGCTCGGCCGCGGCTAGCAGCAACTTGCGGTCAGCCAGTCGCGCTTGCGGGTCAATCCGGAAACGAAAGCCCGCGAGGTGCCCGATCGCCTCGCCATCGACCTGCACTTCGTCGCCCTCCAGCCGGACCGGCAGCAACCCGGCGTCACCGCCGTGTTTCTTCATCAGCACCGAAGTGCGGCGGTTGACGAAGCGCTCGGTCAACCGGGCGTGGAGCGCATCCGACAGCCGGGCTTCGGCGGCGCGGGCGCGCGCGGCCATCTCCTCCTTGGCCAAGACCCAATCGGGCCGCTGGGCAATATAGGCCCAGCTGCGGATTGCCGCGATCCGCATCTGCAAGGTGTCGATATCGCCCGCCGGATTATCGAGATCGGCAATCGACTTGGCGACATAGTCCCCGCCCAGCATCCCGCCGCGCAGATCCTGCCACAGCCGCGCGACGAAGCGTGAATGCGTCTCCGCACCATGCTGGCGAAAATCGGGCAGGCGGCACACGTCCCACAGCCGCGCAACCTGCGCAGTGCCGCGCAGGCTCGCGGCCAGATCAGGCTCCTCGGCCAGCCGCCGCAATACGGCCAGGTCGATCGCTTCGGGAGCGATCACCAGTTCGGGGCGAGACGGAGGACGGGTCAAGTCGGCGATCAGGCTGCTGAGCGAACTGCAATCGGGCTCAGGCTCGCGCCAGTACAGCCGGGTCAGCGGGGCGAAGCGGTGCTCCTCGATCGCGTAGACTTCTTCGGAAGTGAATTCGGCATCGTGGCCGCCGGTCCCCGCCAAAGTCCCAAAGGTTCCGTCGCGCTGGTACCGCCCGGCGCGTCCGGCGATCTGCGCCATTTCGTCGGGGATCAAGCGGCGCTGGCGCTGTCCATCGAATTTAGAAAGCCCGGCAAATGCGACATGTTCGATATCGAGGTTCAGCCCCATCCCGATCGCATCGGTCGCGACGAGATAATCGACCTCGCCCGACTGGTATAATGCTACCTGCCGATTGCGCGTTTCGGGCGACAATGCGCCCATCACCACCGCCGCACCGCCGCGAAAGCGCCGCAGCATCTCGGCCACTGCATAGACTTGCTCGGCCGAAAACGCGACGATCGCGCTGCGCGGCGGGATCCGGGATAGCTTGCGCGCGCCGCCATGGCTCAGCGTGGAAAAGCGCGGGCGCGACACGATCTCAGCCTCCGGCAACAGCGCCTTGACCAATGGCTCAAGCGTGGCCGAGCCGAGCAACATCGTCTCCTCCCGCCCGCGCGCATGGAGCAACCGGTCGGTAAAGATATGCCCGCGTTCACGGTCAGCAGAAATCTGCGCCTCATCCAGCGCCACAAAGGCCAGATCGGCGCTGACCGGCATGGCTTCGGCGGTGCACAGCAGATAACGTGCCTGCTTGGGCTCGATCCGCTCTTCGCCGGTGATCAGCGCCACTTGCTGGGCGCCCTTGATCGCGCAGACCTTGTCATACACTTCGCGCGCCAACAGCCGCAGTGGAAAGCCGATTGCGCCCGATGAATGCGCGCACATCCGTTCGATCGCGAGATGAGTCTTGCCGGTGTTGGTTGGGCCCAGCACGGCCTTGAGCTGCGCGGAGTCGCGAGCTGCAGGACGGGACGGACGAACAACGGCGCTGTGCTTGACCATAGGGCAGGGCTGTCTGCCAGTGCCTTGCCCACGCCGCAAGCAAGACGCGCCGGTCATCCCCGCCGCTGCGACAAATGTTCGCAAAAAACTGGCGGTCTTAGGCGAAGTTTAACCACATCTGGTGCAGTCAGGCCGGGCGTTTTCGCTGGCTCTCGCCGGCGCTGCGCCAAACGGGGATGCACACTTGTACAAGCCGCGCGAAGTGCTGGAGTTCGGGCAAGGCGGACCCATTACGGGTGCCGCCGGGCTGACTCATTCGCAAGTCGCACCGCCGGCCGCACCTCTGGGCTGGCGTAAACGCGCTTCCAGCCGCCGCGCGGCTGCGCTCACCCAGCTGGCCCAGACCGACTGGGCCCCTGATCTGGCCGAAGACATCGGTAGCAAACGCTGGTTTCGCGGTTTGGCGACGATGCTCGGACTGGCGCTCGCCGCTTTCTCCTGCTGGCCTGACAGCAAGGCCATGGCGGCGATGCCAAGCATGCCAGTCAGCACCGCCGAGCGTGAGGAATTCCGCGCGCAAATGATCCAGCCGCTGGCCTATGGCGGGGACAGCGGGCGGCGCATGGGCGCCACCGCGGCGGTGGTCGCATCCGCTGGTAACGCACCGCAACGCAGTTCAGTGCAGCTAACCGCGACGCTGGGCCAGGGCGATACCTTTGAAGGCATGCTGGCGCGCGCTGGGTTAAGCGCGGGCGATGCTGCCGCCGCCGCGCAGATGATCGCTGGCGTCGTGCCAATCAATCAGATCACGCCGGGAACCCAGGTCGATATCTCGCTCGGCAATCTGACCGGGTCGGGCCGCCCGCTTGAGCGTCTCGCACTGCGCGCGCGGTTTGATCTTGATTTGTCGATCAGCCGGATTGGCGGAGTATTGTCGCTGCAGCCGCACGCCATCGCGGTCGACACCACCCCACTACGGATCCGCGGCACGGTAGGCACCAGCCTGTACCTTTCGGCCCGCGCGGCCGGCGCGCCGATCGAGGCGATCCAGCTCTATCTCGAAACGCTCGACCAACATATGACGATCGATAGCGCGATCGAACCGGGCGATACCTTTGACATTATCGTTTCCTACCGCCGCACCGCCAGTGGCGAGGCGCAAGTTGGCGAGCTGCTGTTCGCCGGGCTGGAGCACGATGGACAGTTGAAGGCGCAGTTGCTGCGCTGGGGCAAGGACGGCCAATTTGCCGAAGCATCGGGCATGGGCCAGCAGCGCAGCGGGCTGATCATGCCGGTGGTTGGCGGACATATCACTTCAGGCTTCGGGCTCCGCCGCCATCCGATCCTGGGCTATTCGCGGCTCCACGCCGGGGTAGACTTTGGCGCGGCCTATGGCTCGCCGATCTATGCAGTCAGCGACGGCACTGTGGCTTTTGCCGGTTGGCACGGCGGGCATGGCAACTTCGTCAAACTGGAGCACGGCGGCGGGTTTGGCACCGGCTACGGCCATATGAGCCGGATTGCGGTCAGCCCGGGCAGCCATGTCCGCGCCGGGCAAGTGATCGGCTATGTCGGCTCGACCGGCCTCTCAACCGGGCCACATCTGCACTATGAACTTTATCGCAGCGGCGTGCCGGTCAACCCGCTGACGGTCGCCTTCACGGTCACCAATCAGGTCGATCCGGGCGAGCTGGCGGCCTATAAGGCGCGCGTTGTCCAGCTCAAGACGGTCAAACCGGGCGCGGCGATGGCCAGCCTCGCTCCGCGTCAGGCCAGCGTCGGCGTTGCGGCACCGCGGCGTGAGATCGACAAGCTGCGGTCCTGATCGTTCCCGCCGTTGCTGGCGCAAAGAGGTCGCCGCTTCCACGCCGGATTATCTTCGTCTAGTAAGCCCGGCATGACCGGATTTTACCCCGCCACGCGGCTGCGCCGCACCCGTGCTTCGGCCTGGAGCCGCGCCTTGCACCGTGAAACTGTGCTGACTCCGGCGGATCTGATCTGGCCGCTGTTCGTCACCGAAGGCGTGGGCGTCGAAGATCCGATCGGCTCGCTGCCGGGGGTATCACGCTGGTCGGTTGATCTGGTGGTCAAGCGCGCGGCCGAGGCGCAGGCACTGGGCATTCCGTGCGTGGCGCTGTTTCCCAATACGCAATCCGAGCGCCGCAGCGACGATGGCGCCGAAGCGCTCAACTCTGACAACCTGATGTGCCGTGCGATCAAAGCGATCAAGCAGGCCTGCGGCGAGCAGATCGGCGTGCTCACCGATGTCGCGCTCGATCCCTATACCAGCCACGGGCAGGATGGGCTGGTCGATGGCCTCGGCTATGTCGTCAACGATGCCACGGTCGATGTGCTGGTCGGCCAGAGCCTGAACCAGGCCGCTGCCGGAGCCGATGTAATCGCGCCGTCGGACATGATGGACGGGCGGATCGCGGCGATCCGCGAAGCGCTCGAAGGCGCAGGCCATGCCAATGTCCAGATCATGAGCTACGCGGCCAAATATGCCTCGGCCTTTTACGGTCCGTTCCGCGATGCGGTTGGCTCGGGCGGGCTGCTCAAGGGCGACAAGAAGACTTATCAGATGGACCCTGCCAATGCCGAAGAGGCGCTCCGCGAGGTTGAGCTTGATCTGGCCGAAGGCGCCGACAGCGTGATGGTCAAGCCGGGACTGCCTTATCTCGACATCGTACGGCGGGTAAAAGACACCTTTCAGGTGCCGGTCTTCGCCTATCAGGTCAGCGGTGAATACGCGATGATCGAGGCCGCAGTAGCAGTCGGCGCGGGCAACCGCGATGCAATGGTGCTCGAAACATTGCTGGCGTTCAAACGCGCCGGCGCGTCGGGCGTGCTGACGTACCATGCGGCGCATGCGGCGCGGCTGCTGGGCGCGTGATCGCAAGCGAGCGCCTGATCCTGCGCTTGCCCGAACCGGCGGACCTGGCCTGGCAAGCCGTCCAGCTCAATTCACCCGTGGTAATGCGGCATCTGGGCGGGCCCCGGACCACTGCGGCCTTCGCAGACAGCTTTGCAGCAAACCGTGCTGCCCTGATCGGAGGCGACCTTGGATTCTGGACAGTCACTCTGCGCGAAACTGGCGAGCCGGTTGGCAAGTGCGGCTTGTGCTCGATCGATTCACCTGCCGCCCCAGTCGAAATTCGCAAAGCAGTGCAGATCGGCTGGACCTTGGCCGAGCCATTCTGGGGCCAAGGCCTCGCCGGTGAAGCGGCGCGCGCAGTGCTGGCGCATGGATTCGGGGCGCTCGGCCTGCCCGTGATCTGGTCGCAAACCAGCGATTCCAATGGGGCTTCGACCCGGTTGATGGCGCGGCTTGGTTTTACGCGCTGCGCGGTGCTCGACTATGTCGATCCTGACTATCCGCCCAGCGATAATCCCACGACCGTTTACCGTGCGGGGCGTGAAACAGAGATGCTCGGCGCATGAGCGGCACGCGGATCGAGACCGAGCGGCTGGTGCTGCGATCATGGCAGCCTGAGGACCTGGTGCCGTTTGCCGCAATTTGCGCTGATCCGCAGGTCATGGCCACGCTTGGCCCGGTGCTCGATCGCGTGCAGACCGCTGCCCTGATTGACCGGGTTACCGCGCTGGAAACCGCCCACGGACATACCTTCTGGGCGCTCGAACGGCGCGAGGACGCGGTGCTGATCGGTTGGTGTGGGGTGATTCGCGGCACTGACGGGCCGGTCAGCGGCAAGGCCGAGATCGGCTGGCGGCTCGCCCGCGAAACCTGGGGCCACGGCTATGCCACCGAAGCCGCGCGCGGCGCGCTGGGCTGGTTGTTCGCCAATCTTGCCGACGATGCGGCCTGGGCAATCACCCACACCGGCAACACCCGCAGCCGCGCGGTGATGGCTCGGCTCGGGATGCGTTATCAGCCAGAGGTGGACTTTGATCACCCCAAACTGGCGGCGGATAGTCCGCTGCGCCCGCATGTGACTTATGCGCTCAGCCGCGATGCGTGGCCCGGCGGATGAGTGAGCCGGGGGGCAGCGCTACTGGCGGGGGCAAAGTAGCAGGGGCGCTATTCACGGTCACGATCCTGACCGGCAGCTTTCTGCTGTTCCTAATCCAGCCGATGGTTGCGCGGATGGCGCTGCCTCGGCTGGGCGGCGCGCCCAACGTCTGGAACAGCGCGATGCTGGTTTATCAGGCGCTGCTGCTGGCGGGATATTACTATGCCCATCGGCTTTCGCGGCTGACTCTGCGGCGGCAGGTGCAGATCCATTTGGCGCTGTTTGCCCTGGCCGCGCTGACTTTGCCGGTTGGATTGGTGCAATTGCCGCCGCCGCCACCGGGCAACGAGGTGTGGTGGGTCCCGCTTTTGCTGGCGCTCAGCGTGGGACCGGTGTTTTTTGCGGTATCCGCTCAGGCTCCGTTGATGCAGCGCTGGTATGCCGCGCATTCCGCTGCCGGGCAGCCGTGGGCGCTCTATGCCGCGTCGAACCTGGGCAGCTTTGGCGGGTTGATCGCTTATCCGCTGCTGGCCGAGCCGCTGTTGCCGCTGCGCGCGCAGGCCTGGCTGTGGACCGGCGGCTATGCGCTGCTGGTGGTGCTGGTCGCGCTGTCAGCCCGGGCACGCTGGAACATGCCGGTGGGAGCTGTTGCGCAAGGTAGCATGGTACCACAAGGAGGCGGTACCGACACAATTCCGCGCGCGCGGATCGGGCAATGGGTCTTGCTGGCCGCGGTGCCCTCAGGGCTGATGCTCTCGACCACAACGCACCTCACCACCGACATTTTCGCCATGCCGCTGCTGTGGGTGGTCCCGCTCGGGCTCTATCTGCTCAGCTTTGTGATTGCCTTTGCCGACTGGCGCGGTCCGGCGCGGGTCTGTGCCGCGCTGGCCTGGGCCGCGGTGCTGACGGTCGGCGGGATGGCGGCGGTGTCCTATGGCTGGATGGGGCTGGTGCCGCTGATCTGCAGCGTGGTGCTGCTGTTCTTCGTCTGCACTGCGCTCCATTCACGGCTCTACGATCTGCGCCCCGCAGCCGAGCACCTCACCACGTTTTACCTAGCGATGTCGGCCGGCGGGGCGCTGGGCGGGCTGTTCACCGCGCTGATTGCGCCTTTGGCGTTCGACTGGGTGTGGGAATATCCGTTGCTGGTGCTGGCCGCCGCCGCGCTGCTGCCGCACGGTGTGTTGCCCGATTGGCGCCGCACCGCCGGGCTCGATCCGCAACTGCGCTGGCTGGCGCTGGGCGCGCTGGTGATCGCGGGCGGCGTGCTGTGCTGGATGCTCTACGGCGCCAACCTCTACGTCGATTCGCGCCCGCAGCGTTGGCCGTTAGCGGGCGTGATCGCGCTGGTCGGGCTGGGACTGGTCCCATGGCGCTGGCTCGCAGTCGCCCTGCTCGGCGCGGTGATGCTGGCGCAAGGCGGGCTCGATACGCTGAATGATACCCGCGCCGGGCAGCGCACCCGCAGCTATTTTGGGATCTATACGGTGCGCGATCACAAGGAGGAGCGGATGCGCACGCTGCTCCACGGCACCACGGTCCACGGCGAGCAATCGACCGATCCGGCCCGCGCGCGGATGCCCCTGGCCTATTACGGTCCTGACTCAGGGGCCGGGATCGTGTTTGGTCATTCGCGTGAACTGCTGGGTGACCAAGTCCGCGCCGGGGTGCTGGGGCTGGGCGCGGGCACGCTGACCTGCTTTGCCCAGCCGGGCCAAAGCTGGACGGTGTTTGAGATCGATCCGGCGGTGGTCAGCCTGTCGCGCAACGGCACCTTCACCTACCTGCAGCTGTGCGCGCCAGCCGCACGGATCGTGCTGGGAGATGCCCGGCTCGAACTGGCCCACCAGCCGCGCGGCAGTTTCGATCTGCTCGCGATCGATGCCTTTTCGTCCGATTCGGTTCCGCTGCATCTGTTCACGCACGAGGCGTTCGGGGTCTACCTCGATGCGCTGAGCGAGCACGGTGTGATGATGGTCCACATCTCGAACAATTTCATCGACCTTGAACCGGCGCTCGCCGCCGAACTTAAGGCGCGCGGGCTGGCTGCGGCGCTGCGCGAGGACAACCCGCAGCCTGATACCGATTACTGGGCGACCAGCTGGGTGGCGGTCAGCCGCGATCCGGCGCAGATCGCCCGGATCAAGGCGCTGGTGCCAGGGGCGGAATGGCGCGCTTTGGGCCGACCGGCGCCGCAAGTATGGCGCGATGACTCTGCCTCGATCCTGCCCTATATTACCTGGAACAACTTCTTGGGGATGCGCTGAACGTGAACCGGCCTGACACCACCATCATCGGCATCCACGGCAAAGTGCCGCGGATCCATGACAGCGCCTTTATCGCTCCGGGCTGCCGGATTATCGGCGATGTCGAGATCGGGCCAGACGCGTCGATCTGGTACAATTGCGTACTGCGCGGCGATGTCACCCGGATCGTGATCGGCGCGCGCACCAATGTGCAGGATGGCAGCGTGATCCACTGCGACGGGCCAATGCCAGGCAAGCCAGATGGCTTCCCCACGCTGATCGGCGATGATGTGCTGATCGGTCACATGGCGATGATCCACGGCACGGTGATCGAGGACAAGGGCTTCGTCGGCTTCGCCGCGCAGACCATGAACGGCTGCGTAATCGAGGCTGAGGCGATGCTCGCGGCTGGAGCGCTGCTCGCGCCGGGCAAGCGCATCCCTGCGCGCCAGCTGTGGAGCGGCCGTCCGGCGACCTTCATGCGCGAGCTGGACGACCGGATGATCGCCGGCTTGCAGCTGGGTGTTGGCCATTATGTCCAGAACGCCAAGCACCACGCGGCGCTGTATGATGGCGAAACCCCGGACTGACTTTCCAGCGGCGGCGGCGATCCGGGCGCTCGCCGATCCGGCCGGGCGACTGGCGCTGCGCGTAACGCCGGGCGCGCGCAGTCAGTCGCTTGAACTGGGCCAGGGCGTGCTGCTGATCAAGGTGCGGGCCAAACCCACCGACGGCGATGCCAACACTGCAGTGCTGGAATTACTGGCGCAGGCCCTGGGCACGGCGACGTCACGACTTCGCTTGTTGCGCGGCGCAACTGGCCGCGACAAACTGGTGCAGCTGGATTAGCGCTCTGGTCCGGACAGGTCAGGCACCGCAGTCCGCATCCGCAAGACCAGTCCCAGCCCCACGCCAACGCCAATCGCGATCGTCAGGCTGCTCAGCACGGTCAGCAGCAGAGTCACCAGCAGCAACCCCCGTTCGGCCCACGGCGCGCGCCAGTATTCCGCCCATTTGCGCGGCTCGCTCATGTTCCAGGCAGTAATCAGCAACAGCGCGGCCAAGGCTGGCATGGCGAGATAGCCCGCCAAGGGAGCTGCCAGCAGCATGACCAGCAAGATGATCACCGCGTGGAATACCCCGGCCAGCGGGGTCTTGCCGCCCGCGCGGACATTGGTTGCCGTCCGGGCAATGGCGCCGGTTGCAGGCAGCCCGCCAAACAACGCCGAACCAATATTGGCCGCGCCTTGCGCGAGCAATTCGGCATTGGGGCGGTGGTGGCTTTCGATCAGCCGGTCGGCAACCAAGGCCGACAGCAGCGATTCGATCGCCGCAAGGAAAGCGATGGTCAGCGCCGAGGGCAGTAGTTCGAGCAACCGTGCCGCCGACACGGCGGGCAGCGCCGGCAGCGGCAAATGGCGCGGCAGTTCGCCATAGCGCGACTGGATCGTATCGACCGGAAAATGCCAGATTACCACCGCCAGAGAGGCCAGCGCCATGGCCACGATCAATCCGGGCCAGCGCGGAGCCACGCGGCGCAGTGCCACGATGCCCAGCAGGGTGGCCAGACCAAGGCTCAGCGCCGACCAGTTAATATTTGAACGGACCGCCCACAAGGCCGGCAGCTTCTCAACGAAATCCGCCGGGACCTTGGCAATTCCCAGACCGAACAAGTCGTTGATCTGGCTGGCGGCGATGATCACAGCGATGCCGATGGTGAAGCCGTTGATCACTGCCTCTGGGACATAAGCGATCAGGTTTCCGGCCCGCAGCACCCCTCCCACCAGCAGGATAACCCCCGCCATCAGCGTTGCCAGCACCAGACCGTCATAGCCGTGGGCTGCGATGACCCCATAGACCACGACGATGAACGCGCCGGTCGGACCTCCGATCTGGACCCGGCTCCCGCCCAGCAACGAGACCAGCAGGCCGCCGATGATCGCCGTTATCAGCCCGGTGGCCGGCGGCGCGCCCGATGCAATCGCGATCGCGATGCTCAGCGGAATAGCGACCATCGCTACGGTCAGCCCGGCCAGCAAGTCTGCCCCCAGCACCGGCAAGGTGGTGCCCGGCAGGGTGGTCAACAGTTTGGGCTTCACCGTCCCGGTCTCACCCGCTGACTTGTGCCGCTATGCAGGCGGTTATTCGCTGGTTTCACCGCTCGGCTCGCTCGCCGCCTTGGGCTTGCGCCTGGCCTTCGGCTTGGCCGCTTCAGCGGCGGCCCGCTTTGCCTTGCGGTCGAGCTTGGGCGGGGCCGGGGTCAGCGCAAAATTCAGCGCGTTGTCCTTGACCGAGACATGGACTTCGCCGCCGTGGCGCAACTGGCCGAACAGCAGCTCTTCGGCGAGCGGCTGCTTGACCTTGTCCTGGATCAGCCGGGCCATCGGCCGCGCACCAAAGAGCTTGTCATACCCGCGCGCGCCCAGCCAATCACGGGCGTCGCTATCGAACTGGATGTGGACGTTCTGGTCGGCCAGTTGCAGTTCGAGCTGGAGCACGAATTTCTCCACCACCCGGGCGATCACTTCGGTACCCAGGTAAGCAAACGGCACAATCGCATCGAGCCGGTTGCGGAATTCGGGGCTGAACATGCGTTTGACTGCTTCGTCGCCGGCGTCTTCCTTGGACACATCGCCAAAGCCGATGCCGTTGCGGGCCATATCGCTGGCTCCGGCATTGGTGGTCATGATCAGCACCACGTTGCGGAAATCGACGGTCTTGCCGTGATGATCGGTCAGCCGGCCATTATCCATCACCTGCAGCAGGATGTTGAACAGGTCAGGGTGCGCCTTCTCGATCTCGTCAAGCAGCAGGACGCAGTGCGGTTGCTGGTCGATCGCATCGGTCAGCAGTCCGCCCTGATCGTAGCCAACATAGCCCGGAGGCGCGCCGATCAGCCGGCTGACCGAGTGGCGCTCCATATATTCGGACATGTCAAAGCGCTGGATCGGGATGCCCATGATGCTGGCTAGCTGCTTAGCAACTTCGGTTTTGCCGACCCCGGTCGGGCCCGAAAACAGGAACGAGCCAATCGGCTTTTCGGGATCGCGCAGTCCCGCGCGCGACAGCTTCATCGCGCTCGACAGCACTTCGATCGCCTGATCCTGGCCGAACACCACCCGCTTCAGATCCTTGGCGAGATGCTCGAGCGCCTGCCGGTCATCGGACGAGACCGATTTGGCCGGGATCCGCGCCATTGTCGCGATCACTTGTTCGATCTCGCGCGCGGTGATCACTTTCTTGCGCTTGGATGGCGGCACCAGCATCTGCATCGCGCCGACCTCGTCGATCACGTCGATGGCCTTGTCGGGCAGCTTGCGGTCATTGATGTAGCGCGCCGACAGCTCGACCGCGGTCTTGATCGCGTCGGGGGTGTACTTGACCTTGTGATGCTCTTCAAAGGCGCTGCGCAGCCCTTTGAGGATCTTGATCGTATCCTCGATCGTCGGTTCGTTGACGTCGATCTTCTGGAACCGGCGCAGCAGCGCGCGGTCCTTTTCGAAGTGGTTGCGGAATTCCTTGTAGGTGGTCGAACCGATGCAGCGGATGGTCCCGCCGCTCAGCGCTGGCTTGAGCAGGTTGGAGGCGTCCATCGCCCCGCCGCTGGTCGCCCCGGCCCCGATCACGGTGTGAATCTCGTCGATGAACAGCACCGCGTCGGGCATCTTCTCCAGCTCGTTGACCACTTGCTTGAGCCGCTCCTCAAAGTCGCCGCGATAGCGCGTTCCAGCCAGCAGCGCGCCCATATCGAGCGAATAGATCACCGCGTTGGTAAGCACTTCAGGCACATCGCCTTCGATGATCTTGCGCGCCAGGCCTTCGGCAATCGCTGTTTTGCCAACCCCTGGATCACCGACATAAAGCGGATTGTTCTTCGAGCGGCGGCACAGGATCTGGATCGTCCGGTCAACTTCGGGGCCGCGCCCGATCAGCGGATCTATCTTGCCGGCCAGCGCCTTTTCGTTGAGGTTGACGCAGAACTGGTCGAGCGCCGAATCCTTCTTGCCGTCCTTGCTCGCGGTCTTTTCTTCGCTGGGCGGAACATCGGGGGTTTCGATCCCCTTGGGGCTGCGGTCTTCGATCCGCTTGCCGCCCTTGCCGATCCCGTGGCTGATGAAGCTGACCGCATCGAGCCGGGTCATGTCCTGCTGCTGGAGGAAATAGACCGCGTAGCTATCGCGTTCGGAGAACAGCGCGACCAGCACGTTGGCGCCGGTGACGGTGTCTTTGCCCGATGACTGGACGTGCAGGATCGCACGCTGAATCACCCGCTGGAACCCGGCGGTCGGGGCGGGATCACCCTTTTCCTGGGTCTTGAGCGACTGGTATTCCTGATCGAGGTACTGCTTCACCACCTCGCCCAGCTCGCCCAACTCTACCCCGCAGGCCTGCATGACCTGCGCCGCATCGGCATCATCGATCAAGGCCAGCAGCAAATGCTCAAGCGTCGCATACTCATGGCTGCGATCTGACGCATTGGTCAGCGCGGCGTGCAGCGTCTTTTCAAGGCTTTGGGCAAAACTGGGCATTAGCGGTCTCTCAAAAGGAGGTTTGACACTGTCTTGGGTGAATTTGGCACTAGCGGAGAGTATGAACCGGCGTGGTTAACCAAACCTATATGGGGGGCTGCGGCGCGACTAAAAGACCGGAGCGCTGCCATCAGGCCGATTTGCCCCCGAACAGGGCATCGGCCGCCGCCCGGTGCGCCGCCGCCTTGTCGCGGTGAGCCTTGATCCGGGCAATCTCGGCCTCAAGCTGGGCGATCCGCTCGGTCAGCTCGTCCTGCGAATAAGGATCAAGGCTTTCGCTGGCCAGTCGGCCAGCCGCATCACCTTTGGCCCGGGGCAGATCTTCATCCATTGCGGCAGAGAATCGGACGGCGAAGCCTTGCTGTCAACACTGTGCGCGGCTAGGGCGGTGAATGCGTGATCTATCGGCAACAGGGATAGTCTAAATGGCTGAGACGCTTGGACAAACCATGCAGGCAGCGCACTTCGATGCGCCCGGCGGGCCCGAAGTGCTGCGCCTGGTCGAACTGCCGATGCCCCAACCCGGACCGGGCGAGGTGCTGGTCAAGGTGGCCTTCGCCGGGGTCAATCGCCCCGATGTAATCCAGCGCATGGGCTTTTATCCGGCCCCGCCGGGCGCCTCGCCGATCCCAGGGCTGGAGATTTCTGGAGAGGTGGTGGCGCTGGGCGAAGGCACCCCGGCGGCGCTGCTGGGTCAGAGCATCTGCGCCCTGGTGGCGGGCGGGGGCTACGCGCAATACTGCCTGGCCCGCGCCGACATGTGCCTACCGGTGCCCACTGGTTTGTCGATGGCAGAAGCCGCCGCCATACCTGAAACGCTCTACACCGTCTGGCACAATGTGTTTGAGCGCGGCTGGGCCAAAGAGGGTGAGGCGCTGCTGGTCCATGGCGGGACCAGCGGAATCGGCTCGATGGCGATCATGCTGGGCAAGGCATTCGGGCTGACCGTGATCGTGACTTGCGGCGGGGCCGACAAGTGCCAGGCCGCGCTGCAGATCGGCGCTGACCATGCGATCGATTACAAAGCCAGCGATTTTGTCGAAGAAGTGGCGCGGATCACCGGCGGCAAGGGCGTGGAGCTAGTGCTCGATATGGTCGCGGGCGACTATGTGATGCGCAACCTCAAATGCCTTGGCGATGATGGCCGCCACGTGACGATCGCGGTGCAGGGCGGACTACAAGCTACGATCAATATGGCCGAAGTGATGCGCCGCCGCCTGACCCTGACCGGATCGACGCTGCGCCCGCGCTCCAACCAGTTCAAGGCGCTGCTGACGCAGGAAATCGTGCAGCTGGCCTGGCCCTTGGTCGTGGCTGGCAAGCTGCGCCCGGTGATGGATCAGACCTTCCCGCTGGCCGATGCCGCCGGGGCCCACGCGCGGATGGAAGCGGGCAGCCACATCGGCAAGATCGTGCTGGCGGTCGGCTAATAGTCGAAGCCCCCCTGATTGCCGGGCGCTGCATCGGTTCGCAGTTTGTAATTATCCTTGAACAGCCAGTTGAGCGCCTCACGGCTACGCTGGCGTTTCAGTTCCCGCACCAAGGCCGGCGAAATCAGCACCGCGCCACCATCGAGCAAGCGCCCGATTTCGCGGCACTTGGCGGCAATCTTGCTAGTGTTGTCGATCGGCTGCGCGGTTTGATAGCCAGTCTGCAGATCAAAATAGTCGCCGAGCGCGGTGCTTAGCCGCTCGCTGAGCAGGCCCGGCGCGATCAGTTGCCCTGGCCCCAGTTCAAGCTCTTGCGCCGCTGCCGGGATCGTCAGGTGGAAGCGCAGCCGGGTCGCCGTGGCGCCGCCGTCATTGTCGTTCTCGAACTTGAAGCGCAGCTCGATCGGCTCCGGGGCGTCGCTGGCCGTGATGGCCAGCACGATCGTATCGCCGTCGGGCTGACTGACCGCGCGCGGCGCGGCGGCGATCTTGAGCCGTTGCAGCGGGGACGGACATTTGGCCAGCGCCAGCACTTGCGCGCGGACGGCGGACTGCGGCAATTCAAAGCCGTAACTGTCATCGCCGCCGCTGCTGCCAGACCTGCAGCCGGCCATCGCCGCCGCACCGCAGCACACTGCGATCAAGCTTCGCGCCCACCTGCGCAACGCTTATTCCTCAGGGCCCGAATTGTCGCCTGCAGCCGAATCGCCAACCGGATCGTTCATCGGCGCCGAGGCGTCGCGGGCCTGGCTTTGCTGGCGGGCTTCCTGCTGGCGGGCAGGTGCCCCGGGATCTTGCGGCACGGCTGGATCGCCATAGGGGCTGACCGGATAGTCGCCCGCGCCTTCATCGCCGCCCAGCCAGCCCAGCCCAGCCAGATACCATTCGGGGTGGGTTTGCATATCGAGTGCGCGCGCCAGATTGCGCGTATCGGTGACCACCGCCAGCACGGTCAGCAGCTGCGACAGCTTTTCCCGCTCGTGCACAGTGTCGCCGCCTTCCTCAAGCTTGCTGCCGATGTCCTTGACGATGTCGTGCACCGCAATCTCGACCTTGGTTTCGCTGATGACCATGCTCTTCTTGTCGATCGTGACTTGAACATCGGGCACGTCAATCGCCGCGTGAACTATCGTCGCCTTGCCGCCTTCGGCGCTTTCGAGCGTAAAGTGGACCGCAGCCGGGAAATCGGCATTGCCCGGCACGGTATAGAGGATTTCGCCATCTGCGGGCGCAGTCCGATCGACCTTGAGGCCGGGGAACAATGTGGTCATCTGCTGATCGAGACCGATCTGGCCCAAGGCCACGGCGACCCGGCTGGGCGGGCGGGCAATCTTGACAGTAAAGTCTTCGCCGCCGCGTCCGCAAGCGGTGAGCAGCAGGGTCCCCAGCAGGGCAAACAACATCCGGCGCAACATAGATCCCTCGACTGACAAGCGAAACCGAACCTGGCCTCTACCAGCCTTGTCCTAAGATTGGGTTTGCGGCCTTGCCCAGCGCGGCGAATGGGCGTAGACGCGCCAGCGCACGGCCGCTCCGCAAGGGGCGGCCCTATCTATTTTTGCCGGAGACGCTGTTCTCCCAGTCGGAGTTTTTGGCCGTGACCCAGCCTACCCCACTCATGCCGCATGCGACCGCTTCCTGGCTGGTTGATAATACCGCGCTGGGCTTTGAACAAATCGCCGAATTCTGCGGACTGCACATCCTTGAAGTGCAGGCGATGGCGGATGATCTGGCCAGCTCGAAGTACACCGGACGCGATCCGGTGCGCGCGGGCGAGTTGAACATGGCCGAGATTGAAAAGGGGCAGGCCGACCCCGCTTATTCGCTGGTTATGCAAAAGGCCCCGGTTAACGTCAACCGCACCAAGGGCCCGCGCTACACCCCGGTGTCCAAGCGCCAGGACAAGCCCGATGGGATTGCCTGGATCATCAAGAACCACCCTGAAATCTCGGATGCCCAGATCGGCAAGCTGATCGGCACCACTCGCAACACGATCGAGGCGATCCGCAGCCGCTCGCACTGGAACATCGCCAACATCCAGGCCAAGGACCCGGTGACGCTGGGGCTGTGCTCGCAGCGCGAGCTTGACGCGATTGTCGCCAAGGCGGCCAAGAAGGCCGGGTTGATCGATCAGGCCGGCGACGATGCCCGGCTGGGCGATGACCGCGTGGCGCTGATCGAAGAACTGCGGGCCGAGCGCGATGCCTCGGTCAAAGCCGCTGGCGAAGCTGCGCAGGAAGCCGAAGCCGCCGCTTGGCTCGAAGCCAAGCGCGCCGCCGAACTCGCTGGCGAGGAATAAGCCGCCGCATTTGTGTTGCCCTCGCCGCCAGCGGCGGGGTAACGCTTTGGCATGAAAGACAAGACTTCCAGTGCCGAGCCGTGGCGCGCGGACTATGCGCACGCCTGCAATTGGGCGCTCGACCTGCCGCCGCTCAGCCTGCCCGATATGTTCGCCGCCGCCGCTGCCAGGTATCCTGACCGGCCCTTGGTAGACTTTCTGGGGCGGCACTTCAGCTATGCCCAGCTGCACCGCGAAGCGCGCGCCTTTGCATCTTATCTGCAAGTGTCCGGCCTAGCGCGCGGCGACCGCGTGGGGCTGTTTCTGCCCAATGTGCCGATCTATGTTTCGGCCTATTACGGGGCGGCACTGGCCGGGATGACCCTGGTCAATTTCAGCCCGCTTTACACTGTCGACGAACTGGCCGCGCAGGTCCGCGATTCGGGCGCGCGGGTGCTGGTCACGCTCAATTCCGCTGCGCTGGTGCCCAACGCGCTCAAGGTGCTCGACGCAACTGCGCTGGAGCGCCTGATCGTGTGCGAACTGGGCCGGATGCTGCCGTGGCCCAAGCGGCTGGCGTTGGCCGTGCTGGGCCGCAAGGCGGTGGTGCCTATGCCCGCCCACCGCGCCGTGTTCTCGTGGCAGCAATGTCTGTCCGGTGATGAACCGGCTCCGGTGGAAATCGATCCGATCAAGGATCTCGCGCTGCTGCAATATACCGGCGGGACCACCGGCACCCCCAAGGGCGCGATGCTGACTCACCAGAACCTGACCGCCAATGCCCGGCAGGTCGCGGCGATCGATCCCCAGCGCGGCGACCGCGACATGATCCTGGGGGTGCTGCCGCTGTTCCATGTCTTCGCCAACACCTGCGTGCTTAACCGCACCGTAGCCAATGGCGGCTGCATCGCGATGCTCCCGCGCTTTGAAGCCGGACAGGCGCTCAAAACGCTGGCGCGGGTCAAGGCTACCGCGATGCCGGGGGTGCCGACGATGTTTCAAGCGCTGCTCGATCATCCAGCGGTGAGTAAGACCGATTTCAGCTCGCTGCGGATCTGTATATCGGGGGGTGCGCCGTTGCCGCTGCCCTTGAAAGCGCGGTGGGAGAAGCAGACTGGCGCGCGGTTGGTCGAAGGTTACGGGCTGACCGAGACTTCGGGGGTGGCCTCGACCAATCCCTATGTTGGCGAAGAGCGAGTTGGCACGATCGGCCAGCCGCTGCCTGCGACGCGGCTGCGCCTGCTTGACCGCGAAAACTCGGAACTGGATGCTAAGCCGGGCGAACCGGGCGAATTGGCGGTGCAAGGCCCGCAAGTGATGCAAGGCTACTGGCAGCGGCCCGAGGCGGCGGCGACCGCCTTCACGACTCGGCCCGACGGACTATGGCTGCGCACCGGCGATGTCGCGACAATTGATGAAGCTGGCTACGCGCGGATCGTTGACCGGATCAAGGACATGATCGCGGTGGGCGGCTTCAAGGTGTTCCCCAGCCAGGTCGAAGCGGTGTTGCTGGAACATCCGGCGGTCAAGGAGGTGCTGGTGATCGGCGTGCCTGACCCTTACCGCGGCGAAAGCCCGCGCGCCTTTGTCACCTTGATGGATGATGCGCAGGCCACTGGTGAAGCGCTGCGCGATTGGCTGAACACCAAGGTCGGCAAGCACGAACGGGTCGATCAGGTGGTGGTGCGCGATGCGCTGCCCAAGACGATGATCGGCAAGCTCGACCGCAAGGCGCTGCGCGAAGAGCTTGGGCGCGAAGAGCTGGGGCTTTAGCTCGCGGCGAGCGTTACGACCGAAGTGTGATCTTCAACCGCAGCGCGCGGGGCGAAGCGTCCGTCAACTTGCGCGCCTTGCTCGATCGTCAGCGCGTCATAGTGCACGTCGCCATGGATCCGCGCGCTCTTCAGCACGACCAGTTCGCGCACGGTAATCGTGCCGCGCACGGTGCCTGATAGCCTCGCGGTTTCAGCGGTGACCCCGCCGACAATCTCGCCGCTTTCGCCCTGGACCAGCGAGGTGCAGCTGACGTCGCCTTCAACATGGCCGTCGATGTGCAAGTCAGCTGACGCGGCGACATTGCCCTTGATCCGGATATCGGGGCCGAACACGGAGAAAGTTGAATTTGCCATCGATTTACCTTGTGGGCTGCGCGGCAGCGGACTGCCCGACTTTTTCGAAAACATGGGGGACGGCCTCCAGAAAGGGGCGGGGATTGACGGGGCGATCGTTGATCCGCACTTCAAAGTGCAGATGCGGCCCGGTTGAACGACCGGTCGAACCAATCAAGCCGATCACTTCACCCGGTTGCACGGGCTTGCCGATCACGGTGCGAAAGCCCGACATATGGGCATAGCGGGTGATCAGGCCGTTGCCATGATCGATCTCGACACAATTGCCATAACCCGAACGCTGGCCGACGAAGCTGACGATCCCGCGCGCGGCGGCATAAATCGGCGCGCCCAGTGGCCCGCGAAAATCGAGCCCGGGGTGGAATGCGCCCGCGCCGGTGAACGGATCGGCGCGGAAGCCAAAGCCGGACGAGATATATTCAAGGCTGGCGGGCAGCACTTGCGGCAAACCGGCTACGCCGCGTTCCAGCGCATCCATCCGTGCGAGGCTGACCGCAAAGCGTTGAAAGCGCGGGTCGACCGAGCCATCGGCGGACGTCGCCAGCACCAGCAGCGGGCCGCCCTGCGCGCCTTTGTCTTCCATCGCCGACAGCGCCATGTTGGGGTTGACGCCGAGGCTGGCCAGCTTGGCTTCAGCTATCGCAGCGCGGCGATCGGCCAGCCGGGTCAGCGCTTCGATGAAGTTCAATTGGCGCGCTTCGATTTGAGCCAGCGCCGCCGCCTGCGGCAAGGCCAGGCTGACTTTCTTGACGGTTTGGGCGGCTTCCGAGGTGCTGTCCGAGACGGTCTCACCCGGCTTGGCATCCTGCGGCAGTTCGCCCAAATGCGCGGCAGAAGCCTTTTCGATAAAGTCCTGGCGGCGTTTCAAATCGTCAGCGACCTTGCCGATATCATTGCCATAGGCGTTGAGTCGGCTTTCCGAGCTGGCGACTTTGGCCTCGCGCTGCAGCAGCGATACCCGGTCGCGGTTTGCAACGAAGCTGGACAGCGCCATACCGGCCATGGTCAGCGCCCAGACCAGCAACAGCGACACGGTTACGCTGGCCGCAATGACCTGCATGCGCGACGAGACTTTGATAAAACGGACCTGACCTTCGGACCGCATGAAAAATTCGCGATCCGGGAACCAGCTCCGCAGGCGGGCGGACAGCCTGCCTACAGCGATGTTTTTCAAGACGACCCCAGTCCCTTGCTAACCCTATATGGCGGCCCGCTAGCAGCTTGCCCGCGGCTAGGCGAATCTGCGGAGCCCCGGACTCGCTGAATCGAAACAAGCACGGGACGAAGCGAAGAATCCGTTGGGAACCTTCACACATTAACGCCGGGCGGTAGCGGCGGTGACAAGCCGGGGCAACAATGTTAGGCGCCGGGTGATGACTGCTCAGCTGGCCCAAGCCGAACCGATCGAAGCGCTGGTGGCGCGGCTGGCGCGCGCCGGGCGCGCCGCGCAGCGGGTGCTGGCGCAGTTGGACAGCGCCGCACGCAGCGCCGCCTTGCATGCCGCCGCGGCGTCATTGCGGCAGGCCGAAGCAGCCGTGCTGGCGGCCAATGCGGCCGATATGGCAGCAGGGGCGGCGCGGGGCCTCAGTGCCGCAATGCTTGACCGGTTGAAGCTTGATCCAGAGCGGCTCGCGGACATCGCCGATGCGATCGATCAGGTCGCCGATCTGCCCAGTCCACTCGGCCAGGTAATCGATTCGGCCCAGCGGCCCAATGGCCTCGCGCTCAGCCGGGTGCGGATCCCGATCGGGCTGATCGGGATCATTTACGAAAGCCGCCCGAATGTTACCGCCGATGCGGCCGCGCTGTGTATCGCTTCGGGCAATGCGGTGCTGCTGCGCGGCGGCAGCGAGGCGGTGCAATCGAACCGCGCGATCCATGCAGCGCTGGTCGCCGGGCTGACCGCGCACGGCGTTCCCGCCGATGCCGTGCAATTGCTGCCGACGCAGGACCGTGCTGCCGTCGGCGCGATGCTGCAGGCGGCCGGGCTGATCGATCTGATCATTCCGCGCGGCGGTAAAAGCCTAGTGGCGCGGGTGCAGGCCGATGCGCGGGTGCCGGTGCTCGCGCATCTTGACGGGATTTGCCACACTTACATCCATGCCGCCGCCGATCCGGCCAAGGCACTGGCGATTGCGCTCAATGCCAAGTTGCGCCGAACGGGCGTCTGCGGTTCGATGGAGACATTGCTGCTCGATGCGCAGTTTCCCGGCTCGCCTGCGGTGGTCGCGGCCTTGCTCGACCAGGGCTGCGAATTGCGTGGTGATGCCCGCGCGCAGGCGCTCGATCCGCGCGTCATTGCGGCCAGCGCGAATGACTGGGATACCGAATATCTCGACGCGATTCTATCAGTCGCGGTGGTCGATGGGCTTGATTCGGCGCTGGACCACATCGCCCGCCACTCCTCGCACCATACCGATGTGATCGTCAGCGAGGACAGCGCGGTTTGCGAGCAGTTCCTGATGCAAGTCGACAGCGCGATCGTGATGGCCAATGCCAGCTCGCAATTTGCCGATGGCGGCGAATTTGGGCTCGGTGCCGAGATCGGCATCGCCACTGGCCGCTTGCACGCACGCGGACCGGTCGCGCTGGAAGGACTGACGACCTACAAATGGCTGGTGCGCGGCACCGGACAGGTCCGGCCCTGACCCATCTTGGCTTGACCCGAGTCGGCCTGCTCGGCGGCAGCTTCAACCCCGCGCACGGCGGCCACCGCCGGATCAGCCTGTTTGCGCGTGAGGCGCTGGGGCTCGATGCGGTGTGGTGGCTGGTTTCGCCGGGCAATCCGCTCAAGCCCAAGGCCGGGATGGCGCCGCTGGCCGCGCGGCTGGCTTCGGCGGCGCAGCAGGCGCGGCGCAGCGCGATTGTGCCCACCGCGATCGAGCGCGAACTGGGCACGCGTTATACCGCTGACACCTTGCTGGCACTGCGCCGGCGCTATCCCAAAGTGCAGTTCGTGTGGCTGATGGGCAGCGACAATCTGGCGCAGTTTCACCACTGGCGGCGCTGGCGCGAGATCGCCCGCACCATGCCGATTGCGGTTATCGCGCGTCCGGGCTATGAAGGTGCTGCCCGTGCGAGCCCCGCAGGAGCCTGGCTTGGCCGTTTCCGGCGGTCGCCCGCCAGTTTGAACCCCCGGGCAAGATGGAGCGCACCCGCGCTGATTTATCTGCGATTCGATCCTGATCCACGGTCGGCCACCGCCATGCGGCAGTCTGACCCGAACTGGGCACGCCGCTTTGCGGGCCCCACTCAGCGTGATCGTTTGACGCACCATCCCGTCGATCCTGACATCGCATGAACACCTTGCGAAGCCCGCTTAGAGGAGCCGTTTCCGCTTAAATGTCGCCCAATTCCAACGATCAGGTTCAATCGAGCCCGGTGCCCGCTACCGATATTCCCGCCCTGATCGCTCAGGCCGAGCCGGGCTCGCTCCACGCGCTCGTGCTCCAGTCGCTTGACGATGATCAGGCGCAGGAACTGGTCACGATCCCGCTCGAAGGCAAAAGCTCGATTGCCGATCACATGGTGATCGCTTCGGGCCGCTCGACTCGCCAGGTGGCGGCGATGGCGCAAAAGCTGGCCGAACGGGTCAAGCACGGCGGCTTTGGCCACGCGCGGATCGAAGGCTTGCCGGCCGCCGACTGGGTGCTGATCGACGCCGGCGACGTAGTGGTCCACCTGTTCCGCCCCGAAGTGCGCAGCTTCTACAACCTTGAACGGATGTGGGCCTTTGGCGATTCCGGCACCGCCTGAACTGCGCCATGTGGCTCCACATAATCGCGCGCGGCAAGATTGGGCGCTCGCCCGAAGCTGAGCTGGTCGCGCGTTATGCCAAGCGGATCAGCTGGCCGATCAAGCTGACTGAACTGCCCGAAACCGGCGGCACCATTCCCGAAGCCCTGACCCCGGCGCGCGAAGTGCTGCTCGATGAGCATGGCCAGCAGCTGACTTCTGTGCAATTCGCCGCGCTGCTCGGCAAGTGGCGTGATGAGGGCGTGCGCGAGGCGCGGTTTGTGATCGGCGCGGCTGATGGCCACAGCGCGGCGGCGCGTGCCTCGGCCGATTTGCTGCTTGGGTTTGGCGCGATGACCTGGCCGCACCTGCTGGCCCGGGCGCTGCTGGCCGAACAATTATACCGCGCGACCAGCATTCTTGCTGGCCATCCCTACCACCGTTCGGGATAAGGGCGGTATGATCCGCCGGGTTCTCTCACTGATTGCTGCTGGCGCCGTGCTGGTTGCCGTGGGCGCGAGCACTGCGCAAGTTGCGCCTGGCACGATCGACACCACCGAAGATGCGCAAGCCGCGCTCGACCGGGCGCGGAGCCAGGGGGCCGAGGCGCGCCAACGGGCCGAGGGGTTGGAGGCCAGCGCCGCCACCGCTACCGCCGCAGCTGATCGCACCGCGCAGGAAGTCGCCGCGCTGGCCGCGCGGGTGCAAGAGGCTGAGGCCCAGATTGCCGCCAATCAGGCGCAAATCCGCCTGATTGGCCAGCAGCAGGCGCAGCTGCGCGCTGAACTAGCGCAGAAACAGCAGCCCTTGATCGAACTAACCGCCGCGCTGCAGCGCCTGTCACGCCGCCCGCCGCTGCTGTCGTTGCTGCGCCCCGGATCATTGCGCGAAGGGGTCTATCTGCGTGCGGTGCTGGAAACCTTGCTACCCGAGGTGGCGCGCCGCACTGCGGGCCTGCGCGATGCGATTGGCCGCAGCAAGGCGCTGCAGGTCCGCGCCGAGCAAGCCAATACCGCCCTGCGCGCCAACGAAGCCGAACTGCAACGCCGCCGGGGTGAACTCGCCGCGCTCGAAGCCCGCCAGCGGCTCGCTTCGCGCGATGCCAGTGGCGCTGCTGACCGTGAAAGCGAGCGCGCGCTGGCGCTGAGCGAACAAGCCCGCGACTTGACCGGGCTGGTGACCGAACTGGGCAAAGCCGGAGCAGCGCGCGAGCAACTCGCGGCCTTGCCCGGCCCGGTGTTGCGCCCAGCCCAGCCGCAAGCCGCGCAGACCGCGCCCGATGCCGCTGCGCAAACCGCACCAACCGGCGCTCCGGCGCATTATTTCCTGCCAATTGCCGGGCGACTGGTCGCCGGGTTCGGGGGTGGCAGCGCTGGGCGGCCGCAATCGCGCGGGCTGTCGATTGCCGGCGGACCGGGCGCGCAGGTTATTGCCCCGGCGGCTGGGCGCGTGGCCTTTGCCGGGCCTTACAAGGGTTACGGCCTGATCGTGATCGTCGAACACGGCGGCGGTTGGACTTCGCTGGTCGCCGGGCTGACCGAGCTTGATTGCCAGATCGGCCAGCAGTTGGTGATCGGCGCGCCGCTGGGCAGCCTTGGCCCCGGGCTGCCAGTGCTGCTGCTCGAGCTGCGGCACGGCAGCGAACCGGTCAATCCGCTCGAATACGTTGCCAATTAGCGCTGCAACCACCATCTGGCGTTAATCTGCGGCGCGCGATAAAAGGCTGCGCAAACCTTGAGAGGCTCCTGCCCGATGAACTCTGTTTCCCTGATCCGTTCTACCCTGCTGCTGGGCGCTGTCGCGCTGATCCCGGCGACCACTGCCGGGCTCGCCGCGGTCGATGCCCGCGCGTCGGCGCAGTTTGAACGGCTCGCCACGGTCTATGAACTGGTCAAGCAGCGCTATGTCGAAAAGACTGACGACGCCAAGCTGGAGGAAGGCGCGATTGACGGGATGCTGTCGTCGCTCGATCCGCATTCTTCGTACCTGACCGGCGCGACGATGCAGCGGCTCAACACCATGATCGACGGCAACTATTCGGGGCTGGGGCTGTCGGTGGTGATGGACGATGGCGCGGTCAAGGTCGTCTCGCCGATGCGCGGCAGCCCGGCTGAAGCGGCGGGGCTCAAGGCCGGGGACTATATCACGCACCTTGATGGGAAGCTGATCTACGGCGGCGATCTGGACGATGCGGTCTCGCAAATGCGCGGCGAATCGGGCAGCAAGATCCGCCTGACGATCTTCCGCCCGGGCCGCGATGCGCCGTTCGATGTCACCGTGACGCGCGGCGTGATCAAGCTGGAAGCTGTGACCTGGGAGCTGAAGGACGGGGTCGGTGTGATCACCGTCAATGAATTCAGCCACGATGTCGGCAACGATGTGAACAAGGGGATCGAAGATCTGCGCCGCCAGGCCGGGGGCAAGCTGCAGGGCTTCATCCTCGATCTGCGTTCAAACCCGGGCGGCGAGCTGGAAGAGGCAGTCGGGCTGTCCGATCTGTTCCTGACCAAGGGCGATATTGTCTCGCAGCGCGGACGCAATGCCAGCGAGGACGAGTATTTCAAGGCTGAGAGCATGTTCCCCGGCGATGCCGCCAAGGGCTTGCCACTGATCGTGCTGATCGATGCGGGCTCGGCCTCAGCCTCTGAAATTGTCGCGGGGGCGCTGCAGGATCAGCACCGCGCGGTGATCATGGGTGAGCGTAGCTTTGGCAAGGGCTCGGTCCAGTCGTTGTTCTTCCTCGATCGTTCGCGCACCAGCGCGGTCAAGATCACCACCGCGCGGTATTACACCCCGCTGGGCCGTTCGGTGCAGGAAGGCGGGATCAACCCCGATATCCGCGTGCCGCAGCTGACCGATCCCGATGCGGCGCGGCGCAGCCAGCTGTCGGTGCGGGAGAGTGATCTGCGCCGCCATCTGGTCAACGAAGGCGGTATCGATGACCGCAAGCTGGAAGTCGACGGCAAGGACGACCCGCGCTTCAAGATGACGCCAGACGAGCTTAAAGCCAAAGGGATCAAGGACTTTCAGATGTTTTATGCGATCCAGACGGTCCGCCGCACCGCAGTAACCGCGCCGAAGCGCAAGTGAGCGTGCTGCCCACCGGAGCGCCAGCTGCAAGCGCGGCCCGCTGGCTCGCCTTTGCGGTTCCTGCAGCGCTGCTGGGCGGGGCGTACCTCGGCCAATACGCCTTCGGGCTGTATCCGTGCGAAATGTGCTGGTGGCAGCGTTATGCCCACTTCGCTGCGCTGGCTTTGGCGCTGCTGGCGCTGATCCGGCCATCGCAGCGCGTGCTGGTGCTGCTCGCGGCGCTGGCCATACTGGTCGGCGGGTTGCTCGGCGCTTATCATGCCGGGGTCGAATACGGCTGGTGGCAGGGCTTCACCGCTTGCACCAGCGAAGTCAAAATCGGCGATGACCCGCTGAGCGACATTCTGAATGCGCCGATGATCCGCTGCGATCAGGTGCAATGGTCGCTGCTGGGCATTTCGCTGGCCGGGTTCAATTTCCTTATTTCGGCTCCAGCAGCGCTGCTGATCATGACGCTGCTAGGCCGCAGCCGCAGGAGTGTGTGATGGCCGAGAGTGCAACTGACCGGATGGTGCGGGTCGATCAGGCCGGCGAATATGGCGCGACGCGGATCTATGCAGGGCAGCTGGCGGTGATGGGCGATCGCACCCCGCTGGCGGGCGAGATTCGCCACATGGCCGAGCAGGAGGCTGAGCATCGCACCAAGTTCGACGCGTTGATGGCCGCACGCGGGGTGCGCCCCACCGCCTTGCAGCCGCTGTGGGGAATGGCCGGGTTCGCACTCGGCGCGGCCACCGCGTTGATCGGGCCCAAGGCCGCGATGGCCTGCACGGCGGCGGTCGAGACTGAAATAGATCGGCATTATAGCGCGCAGCTGGACCAGCTGGAAGATCGCGACCCCGAGCTTTCGGGCCTGATTGCCGATTTCCGCGAGGATGAACGCGATCACCGCGATCTGGCCTTGGCCAACGGCGCCGAACAGGCCCCGGGCTATCCGCTGCTGTCCGGGGTGATCCGGCTGGGCTGCCGCATCGCGATTCGGCTGGCGGAACGGATCTAATCGCACCTTCAGGTGTTATTCAGGGCAAGACACCCTTATAGCGGGTGCTTGGCAAGGAGTCTTCGCATGCGCCCCGTTCAACTCGCTTTGGTTTCGCTGGTCCTGGGTTTGACCGGTGGCACTGCCGTTCAGGCGCAGCAAGCCGATGAGCCCAAGGTCAATATGGTGATCGTTTACGGGGCGGACGCCTGCCCCGAATCGACCGATGACACGATCACGGTCTGCGCGCGCAAGGATGAGGGCGAGCGGTTCCGCATTCCCGAGCCGCTGCGCGAGCATCGCTCACCGCAAAACGAATCGTGGAACAACAAGGTGCTGGCTTACGAAACCGTTGGCCGTTCGGGCACGATGAGCTGTTCGGCGACGGGTGCAGGCGGCTGGACCGGCTGCCAGGGCCAGCTGATCAAGCAGGCTTACGGCGAGAAAGCCACCGACCCCAGCCTCAAATTTGCGCAGATGATCGCGGATGAACGGGCCAAGCGGATGGCCACAATCGATCAGGATGCGGCTGAAACGCAGGCCCGGGTCGAACAGGTCGAGCGCGATATGGAAGCGCGGCGCAAGGCCGAAGATGCGGCGACTGACAAGGATCCGCAGGACCTCAAGGCTCCGCCGCTGCCCGGCGGCAACTGAGCCTTCCAGCGCTCCGCTTAGCTCAGCGCAATATCGGGCGCATCTTCCTGCTTCATGCCCACCAGGTGATACCCGGCATCGACATGGTGGATCTCGCCGGTCACCCCAGATGACAATTCCGACAGCAGATACAGCGCTGATCCGCCGACATCATCGATCGTGACATTGCGGCGCAGCGGTGAATTGAGCTCGTTCCATTTGAGGATGTAGCGGAAATCGCCGATCCCGCTCGCTGCCAAAGTGCGGATCGGCCCAGCCGAGATCGCGTTGACGCGGATCTTGGCGGGTCCCAGATCATTGGCGAGGTACTTTACGCTGGTTTCCAGCGCGGCCTTCACCACCCCCATCACGTTATAATGCGGCACCACCTTTTCGGCGCCATAGTACGACAGGGTCAGGATCGACCCGCCATCTGGCATCATCACATGCGCGCGTTTGGTGACGGCGACCAGGCTGTAGGCTGAAATGTTCATGGTCATCAGGAAGTTATCCAGGCTGGTATCATAATACCGCCCGCGCAATTCGTTCTTGTCGGAAAAGCCGATCGCATGAACCACGAAGTCGATCGTCGGCCAGCGGGCTGCGAGCCGCTCAAAGGCGTGGTCGAGCGCGGCCATGTCCGATACGTCGCAATCGATCAGGAAATCGCTGCCCAGACTGGCCGCGAGTGGGCGGACCCGCTTCTCCAGCGCATCGCCTTGGTAGGAGAATGCCAACTCGGCCCCGGCTTCGGCCAGTTTTTGGGCAATCCCCCAAGCCAGCGACTTGTCATTGGCCAGACCCATGATCAGTCCGCGTTTGCCTTGCATCAATCCAGTCATGCGTTCGTTCCTGTGGTCATGGTCTCTGCAATATTGCGTTTGATAGCCCGGTTGTCGTCTTGGCCGATCAGGTCCTGCTCCTCGGGACTTTCAGCCAGCGCGGCATTGAGTTCGGCGCCGACCACCATCCCTAATCCGACCAGCCAGAAAAAGAAAAGCGAGATCATGACACCGGCCAGACTGCCATATGTCAAATCATAGCTGAAAAAGCGCCGCAGCACTGCCGGCAGGGCCGAGCTTACCGCAACCCACCACACCGTCACCAGCAAAGCGCCGGGCCATTTGGGATAGCGCCGGGTGCGATAAGTGCTGGGGGTCAGGCTGAGGAACAGCAGGAAGATCGAGGCGTAGATGATCACCGGCGGCAGCAGCCGCGAGGTGCTGAGCAGGTCGATCAGCCACTGCAACCAGGGATAGCGGACCTCAACCACTTGCTGCGCGGCACCGATGAACACCTGCGCCAGCAGCGCGAACAGCAAGGCCGCGACCGCGCCGACGATCACGCCGGTTGAAAGCAGCCGATATCGCCAGAAGGCGTGGACGGCCTTGGTCCCATAGGCGCGCCGCAGGATATCGCGGATTGTCTCGACCAGGCTGCCCACGGTCCACAACCCGACCAAGGCCCCGGCCCACAGCAGCCAGCCGCTGCGGGCGACGATCACGTCCTCCGCCACCGGTTCCAGCGCGCGCGCCGCAATTGGTGGCAGCGCGGTCAGGAAGGCGTGGACCGAGGCCTGACGCTGGGCGGTCTCGCCAACCAGGCTGAGCACGGCGCCGACCGTGATGAAAAACGGAAACAGTGCCAAAATCGCCATGTAAGCCAAGTTACCGGCATGGATGAAACCGTCGTGATAGGCCCCGGTCCAGACCCGTGCGATCACCCGAAAAAACCGGCTTTGCCAGAACCGCCCCTTCGGTCCGACGTGCTCGTCATAGGCCGCGCGCAGGCGGACCGCACGTTTGCGGCGGGCTTCGGGGGACAGATCGGGCACGGTCAGCGCCGGGAGCGCGCCGTCTTCAAGTTCGGGCTTTTCCTGCAAGTCTAGACGCCCAGTCTGGCGCGCAAGTTGCGCGGATCGCGCCAGCCGTCGAGCCGTTTGGCGAGGTCCTGGGCTTGATCTTCATCCTGTTCGGGCAGCTGGATCTCGATTGTCACCAGTTGATCGCCGCGGTTGCCATCCTTGCGCGAAAAGCCTTTGCCGGCGAGCCGAAGGGTTTTGCCCGAGCTAGTCCCCGGCGCGATCGTCAGCATCACCGCGCCCTCGGCAGTCGGGACCTTGATCTTGGCCCCGTGCACCGCTTCATCAAGCGTGATCGGCACATCGACCCGCAAATTGTCACCGTCGCGCCGGAAGAAACTGTGCGGCTGGACCTGAATGGTGACGATGGCATCGCCGCTGCCGCCCGGTCCGGCCTCGCCCTTGCCGCCCAGCCGCATCTGGGTGCCGTCCTCGACCCCGGCTGGCAGTTTCAAGTCGATGGTCTTGCCGTCGGCGAGCGTGATTCGCTGCGTCGCACGGGTGGCGGCGTCGCTCAGCGAGACCCCCAGCTTGTAATGGACGTTACCGCCTTTGGGTGCGGCGCGTTGGCGCGTGCCCCCAAAGCCGCCCCCGGCACCGCCGCCAAACAGCCCTTCGAAGATATCGCCCAGGCCGCCCTCGCCGCCTTGCCCAAAGCCCTCGAAGTCCTGGCTGCGAAAGCCGCGTTGGGCGCCGCCGTTGAACCCGCCCGGCCCGGCGGTGCCGCCATAGCCAAAGCCCATGCTGGGATTGCCGTCCGCGTCGATCTCACCGCGATCGAACCGCGCGCGCTTGTCCTTGTCGGACAGCAGATCGTAAGCCCCGGTCACTTCGGAGAAGCGCTCGGCGGCGTTGGGTTTTCCGGTGTTGCGGTCCGGGTGCAGCTCTTTGGCGAGCTTGCGGTATGCGGACTTGATGTCCTTTTCGGTCGCGCTGCGCGCCACGCCAAGGATCGAATAGGGATCGGCCATTTGCGCTAGCTAGGCATGCTGGGGCCAAACGGCAAGCAATCCCGGCTTGTTGCGAGACGCTCGCGCTTCCATCGCCCCCCGCCAGCCGCTATGCGGGGGCCATTATGCCAGATCAGGAACATGACGCCATCCCCGCCGCGGCCCCGCTCGAATTGTTCGGGCAGTGGTATGCTGCCGCGCAGGAGAGCGAGCCCAACGACCCTGACGCGGTCGCTCTGGCCACCGCCACGCGCGATGCCGCGCCGTCGTTGCGGATGGTGCTGCTGAAGGACTGGGGGCCCGATGGCTTCGTGTTCTACACCAACGGTGACAGCCGCAAGGGCGGTGAACTCCACGCCAATCCCCAAGCCGCGATGCTGTTCCACTGGAAGAGCCTGCGCCGTCAGATCCGCATCGAAGGGCGGATCGAGGAAGTTGATCCGGCGATGGCCGATGCCTATTTCGCCAGCCGGAGCCGCGATTCGCAGATCGGCGCGCACGCCTCAAAGCAGTCCACTCCGCTGGGCTCGCGCGGCGAATTCATCGCGCAGATCGCCAAGACTGTCGCGCGTTATCCGCTGGGCGCGGTGCCGCGTCCGCCGCACTGGACCGGCTTTCGCCTGATCCCCGCCGCGATGGAATTCTGGATGGACCGCGCCTTCCGGCTGCATGAGCGCCGCCGCTTCACCCGCACCGCTGCGGGGGAGTGGAACAGCACGTTGCTCTATCCATGACCAGCGCCGGCCAGCTCAACCGCAGCGCCGCCTACGCCTCGATCGCTGTGGCCAGCCTGCTGGCCGTGCTCAAGGGCTGGGCTGTGGTCAGCAGCGATTCGACTGCGATGCTTGGCAGTCTGGCCGATACCCTGCTCGATCTGGTCGCCAGCCTGGCGACCTTGCTGGGGGTGTGGATCGCGGCGCAGCCCGATGATGACAATCACCGCTTTGGCCACGGCAAGGCCGAAGCGCTGACCGCGATGTTCCAGGTGGTGCTGATCTCGATCTCGGCACTGACCCTGGCTGCGCGGTCGATCGGCCAGTGGCTGGCGGGCGCGCGCCCGGTCGCGGCGACCGACGGCATCCTTGTTTCGGGCGTGGCGATTGCCGCAACGCTGGTGCTGCTGGCCTGGCAGCGCCGCGTGATCAAGCGTACCGGCAGCATCGCCATCGCCACCGATCACCTGCATTACAAAAGCGACCTGCTGCTCAACCTGGCGGTAATCGCGGCCTTGGCGCTCGATCATTACGCCCGGGTTGCCGGAGCCGATGCGCTGTTCGGCTTTGCGATTGCGCTGTGGCTGGGCTGGGGCGCGTGGCAGGCCTCGCAGGAAGCGGTCAATCAGCTGATGGACCACGAATGGCCAGATGACCGCAAGGCGCGCTTTCTTGAAGTGGTCGCGCGGCATCCCGAGCTGAAAGGCCTGCACGATCTGCGCACCCGCAGCGCCGGGAACCGCGATTTTGTGCAGTTTCATATGGCGGTCAATCCTGACATGACCGTGCGCCAAGCGCATGATGTGATGGACGAGATCGAAGCCAAATTGCTGACCGAGTTTCCTGGTGTTGAGATCCTGATCCACCCCGATCCCGAAGGTCTGGTCAACGAAACCGGGCAAGCGGCGGAAAACCTGCTGGCCGCGCCAGCGCGTTAAGCGCCGAACCCGCGGCCTTCACCGGCCAGAAACGCCGCATAGCTTTTAGCGATCCCGTCGCGCAGCTGAGTCTTCGGGCTCCAGCCTAGCGCGGTCAGCCGCGCGGTATCGAGCAGCTTGCGCGGGGTGCCATCGGGCTTGCTCGGATCGGTCACAACCGGGCCATCATAGCCAACCACCTCCATCACCAGCCGGGTCAGCTCGATGATCGCAATGTCGCTGCCGGTGCCGACGTTGATGTGCAGTGCGTCCGAATAGTGCTGCAGCAAATGAATGCAGGCATCGGCACAATCATCGACGTAAAGGAATTCGCGGCGCGGGGTGCCGCTGCCCCAGACCACCACTTCGCCGCCGCTGGCCTTGGCCTCGTGCACCTTGCGGATCAATGCCGGCATCACGTGGCTGGCGGCCAGATCGAAGTTGTCGCCGGGGCCATAAAGGTTGGTCGGCATCGCGCTGATGAAATCGCAGCCGTACTGGCGGCGATAAGCTTCGGCGAGCTTGATCCCGGCGATCTTGGCCAGCGCATACCATTCGTTGGTCGGCTCGAGCGGGCCGGTCAGCAGCGCTTCCTCCGTGATTGGCTGGTCGGCATGCTTGGGATAAATGCAGCTTGATCCCAGAAACAGCAGCTTTTCCACCCCGACCGATTCGCTGGCCGCCAGCACCGCGGTTTCGATCAGCAGATTATCGCGCAGAAACTCAACCGGGCGGCTGTCATTGGCCAGGATCCCGCCGACCCGCGCGGCGGCGAGCAGCACGGCCTGCGGGCGGTTGTTGTGCGTCCAGCCGAGCACCGCGCGCTGATCGGTCAGGTCGAGCTCGTCGCGGCAAACGGTGATTACCTCGCAGTTTTCGCTGGCCAGGCGGCGGACCAGAGCGCCGCCGACCATGCCGCGATGTCCCGCAACCCAGATGCGTTTGCCCGCCAGTTCGTACATCAGCTGCCGCGCCCGATCGGGGCCTCGCGCATGGTGATCAGATCGGCGGCGACCATCTCGCGGACCAGTTCGCGCACCGTGGTGGTGTGCTGCCAGCCCAGTTGCTCGCGCGCCTTGGTCGGATCACCGATCAGCAGCTCGACTTCGGTCGGGCGGAAATAACGCGGATCGACTGCCACGCGCAGCGCGCCGGATGCAGTGCAGAAACCTTGCTCAGCCACACCCTCGCCGCGCCATTCCAGCGTGATCCCGGCATCGGCAAAGGCCCACTGGGTAAATTGCCGGACCGTGGTGGCCTCTCCCGTTGCCAGCACATAATCGTCGCTGTGATCCTGCTGGACCATCCGCCACATCCCTTCGACATATTCGCGGGCGTGGCCCCAATCGCGCTGGGCATCGAGGTTGCCGAGGTACAACACTTCCTGCCGCCCCAGCGCAATTGCGGCGGCGGCGCGGGTGATCTTGCGGGTCACGAAAGTCTCGCCGCGCAGCGGGCTTTCGTGGTTGAACAGGATCCCGTTGGAAGCATGAATGCCATAAGCTTCGCGGTAATTGACCGTGATCCAATAAGCATAGAGCTTGGCCGCCGCATACGGACTGCGCGGATAGAACGGCGTGGTCTCGCGCTGGGGGACTTCCTGGACCTTGCCGTAAAGCTCGCTGGTCGAAGCTTGATAGAACCGCGTCTTGCTCTCCAGCCGCAGGATCCGGATCGCCTCGAGCAGCCGCAAGGTGCCCAGCGCATCCGAGTTGGCGGTATATTCCGCGGTTTCGAAACTCACCCCGACGTGGCTTTGCGCGGCGAGGTTGTAGATCTCGTCCGGCTGCACTTCCTGGACGATGCGGATCAGGTTGGTAGCGTCAGTCAAGTCGCCGTAATGCAGGCTGAGCTGCGGCGCGGGGGCGTGCGGATCCTCATAGATCTCGTCGATCCGGCTGGTGTTGAACGATGAACTGCGGCGTTTGATGCCGTGGACGCGGTAG
>JANNYT010000161.1:0-3793 GCA_031410255.1 Novosphingobium sp. | reverse complement strand
GCATTGCGGCCCGAAATGACGATCACCGGCATGGTCATCAAGGCCAGGGTCATCCCGCCGATCACTGGGGCCGACCGGAAGTTGGGGAAGATCGCCAGAAACACCGCGAGGCCGAGCAGCCCGAAGATGATCGACGGAACCGCCGCCAAGTTGTTGATCGACACTTCGATCAGCTCGGTCCAGCGGCTTTTGGGGGCAAATTCCTCGAGATAGACCGCCGCCAGCACACCGACCGGGAAGGCCAGCAGCAAGGTTACCAGCATGGTCAGCATCGAGCCCTTGAGCGCGCCCCAGATTCCCACCGACTGCGGGTCGGTCGCATCGCTGCGGGTCAGGAAGCCGGGGTCGAAGGCGCTGACCAGCTGGCCTTTTTGCTTCAGCTGGCGGGCCAGCGAGCGCAGCTCATCGTGGCCATCACCGCGCAGTGCCGCAGCCAGTTCCTTGGTCGCCGGCAAAGATACCGCAAAGTGGCCTTGCAGCAGCGCAGGATCGGCGATCAATTCCTTGGCCACTTCGCGCCAGGCGGTGTCGGATAGTTGCGCGGCGGCGGGGTCGCCCAAAGCTTTTGCGGCCGCAAACTGCACCACATCCTTGAGCCCCGCGCCTTCGAGCGCTTGCACAGCATTGGGACCGGCCAGCTGCGCCGGATCGAGGGCCAGCCCGGCGCCCGAAAGATCCACATCGAACCGCAATTCAGCGCGTTTGAACCCGCCAATAGCGTTGGCGGTCATCGTCCACAGCAGGAACGCCAGCACCAGCGCGGAAAACGCGACTGCCAGCATGCCGACCGTGCGGAACCGCCGCTCGGCCGCATAACGCTGTTTCAGCCGCTTGGCGAATTGGTCATTCATAAGCTTCGCGGTACCGTTTGACCACGCGCAGCGCGATGAAGTTGAGCAGCAGCGTAACAAGGAACAGGACCATCCCGAGCGCAAATGCGGACAAGGTAGCGGGGTGATCGAAGCTGCCTTCGCCGGTCAGCATGGCGACGATCTGGAAGGTCACTGTGGTCATGCTTTCAAACGGATTGATGGTCAGCCGCGCGGTTGCTCCGGCGGCCATGACCACGATCATCGTCTCACCAATTGCGCGGCTGACCGCCAGCATCACCCCAGCGACAATTCCGGGCAGGGCAGCTGGCACCAGCACCCGGCGGATGGTTTCAGAAGTAGTCGCACCCATCGCCAGGCTGCCGTCGCGCATCGCCTGCGGGACCGCCGAGATGCTGTCATCGGCCATTGATGAGACGAACGGGATGATCATGATCCCCATCACCAAGCCTGCCGCCATCGCGCTTTCGCTGGAGGCCGAGGCGATGCCGACCGCTTGCGCCGCATCGCGCACCACCGGGGCTACGGTCAGCGCAGCAAAGTACCCATAAACCACCGTAGGAACCCCAGCGAGCACCTCGAGCAGCGGCTTCATCCATTTGCGCAGGCGCGGCGGGGCATATTGAGTCAGGTAGATCGCGCTCATCAGGCCGAGCGGGATCGCCACCGCCATGGCGATCAGCGCGCCGATCACCACGGTGCCCCAGAACAGCGGGATCGCGCCGTAATTGGCTCCGTCGCCTGGTCCGGAGACCGCCATCGGATCGGGCGACCAATGCGTGCCAAACAAGAAGTCAGCCGGGCTGATGATCTGGAAGAACCGCACGGTTTCAAACAGCAGCGAGGCGACAATTCCGAAGGTGGTGAAAATCGCCACCATCGAGGCGAACAGCAGGCCTATCCGCACCGCGCGTTCGACCCGGGTGCGCGCGGTAAACTGCGGGCTCAGCCGCAAATAGCCGAACGCTGCGCCAGCAAAGCCGAGCAGCAACGTGACGGCTATCCCGCCATAACCGAACAGCCCGATCGCGCGGCGGAACGGTTCGACCAGCGCAAGCGAATTGTTGTTGAAAGCGGCGCTGCTGTGCCCGCTGGCGAGTGCCCAGCCTTCCGCCAGAATTGCATCGCGCTCGATCCCGAAGGCGGGGAGATTGGCCGCCGCCGGGCTGGTCGCAACTTGCGCCAGGATCAGGCCAGGGCTGACTGCCGACCAGATCAGTGCGAACAGCAACGCCGGAACCAGCGTCCACAATGCTACGTACCAGGCATGGTAAACCGGCAGCGAATGGATCTGCTCGGTGCCGGCGCGCTTGAATGCCCAGGCCCGCGAACGCGCCGCCAACCAGCCAATCAGGCCGAGTCCGAGGACCAGCAGAAATGGAATGGTTGGCGACATGTTCGCTTAGTCTGATTTGAGGCTTACTTAAGGTTCGCCGGATCAAGCAGGGTCATGGCTGTGGCGGTGGCAGTGCTGGCCTTCTGCACATCGTCAGGTGCGACGACCATGCCGGCCTTGGCCAGCAGTCCGTCTTTGCCCCAGCTAGCAGCCCAGGCTGCGACATATTCCTTGAGGCCCTTGATCGCAGTCAAGTGCGCCGCCTTCACGTAGATGTAGAGCGGGCGGGCGCCGGGATAGCTGAAGTCGCTGATCGAGGCATAAGTCGGGGTGACCCCGCTCATGGTCAAGCCGGTCAACCGATCCGCATTCTCTTCCAGGTACGAGAAGCCGAAGATTCCGACCGCCTTGGGATTGGCTTCCAGCTTCTGCACGATCAGGTTGTCGTTCTCACCCGAATCTACATAGGCACCATCGCTGCGCACTTCGCCGCAAGTCTTGTCGTGCTGGTCCTTGTTGCTGTCCTTCAGCGCCTTCATCGCCGCGTCACTGTCACAGCCCTTCATCAGGATCAGTTCCTTGAGCGCATCGCGCGTGCCCGAGGTGGACGGCGGACCATAGACCAGGATCGGCTCAGCCGGGTACGCCGGGTTGACGTCTTTCCAAGTTTTGGCGGTGTTGGGCTTGCCAAACGGGTTGGCCGCCAGCGCCTTGTAAACATCGGTGGGGGTCAGCGCGAGGCCGAGGCCGCCCTTGGCTTCGACAAAAGCGATGCCATCGAGTCCGACCTGGATTTCGACCACATCCTTGACGCCGTTTTTGGCGCACTCGTCATATTCCGACTTCTTCATGCGGCGCGAGGCGTTTTCGATATCCGGAAACTGGACGCCGACACCGGCGCAAAACAGCTTCATGCCAGTACCTGTGCCAGTCGATTCAATGATCGGTGATTTGAACGCCGCATTGGACTTGGTGAAGCTGTCAGCCACGCTCTTGGCGAACGGATAGACGGTGGACGATCCAACCGCGCGGATCTGTTCGCGCGAGGCGCTTTGGGCGCCGCCGCAGGCAGCGAGCAGGGTCACGGCAGACAACGCCGAGGTAAGGGCAATCAGGCGCTTCTTGGTCATTGTCGGGAACTCCATCTGGACAATCAAGCTTGCCCACTGCCGCGCTTTGATGACAGTTTGATGACAGCCATGTCACGCACCTGTGGACAATAAGCGGCCGTTGCACAATTGCCAATTCATTGTCACCAAATTGTCATAGAGCAGGCCTAGTTGCGTCTCCATCTGACATCCTTCAGGAAGATTTCCATGCGTCTGCTTATCATGCCCCTTCTCTTCGTCCCCGTGCTCGCTGCCTCCGCGCAGGCTGGGGAAGACACGCAGTACTGGCAGTCGCTGACGGTCAATGTCGCCTTGCCCAGCAATTTCAAGGTGCAGAATGAGACTGTGCTGCGAACCAGCGACGCCAAGGGCTTTTATGAGGTTGAGAACAACTTCATGGTCGGCAAGAAATTGAATAAGGTGGTGACGGTGTGGCTCGGCTACACCTTTGATCCGCAATACAGCCACGGTACCTTCACCCGGCGTGAGCATCGCTTTCGCCAACAGGTCAATTTCGA
>JANNYT010000160.1:0-28147 GCA_031410255.1 Novosphingobium sp. | reverse complement strand
TCGACGATCACCTTGATCGTGCGGCCGACTTTGGCCTGGAGCTTGGCCATGCTGATCGCTTCGGTTTTCTCCATGATCCGGGCGTAGCGCTCTTCCTTGACTTCTTCGGGCACTTGACCAGGCAGGCCATTGGCATGGGCTCCCGCGACCGGTTCGAACCGGAACGCGCCGACCCGGTCGAGCTGGGCCTCATCGAGCCAATCGAGCAGGTACTGAAAATCGGCCTCGGTCTCGCCAGGAAAGCCGACCACGAAACTGGAGCGAACCGCGATATCTGGGCAAATCTCACGCCAGTTGCGCAGCCGTTCGAGCACCTTGGCCTCGTTGGCCGGGCGCTTCATCGCCTTCAGCACCGACGGCGCGGCGTGCTGGAACGGGATGTCGAGATAGGGCGTCAGCAGCCCCTCAGCCATCAACGGGATCACCGCATCGACGTGCGGATAGGGGTAGACGTAGTGCAGCCGGACCCACGGGGTATCGCCCGCCGGGGTGCGCAGTCCGCCCAGCTCGCGCGCCAGATCGGTCATGTGGGTGCGGACCGGGTGGCCCTTCCAGCTCCGCTCTTCGTGCCGCACATCGACCCCGTAGGCCGAGGTGTCCTGGCTGATCACCAGCAGCTCGCGGGTGCCGGCGGCGACCAGCTTCTCCGCCTCGCGCAGCACCGCGTCGATCCGGCGGCTGGCCAGTTTGCCGCGCAGGCTGGGGATGATGCAGAACGAGCAGGCGTGGTTGCAGCCCTCGGAAATCTTGAGGTAGCTGTAATGGCGCGGGGTCAGCTTGATGTCTGGTTGCGGGATCAGGTCGACGAACGGGCCCTGGCTGGGCGGGGCGGCTGCATGCACTGCCTCAACCACCGCTTCGTACTGATGCGCGCCGGTTACCGCGAGCACCTCGGGGAATTTCGCGCGGATCAGCTCGGCCTCGCTGCCCATGCACCCGGTCACGATCACGCGGCCGTTTTCGGCAATCGCCTCACCAATCGCGGCCAGGCTCTCTTCTTTGGCAGAGTCGAGGAACCCGCACGTGTTGACCAGCACCACGTCGGCCCCGGCATAGTCGGGGCTCATCGCATAGCCATCGGCGCGCAGCCGGGTGAGGATGCGCTCGCTGTCGACCAGCGCCTTGGGGCAGCCAAGGCTGACCATGCCGACGCGCTTGGCATCGGGGATCGAGCGCAGTTCAGGAATTCGCGGGCGGGGAATCTCTAAGGTCATTGGCGCGGCGCATAGGCGCATTTGCACTGCGCGTCACCCTTGGCTATTTCGGTATGATGCAGATCGAGTTCACCAAGGGCCAGCGCGAGGATACAATTGCGATCATTCGCGGCGATGGCAGCAAGGCGGAGACGCGATTTGCGCACAAGGGACCGGTCCCGCACGATGCGGTGCACCTGTTCGTCGAGGCCGGGCTCGGGCTCGAGCAAGGCTTCTGGGGAATGGTCGCGGGCGGGCGGCATCCTGAGGAACTGGCCGACATGGCCAAGGCCGCCGGGCACGCCAGCGCCAAGCGGGCGAGCGTGCCAGATGCGAGCATAGTCGAGCTGCTGCAGGCCGAACGCCTGGTGGAAGTGTTCGAGGCCGACCTGTGGAGCGGCAGCACCGGCGACGAGGCCGCACTACTCGATCTTGGCCGCACCGCCTGTTCCACTTCGCATGTGCCGATGCCGCTCGTTCCCGAACATGCGATCGCGCAAATCCGCGCGGCGATTGCGGCATTCAGCGCGGACTGGCGCGCTGCTCCGATCGGGCACCATGCGGAGTTTATCTGGCCCTTGTCCCTCTGTTGACGCTGGTAGAATGGCTGTTGCCAACTGGTGCCGACCATGGCTCAATGTGGCCGGATTGCTGGTTCCTGGGGGAGACGGACGATGTGGCAGATGAATTGGCTGGCAGTGGTCGGCGCGGCTTTGGCCGGATTTGTGATCGGCGCATTGTGGTACGGGCCGCTGCTGGGCAAGGCCTGGCAACGCGAAAGCGGGCTTTCTGACGCGGCGATGAAGAGCGGCAACATGGTGCAGATCTTCGGCACCACCTTCGTGCTCAATCTGGTCGCAGCGTTCATTCTTGGCCACGTGATGGCGACTTACGGCCACCACGGGCTGCACGTCGCCGCGATGATCGGGTTCGGCGTCGGGCTGGGCTTTGTCGCTACCTCGGTCGGGGTGAACTACCTGTTCGCGCGCAAGAGCCTGAAGCTGTTCCTGATCGATGGCGGCTACTGGACCGTGGTCTATACCGTGATGGGCGCGATATTCGGCGCGCTGGCCTGAGCTGATGGGACCGGTCAACTGGATCGCGGTAATCGTCGCGGCAGCGCTCGCCGCCTTGGTATTGTACCTGTTCTGGCGCGGCGACAAAAGCGGGGGCAGGGGCTGGAATTACTTGGTGCAGCTAGTCCCCGCCGCGATGTTGGGGCATGCCTTGGCACGGATCGGGCCGGAGAAACTGGCGCTCAAACCGCAGCTCTATGCCATGCAATCGGGCGGTCTGGCTTTGGCAATCGTGATCCCGGCGCTGTGGCTCAGCAACAGTCGGCATGGCGTTGCAGCCAAGCAAACATGGCGCGATAGCGCGGCGTTTTTGTGTGCCTACCTCGCCATGGGCGTGACCTTCTGGACGATGGGCTAGTCGGGCAGATACCGCTCGGGGTCTTGCGCCAGCTTGTTGCGGCGCACTTCGAAGTGCAGCTGGGGTTGATCGGCGAGGCCGGTTTGGCCAACCGTTCCGATCCGCTCGCCGGCCTTGACCCGGTCGCCTTCCTTGACCGTGATCTTGCCCAGATAGCTATAAGTCGTGGTCCAGCGGCCGGCGTGATAGATGATCACGGTGTTGCCGTATTCGTCCGGTCCCGGCCCGGCAAAGATCACCTTGCCCGCCGCTGACGCGCGCACGGCGGTGCCTTCGGTGCCCAGAATGTCGATCCCGTCATGCCCGGTCTTGGCCCCGGCCGGCGCGATGAAAGCGCGGCGCAGCTTCCCTTTAAGCGGCCAGGCGAATTTGGGTGCAACGGTATCGGGCAGGCTTTTGGTCGGCTCGGTCGAGATTGATGGCGCGGCGGTCGTTGGGGCAATTGCCGGATTACCCGCCAGAGTCGGGATCGCCAATACTTGCCCCGGCTTGACCTTGGCCCCGACTTTGAGGCCATTGGCTGCGGCAATCGTCTGCCACGGCACGCCGTAGTCCATCGCGATATCAAACCCGGTCTCGCCGTCCTTGACAGTGTGCGCGCGGCGGCGCGGGATCACCAGCTTTTGCCCTGCCCTGACCGCGTATGGCGTTTTGAGGGCATTCGCCTCAATAATCAGCACCCGGGGAACTTCGGCGCGGTCAGCAATCCCGCCCAGCGTTTCGCCAGTTTTGACCACGTGGACAGTCTCGGTCCTGGGATCAGTCGCCTTGTCCTTGGCCCCCAGCGGCAGGGCCGCCAGCAGCAGCAGCGCAAGGCCCAGCGCGCGCTTCACCCCGCAAAGCGGTCTGCGAGAGCGGCCAGCGACGCATCGTGCGTCAGATCAAGCTGGAGCGGAGTTACCGACACGTAGCCATCCTGAATTGCCTCCAGATCGGTCGCATGGCCGGGCGTATGCTCGATCCCGTGCAACCCGAACCAATAGTACTGGTAGCCCCTCGGATCGGTTCCTTCAACCACCGATCCGCGCGCATAGTCATGAAATCCTTGGCGAACCACGCGGATTCCCTTGACCGCATCGGGGGCCAGCGGCGGGAAGTTGACGTTGACCAGGGTGCGCGGCGCCAACGGTGCTTCGAGCAGCGGGGCGATGACTTTGGCCCCCCAGGCGGCGGCGGCGGCGAACGGCACGTCGTCGCCCATGCCTTCTTTGGCATAGACCTGGCTTAGCCCGATCGAGCGGATCCCCGCCAGTGCGCCCTCGATCGCGGCCGAGACGGTGCCGGAATAAGTGACGTCGTCGCCCAGATTGGCGCCGCGATTGACGCCTGACAGCAGCAGATCGGGCTTGCCCGGCAGTACCTTGCGCAGCGCCATCATCACCGCATCGGTCGGCGTGCCCGACACCGCAAAGCGGCGGGGCCCATGTTGGCGCAGCCGCACCGGGCGGCTCAGCGTCAGCGAATGCCCCGCGCCCGATTGTTCCTCAGCCGGGGCGACGATCCACACATCGTCGGAAAATTGCTGCGCGATCGCTTCGAGCACTTCAAGCCCGGGAGCGTGGATGCCGTCATCGTTGGTGAGCAGAATTCTCATTACGCGGGCACCAGAGCGGTGATGCCGCCCATGTAGGGCAGCAGCGCGGGCGGCACCGTGACCGAGCCATCGGCTTGCTGGTAATTCTCCAGCACCGCCACCAGCGTGCGGCCGACCGCCAGCCCCGAACCGTTGAGCGTGTGGACGAACTCAGTGCCCTTAGCGCCTTCCGGCCGGTAACGCGTGTTCATCCGCCGCGCCTGAAAATCCCCACAGTTGGAGCACGAACTGATCTCGCGGTAAGCGTCCTGCCCCGGCAGCCACACCTCAAGGTCATAGGTCTTTTTCGCACCAAAACCCATGTCGCCCGTGCACAGCAACACCTTGCGGTAAGGCAGGTCCAGCGCCTGCAGGATCGATTCCGCGGCAGTAGTCATCCGTTCGTGTTCCGCGAGAGAGTCTTCGGGGCGAACCACGCTGACCAGTTCGCACTTCTCGAACTGGTGCTGGCGGATGAACCCGCGCGTATCCTTGCCCGCCGCGCCCGATTCGCTACGGAAGCATAGCGAGAGCGCGGTCATGCGGATCGGCAGTTGCGTGTCGCTCAGGATCTGGCCCATCACCGAAGCGGTTAGGCTAACCTCGGACGTCGGGATCAGCCAGCGACCGTCGGTTGTGCGGAACGCATCCTCGGCGAACTTCGGCAACTTGTCAGTGCCGAACATCGCTTCGTCGCGGACCAGGACCGGTGTCATGCATTCAGTATAACCGTGTTGCACGACCTGATGGTCGATCATGAATTGTCCGATGGCGCGGTGCAGCCGGGCCATCTGTCCGCGCAGGAACGTAAAGCGCGCGCCCGAAATCAGTACGCCGGTTTCGAAATCAAGGCCGAGAGCGGGCCCCAGATCGGCGTGCTCTATGGGGGTGAAATCGAACGTGCGGGGCATACCCCAGCGGCTCATCTCGACATTGTCAGTTTCGTCCGCGCCATGCGGCACATCGCTGGCGGGCAGGTTCGGAATGATCGCCAGCAGATCGGCCAGCCGCTGAGTCAACTCGCGGTCTTCGCTCTCAAGCGCCGGGAGCGTTTCCTTCAGGCTCGCTACTTCAGCCTTGAGGCGCTCGGCCTCAGCGGTGTCGCCCTTGCCCATGGCCGCGCCGATCAGCTTGGAAGCCTCATTGCGCCGGTTCTGCGCTTCCTGCATCCGGGTCGCGACACTGCGCCGCTGGCTGTCAGCCGCAAGGATGGCTGGCGATTGCGCAGCCAATCCCCGCCGGGCCAGCCCAGCGTCAAAAGCTTCAGGATTTTCGCGGATGAATTTGATGTCATGCATGGTGCGGGCGCTATGCCCGCCTGCGCGGATGGTTTCAAGCTGGGCAGGATGGCAATCATCCGGAAGTGGTGGGCGCGGCAGGGATTGAACCTGCGACCCCACCCGTGTGAAGGGTGTGCTCTACCACTGAGCTACGCGCCCACTTCCGGGTTGCAGGCGCGCCATTAGAGCGGCGGCCCTGAATTGACAAGCTGCCAAACCGCACTAGTGGCTCGGGCCATGAGCGATGAAACCAACCTCGAGACTCCGATTGCTGCCACCGCGGCTGCCGCGGCGCCAAGCCCATCGCCCAGCGACGTGCCGCCCGATCATCTGGCGATTAACCCCAAGAGCGAGTTCTTCAACGAAGACGTGCTGATGCGCGGCATCGGCATCCGCTTCAAAGGCGTGCAGCGCCGCAATGTTGAGGAATACTCGATTTCCGAAGGCTGGATCCGGGTGCAGGCCGGCAAGGCGATGGACCGCAAGGGCCAGCCGCTGACGATCAAGCTGACCGGCCCGGTCGAGGCCTGGTTCGAAGATCTGGGCGACAATGCGCTTGTGGCAAAAAAGTAACGCTTGCCGGGCTTTTGCGGCCTGGCGGATATTTTTGATCAATAACATGCGTCTGAATCGCGGGCTGGTTCGTTTGGCGGGGTAAGCATTTACCACCAGATGAGGAACTCCCCATGATCCGCCGCACCTATCCTGCCTTGATGGCACTCGTTTTCGCTGGCCTCGCCAGCCCCGCGTTCGCTGATGACCACGTTGGCGATTACAACGGTCCCTACATCGCAATTTCGGGTGGCCTGGCCACGCACAGCGATGACAGCAACGACAGCATCACCTTCGACACCAACCGCGATGGCAAATACTTTGACGTCGTGCGGACTTCGACCGGTGCCAACGCGTTTTCGCCCGGTTTCTGCAATGGCAGCTCGGTGCAGAATTCGAACGCGACAGTGGCATGCACCGCTGATCATGACGCCGCGCAATATGCCGCGCGGATTGGTTACGACAACCGCTATGGCGATATCGTGATGGGCGTGATGATTGAAGGCGCGAAGAGCAATGCGACCGATTCGACCACCGCGTTCAGCTCTACTCCGGCTGGTTACAGCTTCACCCGCGGGGTCGACTATTCGATCTCAGCGCGCGCCCGGATCGGCTATGCTCCGGGCCACCGCGGCCTGATGTATGTCACCGGCGGGCCGAGCTATGCCAAGATCAACCACAGCTTCACCACCACCAACACCGCCAACAGCTTCACCCCGGTGAATAACGACAAGATGGTGCTGGGCTTTCAGGGCGGCGCGGGCGCTGAAGTCGGGCTGGGCGGCGGGCTGACCTTGGGGATGGAATATCTCTACAACCGTTACCACGATGACAAATACTATGTCGCCATCGGCAACGGCACGGCTGGCCCGACCAACCCGTTTGTGCTGGCCGGCGGTGTCAATGCCCAGCCGACCGAGTACCGCTATGACTTCCACACCTTCAGCGCGGTGCTCGGCTTCCGGTTCTAAGCCTTACCAGCCCATGCGCTGAGCGATGATGTCCCCGATCGGGTTTTTGGCGGCTTTTGCTGGCACTGGACCGGTCGGGGCATTGCTGCGTCCGGGCTTGGCTGACTGCGCGGATGGCAACAGCGATTCGGGTTGATGGTTCCGAATTGCGGCTTTGACCGGTGCCAATTTGCCGGATTTGGCGGGATAGATGAAGCCTTGGACTGGCCAGACCGAGCCGCCGACCGCCTGGATCGGGGCGTACCACACGCGCACCTGCGTCCAGTCATTGCCGGGCGATACGTCGATCACCCTGACATTGTCCTCGATCTGGCCGCGGCGGCCGTTGATCGGGCTCCAGTTGGCATGGCGGATCAGGATCGTGCGGTCATCGATGATCCGGCTGACCGCGGCGACATGGCCCAGATGTGAATTGCCATGCGGGCGCAGCGCCATCACCGCGCCGACTTTGGGTACGTAACCGCGGGCATATTTACCCTCGGCCTGGCCCCACCAGGTCCAGGCATCGCCGTGGATCTTGATCCCGGTAACCTGGCGCGCATAGGGCACGCATTGCAGGTATGGCGGCAACTGACTGCCGCCCCCGCCGGTCACTGCCGCGTCGTCATCCAGCGCGATCTTCGCCCCGAGCGGGAGTGCCGCGCCCAGCGCGATTGCCCCGCCTGCTATCAATATTCCCCGCATCCACATGGGCAGCAGAAATACCCGGCGATGGTTATCCTGACCCTGCGCGCTATGGTTAACGGCGCGGTAACCATCACCGTCCGCCTTGCAAAAAACTGCCGCTCGGCGCAGGGGCTGGCGCATGGCGCTCCCTCAAGTAATTATTATCGGCCGGCCTAACGTTGGCAAAAGCACGCTGTGGAACCGGCTGGTCGGCAAGAAGCTGGCCCTGGTTGACGATCAGCCCGGGGTCACGCGTGACCGCCGGATGGGCGATGCGACACTGCTGGGGCTGGACTTCACGCTGGTCGATACCGCCGGGTGGGAAGACGAGGACAAGACCACCTTGCCGGGCCGGATGCGCCAGCAGACCGAAGCCTCACTGGAAGGCGCGGATGTGGCGCTGTTCGTGATCGATTCGCGCGCCGGGCTGACCCCGATGGACGAGGAAATCGGCCGGTATCTGCGCGAAAGCACGGTGCCGGTGGTGGTGATCGCCAACAAGGCTGAGGGCAAATCGGGCGATTCGGGCATCTACGAATGCTACTCGCTCGGCTTTGGCGATCCGGTCCCGTTCTCGGCCGAACACGGCGAAGGGCTGGGCGATCTGTTCGATGCGCTGCTGCCGTTGCTCGATGAAGGCCAGCGTGAGCGCGACGAATTTGTGCCCGAAGAAATCGACGAGGAAGACGAGGAGGCGCTAAACCGCGCCCCGCTCAAGCTGGCCATCGTCGGGCGGCCCAATGCCGGTAAATCGACGCTGATCAACGCCTTTCTGGGCGAAGACCGCCTGCTGACCGGGCCCGAGGCGGGGATCACCCGCGATTCGATCGCGGTCGACTGGGTGTGGCACGATCCCGATCTGGATGAAGACCGCGTGGTCCGCCTGATCGACACGGCGGGCATGCGCAAGAAGGCCTTGGTGGTCGATAAGCTGGAAAAGATGGCGGTGGCGGATGCGCGTCACGCCGTAGATTTTGCCGAGGTCGTGGTGCTGCTGCTCGATGCCACGCGCGGGCTGGAACATCAGGACCTCAAGATCGCCAGCCTGGTGCTGGAAGAAGGCCGCGCGCTGATCGTGGCGATCAACAAATGGGACGTGGCCGAAGACGCCTCGGGCTTGTTCAACGGCATCCGCTTTGCGCTCGATGAAGGTCTGGCGCAGGTTAAGGGCGTGCCCTTGCTGTCAGTCTCGGCGCGCACCGGGCGCGGGCTCGACACGCTGCTCAAGGTGGCGTTCGATATTCGCGCCGCCTGGTCAAAACGCGTGCCGACCTCGGGCCTCAATCGCTGGTTCGATGATGCCCTGGCCAAGAACCCGCCGCCGGCCCCGGGCGGCAAGCGGATCAAGATGCGCTACATCACGCAGGCCAAGATCCGCCCGCCGAACTTCGTGATCTTTGGCAACCGGCTGGACGATCTGCCGGTCAGCTATCAACGCTATCTGGTCAACAGCCTGCGCCGCGATCTGGGCTTTGACGCGGTGCCGGTGCGGCTGACGCTGCGCAGTTCGAAGAACCCGTTCGAGCCGACTTGAGGCAAAAACTACTGTTCGATCTGCTCGTCAAATCGCCGCTTTTTCTCTTCTCGCCAAAGCGCGACGGCCACGAAAGACCATACGATCAAAAGGACACCAAAGTTTTGGTATATCCAGCGGGTCCAGATGCCTTGAACATTCCTCTGGGGCAGGTTCCCACCAGACGCGAGGTAAACTCGGGAAGGAATTGCCGGGTCGTAGACTACATCTAATTTGTCGCCAACATTGCCTGTATCAATCGGAAGGTCATCGCCGATGCGCGATATACATTCGATATTTTGAGATCCTCTAACGTCAATGAACGATATTTCGATGCTTCCCTTGAAGTGTGGGCAATGGGTCGTAACCTCTGTACCGACCGTGAAAACACCGTGTACCGAAAGATATCGTCTAGTTTCAGAGTCGCTTACCATCTCCCGCACCTGATAACTTGAAAATGCGGAAGCGACGATGCCTGTTGCAAGGCAAAATAGGGCAATTCTGGACAGAAGATGGAGGTTCATTTGATACGCATTCTGTCGCCTTTGGGTGGGAAGTGCATTGTAGGTGACAACTATCTGTGAATTCTTAAAATGCGCCATTCAGTCAAACTGCGCCACAGCCACTCCAGCGGGCCTTGCCGGTAGCGGGTCAGCCATGGCTGGCTCCACGCGAGTATCAGCGCCCAGACCAGCAGCACCAGCGTCCAGCGCTGCGCTGCGCCGAACTGGCCGAACAGGCTGAGGCCCCAACCGGCGCACAGCGCGGACATGACCAGCGTGGTGCCGATGTAGTTGCTGAAGGCCATCCGTCCGGCGGCTTCGAGTTGCTGCCCCGGCACCCAGTGCAGCAAGCGCGGGGCGGCGAGGACCAGCAGCGCGGCGTAGCCCAGCGCCATGGCGAGGTGCGGCAGGACGAGGCCGTAGCTGAGCGCGTAATGCATGGCCATTTCGGGATAGCCCGCGCTGCGCGCCCATAGCGCGAAGGCCAGGCTGATCCCGCCGCCCAGCGCGATCCCGCCGACGGCCACCTGGCGCAGCCGCCGCTGGCTCCACCCACCGGCGAAGAACCCGCTGCGCAGCAGGGCCATTCCCAGCAGCATCAGCGGCAAAGTCTCGCCCCAGTTGAACAGCGCAATGGTCAATGGATAGGCTGGTCGGTCGGTCAGCCTTGCCGCGACCCCGCCGGGCCACGATAGCTGCGCTTCGGCGCGGCTGCGCGCGTCGGTCTGGCGGAAGGTCTGGATCAATTCGGTGTAAGCGCGGCGCTCCTGCGGGCTGGCTTGCCCGTGCACCACAGACTGCTCGCGCAGCAGATTGGGGGCCCACATCGCGGTGCCCATGGCCTGCCACAACACCAGCACCACCAGTGCGCCTGCGACCAGTTGGCTGGGCCACAAGTGCCGCAGCCGCAGCGCGACCAGGCCGGTCAGCGCGTAAAGGAACAGGATGTCCCCATCCCACAGCAGCGCGAAGTGGAGGTAGCCAAACAGCATGAGCCAGCCCAGCCGCCGCAGTTGCAGCGCGGTGCCATCGCGCCCGGCGGCATCGGCGCGTTCGATAAACAGCAGCAGGCTCGCGCCGAACAACAGCGAGAACAGCGCGCGCATCTTGCCTTCGAACAGCACCAGATTGGCGATGAAGGCGAGCTGATTGGCGGGGCCGGAGGGGCGGGGCAAGTTGGGCGAATAGGCTGCGCTTTCGGGCGCGGCAAAGCTCGCGACGTTGATCGCGAGGATGCCCAGCACGGCCACCCCGCGGATCAGATCAAGCGTGCGGATCCGGTCAGTGGCGGCGTGATCCACCCGTCAGCCCGGCACCGCAGCGCAGCTAATCCCCGCCGCCTTCAGCTTGGCGCAAGCGGCTTGCGCAGCGGCTTGACTGAAACCGCTCGCTTGCAGCTTGGTCACCGCGCCAGCTTTGACGTTCAGCCGGGGATGCCCCGCCAGTTCGGGACGGCTGCGAACCTTGGCCCATTGTGCGTCGGCGTTGGCGGCGACGCCGAATGCGCCGAGCTGGATCCGCCAGGTGCCGCTGGCGGCCACAGCGGGAGCGGGCACTGGTGTGGGGGCTGGGCGCGGGGCGGGCGTTACTAATCCCGCCGGAGCGCCTTGGTGCACCGCCACCGGGCGCGGTGCCGGGGCCGGGGTTGGCACCGGCGCAGTCTTGGGCCGGGCATAATCTGCCCCGGCGGTGGCAGGGCTATCGCGCCCGGCGACGCGTTGCGCTTGCCCGACCGCATCGGTCGCCGCTGCAACACTGGGTCCGCGTACCGGAGAGGGTACTGGTGCCGCGCTGCTGGGCACCTGATTGCCCAGATCGACCGCAGCCAGTTGCCGCGCGCGGGTCGCATCGGCCTGGCTTTGCAATTCGCCCGCCAGTTGTACGCCTTGCTGGCGCTGGTCATAAGGAATGTACTGATCCATCTGGGTCAGCGCGGTGGCGGCCTGCGGCAGGCCCTGCTGCTGCGCCAGCGTCACCAGCGCATAGGCGCGGACCCAGTCCTTGGGGACCAGATCGCCGTTGAAGTGGGCCACGCCGAGCAGATACTGCGCACGCGGATCGCCGCGATCGGCGGCGGCGCGCAAGTATGGCAGCGCGCGCACTTGTTCACCGCGCTGAAACAGCAGCAGGCCGTAATTGTCGGCAGCTTGAATGTGCCCCATCGCAGCGGCTTGCCCGAACAGCGCTTCGGCCTTGGCCAAGTCCTGCTTCACGCCTTTGCCCAGCTTGTAAGCCTGCCCCAGATTGAACAGCGCGTCGGCGTCGCCCTTGGCCGCCTCTGCCTGCCATTGCTTGACCGCACCGGCATAATCACCGCGCGTCCAGGCATCGACCCCGGCCTTGGTATCGGCCTGCGCCGGGACGGCAAGAATCACACTAGCGCCCAGCGCCAGCGCGCCAATCAGATAATTGCGCCCCATCGAAAAAATCCTGTCCCCATGCTGGCAGGTTAAACGCCGCGCAGCGCCGATCGCCCACGCTGCCCGCCCGGCCGCAGCCTGAATGGTAAACTGGCATAGTGAACGCATGATTAGCAAAGCATTTCTGTGCCATGCCTGCGGGGCCGGGGCCGCCCACAGCCTTGGCCGTTAACTCAAAATTAGGAACGATCTGCGATCCCCCACGGCAAGTCATTTTGGGTTTGCTGCAATTTAGGGGACGGGCTTTGCGGATTTTGGCTTTGGCATCACAAAAGGGTGGTTCGGGCAAGACAACCTTGTCCGGGCACCTGGCCGTGCAGGCGCAGCGCGCCGGCGCTGGGCCGGTTGTGCTGATCGACATCGATCCGCAAGGATCACTGGCCGACTGGTGGAACGAGCGGGAGGCGGAATTTCCCGCCTTTGCCCAGACCACCGTAGCCCGGCTTGCTGCTGATCTGGCGGTATTGCGCCAGCAGGGCTTCCGCCTCGCCGTTATTGATACTCCGCCAGCGATTACCATGGCGATCCAGTCGGTGATCTCGGTCGCCGAACTGATCGTGGTGCCAACCCGCCCCAGCCCGCACGATCTGCGCGCGGTGGGGGCGACCGTCGATCTGTGCGAACGGGCCGGCAAGCCGCTGATCTTCGTAGTCAATGCCGCCACCCCCAAAGCCAAGATCACTTCGGAAGCCGCTGTTGCACTGTCGCAACACGGTACCGTCGCGCCGATTACCTTGCACCACCGCACCGATTTTGCCGCCTCGATGATCGATGGCCGCACCGTGATGGAGGTTGATCCCAACGGCCGCAGTGCTGCCGAAGTGGTCTCGCTGTGGAACTACATCTCGGACCGGCTGGAAAAGAACTTCCGCCGCACCGTGTTTGCCGCCCCCAGCACCGTTTCGGCGCTGCCCGGTGCCGCCCGCGCCGGCGGGGGCTTCGGCCGCCGCGTGGCCGGATCGTAACGGAGGCCCGCCGCGATGGCCGATCTCAAATCGTTCGCTTCGCTGAGCCCGACTTTGCTCGCCCGCAAAGGCGGCGCCAAGCCGGCGATGCGTCCGCAAAGCGCCGCGCTGGCGGTCAGTTTCGCTGAACCGGACGACCACGATGATCTCGGCTGGAACGACATGGGCCATGATGACGCGCCGCGCGGCGAAGTGGTGCATCTGCCCGAAGTGGTGCGCCAGCAACGCCGGATCGCCCGCGTGCTGAGTGATGATCGCCGTTCGGCGCTGGCCGATGGCCGCCGCGCCGCTTTCACGCTGCGGGTCGATGCCGAACGCCATCTCAAACTGCGGCTGGCCTGCACCTTGCGCGGCCGCAGCGCTCAGCAACTGGTGACCGAAGCACTCGACAAGCTGCTCGGTGATCAACCCGAACTGGCCGAGTTGGCCGCCCACGTCGCCGCCACGCGCAAGTAACGAATTTCTAAGGAAGGGAATTATCCCATGACTAGCAGCCGCCTCCATCGTTCCATCTTGCCGCTCGGTATTGCCGGGGCCATCGCGCTGGCCATGGCTGCCAGTGTGGGTTTCAGCACCGGTGCAGTGGCCAAGTCCTCGCCTGACAAGACCGCCGCCGAAGCGCAGAAGGCGCTGGCGCATGGCGACGTCGAAAAGGCGATCGGGCTGGCCGAAGCGGTGGTTGCGGCCAACCCGCGCGAAGCTTCGTACCGCGCGCTGCTGGGGCAGGCTTACTTGCGTGCAGGCCGCTTTGAAAGCGCCGCGACCGCGTTCAACGATGCGATGAAACTGGGCGATAACAGCGCAAAGACCGCGCTGTCGCTGGCCTTGGCTGACATCGGCGCAGGCCGTAACCGCGAAGCCGTCGCGATCCTCAACGATTGGCGCGATGCCATTCCGGCGGCGGACCTCGGCCTCGCCTATGCGCTCGCTGGTGAAACCGGGCGCGGCGTCGCGATCCTGACTGACGCGCTGCGCGCCGGGGACAATTCGCCCAAGGTTCGCCAGAACCTGGCCTATGCGCTGGCGCTCGACGGGCACTGGCGTGAAGCGCGGATCATGGCGGCACAAGATGTGCCGGCCAATCAGCTCGACGCGCGGATGAGCGATTGGGCCAGCAAAGCTCACCCCGAAGCCTCACAGGCGCGGGTTGCGGCCATGCTGAAGGTGCCGCTGCGCGCCGATCCGGGCCAGCCGGCCGCGCTGGCGCTCAACGCCAGCGGCGATCAGGAACAGCTTGCGGCTGAAACCGCTGCGGTCAAAGCCGCTCCGGCGGTTGCTGCCAATGGCGAGCTTCCTGCTGCCGGTGAGCCAGCTGCCGCTTTGGCCCAGTACCAGCCGGTCGATGCGCCCGCTGTTGCCGCAGTGGAACAGACGCCAGAGGCGTTCTCGCAAGAATTCAACGCTGCGCCGGTGGTGCAGGATGTTCCTGCCGCCGCGCCAATGGTTGATGCTCCCGCCAACTACAAGGCCAAGCCGGCCCGCGTTGCTGCGGTAGCTGCGGCCAAACCGAAGGCCGTGGCGCATCGCCCGGGCCTGCGGCCGCGCCACGCCGCTGTGGCGGTTGCCGGCCGCGGATCGAGCCATGCGGTGCAGCTCGGCTCGTTCGCCAGCGAGCAGGGCGCCCGCCGCGCCTGGGGCTTCTATGCCAAGAAGAACCCTGAACTGCGCAACTTCAAGATGTCGATCACGCAGGCCACGGTGAAGGGCAAGCGCTTCTGGCGCGTCGCCGCAGCCGGACTGGATGGACGCGGGGCCAATGGCCTGTGCTCATCGGTCAAGGGCCGGGGCGGGGTGTGCTTTGCCTATTCGGTCGGCCGTTCGGCGGGTGCGCCCGCGATGGCGCAGGTCCGGGTCAAGGCCGCGCCGAAGCTGGCCTTGAAGCCCAAGGCTGCTGCCGTGACAAAGAGCCCAATCGGGCCAGGCAGCGCCCGCCGCTAAGTTTTACAAGCCCGAATAACGGGTAATAAGAACGGGAAGCAGCCCCCTTCCGCTTTTGGCGGGAGGGGGTTTCCCGTTTTAGCCGACTGCGGTGCCGCCCTTGAACAGCGCTACCACCCGGCCTTCGACGCCTTGTTTGTCGAACGGGGTGTTGCCTGCGCTGGCGTTCATTTTGTCCGAATCGACGATCCAAGGCTTGACCGGGTCGATCAGCGCAATGTCAGCCTCTCGCCCTGGCTCGAGCGCACCTGCAGAGATGCCCAGCAGCGCAGCTGGATTGCCGGCGAGCAGGGCAAAGGCGCGGGCGGTGTCGATCACGCCATCACGGACCAGTCCCAGCGTCAGCGCGAGCAGCGTCTCGGCCCCAGCCATGCCTGGCTCGGCATCGGCGAACGGCAAGCGCTTGTCCTCCGGCCCGCGCGGATCGTGGCCGGATGAGACGACGTCGATTGTCCCATCGGCCAAGGCGGCGCGCACGGCCTGCCGGTCAGCTTCGTTGCGCAAGGGCGGGGAGAGCCGGGTAAAGGTCCGGAAATCGCCGATCGCAGTGTCTGACAGCATGAAGTGCGCCGGGGTAACACCAGCGGTAATCACCAACCCGCGCGCCTTGGCAGCACGGACCAGATCGAGCCCGGCCTGGGTCGTCACCTGGCGGAAATGTAGCCGCGCACCGCTCAGTTCTGCCAGTGCGATGTCACGCGCCACCGCCAGCGCCTCGGCCTGCGCCGGGGCCGCCGGGAGCCCATAGCGCGTCGCCATTTCGCCCGCCGTGGCGACTGCGCTGCCGGTTAGTCCAGCATCCTCGGCGTGGGTAATCACGGTCAGCCCCAGCATCGCGCAATAGGACAGCAAGCGGTGCATCGTGCCCGAATCGCCGATCCAGCGCCGCCCGGTCGAGACCGCACGGGCCCCGGCATCGCGCATCAGCGCCAGTTCAGCCAGCTCAGCACCCTCCAGTCCGCGCGTTGCGGCGGCGAGCGGGTGGACCCACAGATCGGGCTTGCCCGATAGCGCGGCGAACCGCACCCGCGCGGGATGATCGAGCGCTGGGTTCTGATCGGGCATCAGCGCGGCGCGGGTGATCCCGCCAAAGTGGAAAGCCGCTTTGTCGATCGCGAAGACCCCCAGATCGACCAGCCCCGGCGCGATCAGCGCGCCTTTGGCATCGACCACGGTGTCCCCCGGCTCGGCATTGACCGCACCAAGGGCAGTGATTTGTCCACCGGCACAGCGAATTCCGCCTGCTTGAGGCTCGCCCTGCGGCAAAACCAACCGACCGTTCAGGATGGTCAGCGGGGCGTGCGTGCTCATGCCCAGCCCTCCACGCCGCGCGCTTTGCGGGTCAGCACATCAAGGCAGGCCATGCGGATCGCTACTCCCATTTCGACCTGCCGGTTGATTGCGCTGCGGCCCGGCAGATCGGCCACGTTGCTGTCAATCTCCACCCCGCGGTTCATCGGCCCGGGATGCATCACCAGCGCATCGGGCTTGGCCAGGGCCAGCCGCTCAAGCGTCAGCCCGTACAGACGGCGATATTCACGCGGGGAGGGGATAAATTGCCCTGACATGCGTTCCTGCTGCAGCCGCAGCATCATCACCACGTCAGCCCCGGCGAGCGCAGCATCGAAATCGTAGTAGGGCGTGACTTTCAGTTGCTCGATCCCGACGGGCATCAGCGCAGGCGGCGCGCAGACTCGCACATCGGCACCCAGTGTGGTCAGGCAGTGGATGTTCGACCGCGCGACCCGGCTGTGCAGGATATCGCCGCAGATCACGACCTTGAGTCCGGCAATCTCGTCCCCCAATCCCCTGGTTTTGAGCGCTGAGCGGATCGTGAGTGCATCCAGCAGCCCTTGTGTGGGGTGCTCGTGCTGGCCATCCCCGGCGTTGAGCACCGGACAATCGACCTTGTCGGCGATTAACTGCACCGCGCCGCTGCTCTGGTGGCGGATCACGATCGCATCAGCATGCATCGCGTTCAGCGTCATCGCCGTGTCGATCAGCGTCTCGCCCTTTTTCACGCTGGATTGCGCTGCGTGCATGTTGACCACATCGGCCCCCAGCCGCTTGCCCGCCAGCTCGAACGACAGCAGCGTGCGGGTGCTGTTTTCAAAGAAAGCGTTGATGATGGTAAGCCCGGCCAGCCGCTCGTCGCGCTTATGGCCAGAGCGGCCCAAGGTGACCCATTGCTCGGCCTCATCCATCAGGAACAGCAGTTCCCAAGGGGCGAGGCCGGCGAGCCCGGTGAGGTCGCGGTGCGGGAAGGCGGCGGAGCCAGCTGGATAGCGGTCCGTGCGGTGTGCGTCTGATGATGTCATTAAAGCCAGCGCCATAGCGAGGGTCAGCGCGGTCTGCAAGGTGGAGTCGGCGGTTGGTCGAACCCGCGCTGGCATTTGTGTGCAGCACTGCTTATGGCCCGAGCGAAGTCACTGAACAGGAAGCCCGCATGGAATTCGCCCGCAAAGTCTGGCATTTGCTCGTTGGAATCAAGGACGGGCTGGTCCTGTTCTTCATGTTGCTGTTCTTTGTGGCGCTGTTTGGCGCGCTCAGCGCCCGTCCTTCGCCCGCGCAAGTCAAGAACGGGGCGCTGCTGCTGCGGTTGAACGGCGCAGTGGTGGAAGAACCTTCGGCGCAGGATCCGCTCGAACTGCTGGTCAGCAGCGAAGCACCGCTCAAGCAATTCCGCGCGCGTGATCTGGTGCGCTCGCTAGAGCTGGCCGCGACTGACGATCACATCAAGGCGGTGGTGCTCGATCTAAGTAAGTTTACCGGCGGCGGACTGGTCCACATGCAGGAAATCGGCGCCGCGATGGACCTGGTCCGCGCGGCCAAGAAGCCGGTGCTGGTCTATGCCGTGGCCTATGTCGATGATGGTGTGATGTTGGCGGCGCATGCCAGCGAAGTCTGGGTCCATCCGATCGGCGGCGCATTTGTGGTCGGGCCGGGCGGACGCACCCCTTATTATGGCGCGCTGCTGCAAAAATACGGCGTCAACGTCCACGTGTTCAAGGTCGGCACCTTCAAGGATTTCGTCGAACCTTATGAGCGCAACGATGCCTCTGCCCCGTCCAAGGAAGCGCGCACCGCGCTCTATGCGGCGATCTTTGAGGTGTGGAAGGCCGATGTGGCCAAGGCGCGGCCGCAAGCCAAGCTTGACCTGGTGATCAAGGATCCGGTCGGCTGGTACAAGGCGGCCGGCGGCGACGGGGCCAAGGCAGCTGTGGCGGCCGGGCTAGCCGACAAGATCGGCGACAATGTCGCCTTCGGGCAGCGCGTGCAGGAACTGGTCGGCAAGGATTCGGCCAGCGAACTGCCCGGCACCTATGCCTACAACAAGCCGGCCATGCTGCTCGCGGCGCACCCGCTGGACAATGGCGGCGATGCGGTCGCGGTGGTAACGGTCGCGGGCGAAATCGTTGACGGCAAGGCTGGACCGGGCACCGCTGGCGGAGACCGGATCGCCAAGCTGATCGATCAGGCCGATGCCGACGGAGCCAAGGCGCTGGTGTTGCGGGTCGATTCGCCGGGCGGATCGGTGCTCGCCTCCGAACAGATCCGCGCCGCGCTGGAACGGTTCAAGGCGCATGGCAAGACTGTGGCGGTATCGATGGCCAATTACGCGGCCAGCGGCGGTTACTGGGTCTCCACCCCGGCCAGCCGGATCTTTGCCGAACCGGGCACTGTGACCGGCTCGATCGGGATCTTCGCGATCATCCCCAGTTTTGAAAAAACGCTGGCGGCTTACGGCGTAACCAGCGACGGGGTGCGGACCACGCCGCTGTCGGGCCAGCCCGATATCCTGGGCGGGTTCACGCCAGAGGTTGAGACGATGCTGCAAGGCAATGTCGAGAACGGCTATGCCCGGTTCCTGGGTCTGGTCGCCAAATCGCGCGGCAAGACCCCGGCGGAAATCGACGCGATGGCGCAAGGCCGCGTGTGGGACGGCGGGACTGCCCGGCAAAAGGGATTGGTCGATGAATTCGGCGGCTTGCCCGAAGCGCTCAAATGGGCCGCCGCCACAGCCAAGCTCGATAGCTGGCATCCCAAGTTCTATGGCAAAGACCCTGACGGGGTCGGCGCGATCGTGACCAAGCTGATGGGCGGCGATGATGAGGATGAGAGCCAGCAGGGCAGCGATATGGCCGCGATGGTCGGGCTGCGCCAGCAGGCCAGCCTGAACCGCGCGCTGGGCGGCTTGGCCCGGCTCGGCCAGGTTCAGGGGATGCAAGCCTATTGCCTCGAATGCGATGTTGCGGTGGCCCCCGTTCGTCTGCAAAAATCGCATAATTGGCTGGTCAAGCTGGCAACTGTGCTCGGCATCGGCTGAGCGCCCGCGAACCGGCTTGCCCTTTGCCGCGCCGCCCACTAAGGGCCACGCCTTGATTCAAGACTTCGTCGGGCCGCGGGCGTGGCGGAATTGGTAGACGCGCTGGTTTTAGGTACCAGTATCGTAAGATGTGGGGGTTCGAGTCCCTTCGCCCGCACCAGTTCCGGCCCAGTCAGCAGATCCCGCGCGAGGCGCAGACCAGTTCAAAGAAGGCTTCTATTGTCATGCAGATTGTCGAGACCACCAACGAGGGTTTGAAGCGCGCGTACAGCGTCAAGATCGCGGCCAAGGATATCGCGGCCCGGATCGATGGCGAAGTGGCCAAGATCACCCCCGACGTGCGGATGCCTGGCTTCCGCCCCGGCAAGGTTCCAGCCAATCTGGTCAAGAAGATGCACGGTCCTCAGCTGCACCAGGAAGCGCTCAACACCTCGGTGCGCGAAGCGCTCGACAAGGTGATCGGCGATCACCAGCTGCGCCCCGCCATGCAGCCGCAGATCGCGCTGGGTGAAGGTTATGAACAGGGCAAGGACGCCGAGCTGACTGTCAGCCTCGAAATTCTGCCGGTGATCCCGGCCCCTGAAATCGAAGGCATCACTCTCGACAAGCTGGTGGTTCCAGTCAGCGACAGCGAAGTCGACGAGCAGCTGGCCAAGCTGGCTTCGAACTCCAAGAACTTCGTCGACGCCAAAAAGGGCAAGAAGGCCGAAACCGGCGATCAGCTGATCATCGATTTCCTCGGCAAGGTTGATGGCGTGCCGTTCGATGGCGGCAAGGCCGAAGACGCCGCGCTCGAAATCGGTTCGAACCGCTTCATCCCCGGCTTTGAAGAGCAGCTGGTCGGCATGAAGGAAGGCGACGAAAAGGTCATCACTGTGACCTTCCCGGCCGACTATCAGGCCGCCGAGCTCAAGGGCAAGGACGCCACCTTCGATATCACTGTGAAATCGGTGAAGGTCCCCGGCGAAAGCAAGATCGACGACGATTTTGCCAAGAGCCTGGGCCTGACCAGCCTTGAACAGCTGCGCGGGCTTCTGCGCGGCCAGCTGGAGCAGGAAACTGCCGGACTGACCCGCACCCAGATGAAGCGCGCGCTGCTCGATGTGCTCGCCGCCGGGCACGATTTCGATGTTCCGCCTTCGATGGTTGAGGCCGAGTTCGAACAGATCTGGGGCCAGCTGTTGCAGGAAGCGCAGCAGGAAGAAGACCCCGCCGCTGCTTTGGCCGAGATTGAAGCCGAGAAGGACGATTACCGCGCCATCGCCGTGCGCCGGGTGCGCCTGGGGCTGTTGCTGTCGGAAATCGGCCAGTCGAACGGGGTTGAAGTCAGCCAGCAGGAAATGGGCATGCTCGTCCAGCAGGCCGCGCAGCAATACCGCCCCGAAGATCGCCAACGCTTCATGGAATATGTCCAGCAGGACGCGCTCGTCGCCGCCCAGCTGCGCGCGCCGCTCTATGAGGACAAGGTCGTCGACTTCCTGTTCGACAAGGCTGCGGTGACCGAACGCGAAGTAACCCGCGACGAATTGCAGGCGGCGATTGAAGCGGAAGACGCTGCGCCTGCTCCGGCCGCCAAGCCCGCCAAGAAGGCTCCGGCCAAGAAGGCTGCTGCTGCCAAGGATGAGGCCAAGGCTGAAAAGCCTGCCAAGGAAGCCGCGCCCAAAGCCGAAAAAGCCGAAAAGCCCGCTGCTGAAAAGAAGCCTGCGGCCAAGAAGGCTGCGCCCAAGAAGTAATCCGGCCGGTCGGGCGCTTCCGCAATGCAGCGCCCGGGCCGATGTCTAGCGCTTAGCGCGCTTTGCAGGTGTTGATGCCCAGCAGTGTGTAAGCCGGGCACCAGCCGATCAGGCCGGTCAGCAGCGGCACCACCCCGATCCAGGTCCACGGCGTGAGGTGTCCGGTCGCGGCGAGCCCGACCAGCGCGAGCCCGGCGATGATCCGCACCAAACGGTCGGCTTGTCCTTCATTAGTAGGCATAACTTGGTTCCCTTGTGATGATCTTGCGCAGCCGGTGTGCGCCATCGAACCAAGCCGTTCACTGATCTGGATCAGCTTTCGCAGAAAAATCTGCGCCTATTCTCCCCAGCGCTTGAAGCTGGGCGGCACCAGTTTGGCGGTGCGGGCGCGTTCATAAGCGGCGCCTAGATCGAGCATCAGCTTGTCGCTCCATTTCGGCCCCATGAACGACAGTCCGATTGGCAGGCCTTCGACTTGCCCCATCGGCACGGTCAGGTGCGGATAGCCAGCCACTGCGACCAGACTGCCCGCGCCGACCGAGCTGAAATGGTCGCCGGTGACCAGATCGATTGGCCAGGCCGGGCCTTCGGTCGGCGCGATCAGCACCACCACGTTGTATTTCGTGAGCAGCGCGTCGATCCCGTCAGCGCCCGCCAGTCGCTGCGAGTTGACGCGGGCTTTTTCGTAAGTCGCGCGTTCGACCGGTTTGTCTGCGCGTTCGAAGGTATCCTGCCCGAACCAGCGCAATTCCTCGCCGCCGTGCGCCTTGTTGAAGGCGATCACGTCGCTCAACGTTTGCACTGCGGGGGTTCCCGGCAGTGCGGCGAGGTAGGCGTTCAGATCCTCACGCAGCTCAAAATAGAGCGTGATCCCTTCGTCGCGGCCTAGCTCGTCGGGAAAATCATAGTCGATCGGCACCAGGATCGCGCCCGCTGCAGTCAGGTCGGCCAGCGCAGCATCGAACACGCGGTTGACCCCGGGGTGGCGTCCGCTTTGCTTGCGCAGCACGCCGATCCGCACGCCTTTGAGGCTGGAGGTAGCGAGGCCAGCAGTATAATCGGTCTTGTGCTTGTCCGCCTCGGCGGTGGCCGGGTCGCGCGGATCAGTGCCCGCAATTACGGTCAGCACCAGCGCAGCATCGGCCACCGTGGTGGTCATCGGTCCGGGCGTGTCCTGGCTGTGGCTGATCGGCACGATATAGGTGCGGCTGACGAGGCCCACCGTGGGCTTGAACCCGACGATCCCGTTCATGCTGGCGGGGCAAGTGATCGAGCCGTCAGTCTCGGTCCCGATGGCGGCCCAGGCCATCCCTGCCGCAATCGCCGCGCCGCTGCCCGAGCTGGAGCCGCAGGGGCTGCGGTCGGTCGCGTACGGGTTGCGGGTCTGTCCGCCGACGCCTGACCAGCCGGATGAGCTGGAAGTCGAGCGGATGTTGGCCCATTCGCTCAGGTTGGTCTTGCCCAGGATCACCCCGCCATCGGCGCGCAGCCGCGCCACCAGCGGCGCATCGCGGCCCGTGCGGTTGTCTTTCAGCGCCAGGCTGCCGGCGGTGGTGGGGAACTCCTTGGTCTCGATATTGTCCTTGATCAGCAGGGTGCGGCCCTTGAGCCGCCCGACACCTGCCGACGTCTCAGTCTGCGCTACTGCATCCGGATTGACCGCGATCACTGCATTGAGCTGCGGCCCGGCCGGGTCATCGTCCAGCTGGGCAATCGCGGCGAGCTTCAGCGCGGTCTGCTTGGCGGCCTCTGCCACTACTGCCGGGTCTTGCTTCGCCTTCCCGGCAACAGCAGGCTGCGCAACGGCGAGGGCGATAAGCACGGTCAGGGCAACAAAACGCATGGCAACACTCCGAAGACAGGCCGCCATGCTGACGCCTTGCCGGGCGCGATGCAATGGCCTTAGCGCTCAACCCTTCTCGAGCACGTCGATCACCGAGAACAGGCCAAAGCCAATCAACGTGGCGACGCTCAGATAAAAGCCGATCGCCGCCAGCCGGTCGGCACTGGCGCGCCGGGCCAGCCAGCCGCAGATGGTCCCGGTCAGCCCGGCGATCCCCGCCGCCAGAAACCACAGCCCGGCCACGGCATAGTCAAACGCCCCGCCCAACGCCGCCAGCAGCAGCACCGCACCGGTTGCCCCAGTGACCACCGAAATCTGCGCAAGGGTCTGACTGGTCGCCATATTGCGGGCACGCTAACCTCGCCGCGCCGCTTGCGCCAGCCCTTGTGTTACCGTGACAATCGCGCAAACCCAGCGCAAACGGGTTAACGCCCTTGAACATCGCGGTGCCAGCGCCGACATAGGGTTGCCAATCAGATGAGGACCTCCATGCGCGACGTTTACGGCTCTGCCGCCACTCCCGATACCTACACTCGCGATTCCGCAACCGGCGCGCTGATCCCGATGGTGGTCGAGCAATCGAGCCGCGGTGAGCGCAGCTTCGATATCTATTCGCGGCTGCTGCGTGAGCGGATCATTTTCGTGACCGGCGAGGTTGAGGATCACATGGCTTCGGTGATCGTGGCGCAGCTGCTGTTTCTGGAAAGCGAGAATCCTAACAAGGATATCTCGATGTACATCAACTCGCCCGGCGGGGTGGTGACGGCCGGCATGGCGATCCACGATACCATGCAGTACATCAAGTCCAAGGTTTCGACCGTGTGCATCGGGCAGGCCTGCTCGATGGGCAGCTTCCTGCTCGCCGCGGGCGAGCCGGGGATGCGGATTGCCTTGCCGCAGGCGCGGATCATGATCCACCAGCCTTCGGGCGGGGCGCGCGGCATGGCCAGCGACATCGAGATTCAGGCCAAGGAAATCTTGCGGCTGAAGGAAACGATGCACCAGCTTTACGCCGATTATACCGGCAAGTCGGTCAAGGCCGTGGCTGAGGCGATGGACCGTGATACCTGGCTGTCGGCGGCTGAAGCCAAGGACTTCGGGCTGGTCGACAAGGTCTTTGAAAGCCGCCCTGATACCGAGACCGACAAGAGCGGATCGGGCGGCGCGCCAGACTAAGCAAACCCTTGGCCCCACCGCTTGGCAGGCACTGGGGCAAAGGTAATAGTAACCTTGCCACTTCAGCTACGGGCAATATGACCGTGCTATGGCAGGATTGATAAATGTTTTTGCCGGGTTAGAGTCCCGGTGATTCCCTCGCGCCACGCAGGGCAACGGACGGAAGCATGACCAAACTGAGCGGAACCGACGCCAAGAGCACCCTGTACTGCAGTTTCTGCGGGAAATCGCAGCATGAGGTTCGCAAGCTGATTGCCGGCCCAACCGTGTTCATCTGCGATGAATGCGTCGAGCTGTGCAACGATATCATCCGGGAAGAAACCAAGGCCGGGATCGCGGGCAAGAAGGGCAACGACGTGCCCACCCCGCGCGATATCTTCGAAACGCTGAACGATTACGTGATCGGCCAGGACCGCGCCAAGCGCGTGCTCTCGGTCGCGGTGCACAACCATTACAAGCGGCTCAAGCACAGCGGCAAGGGCGGCGATGTCGAGCTGTCGAAGTCGAACATTCTGCTGGTTGGGCCGACCGGTTGCGGCAAGACGCTGCTCGCGCAGACGCTCGCCAAAACCTTTGACGTGCCGTTCACCATGGCCGACGCGACCACGCTGACCGAGGCCGGTTACGTGGGTGAGGATGTTGAGAACATCATCCTCAAGCTGCTGCAGGCGAGCGATTACAACGTCGAGAAGGCCCAGCACGGGATCGTCTACATCGACGAAATCGACAAGATCAGCCGCAAGGCCGAAAACCCCAGCATCACCCGCGACGTTTCGGGTGAGGGCGTGCAGCAGGCGCTGCTCAAGCTGATGGAAGGCACCACCGCCAGCGTTCCGCCGCAGGGCGGGCGCAAGCATCCGCAGCAGGAATTCCTGCAGGTCGACACGACCAACATCCTGTTCATCTGTGGTGGGGCGTTTGCCGGGCTCGACAAGATCATTTCCGACCGGCTGCAAAAGCGCTCGATCGGGTTCGGCGCGCATGTCGCCGATCCGGACAAGCGCAAGGTCGGCGAGCTGCTGCAAAAGGCTGAGCCCGAAGATCTGCTCAAATTTGGGCTGATCCCTGAATTCGTGGGCCGGTTGCCGGTGATCGCGACCTTGGAAGACCTCGACATCGAAGCGCTGGTCAAGATCCTGAGCGAGCCCAAGAACGCGCTGATCAAGCAATATGCCAAGCTGTTCGATCTGGAAGACGTGGCGCTGACCTTCACCGAAGATGCGCTCGAAGCGATCGCCCAGAAGGCCATCGCCCGCAAGACCGGCGCGCGCGGCCTGCGTTCGATCGTCGAAGGGCTGCTGCTCGACACAATGTTCGATATCCCGTCCGACGGCGGCGTCGCCGAAGTGGTGGTCGACAAGGATGTGGTCGAAGGCCGCAAGGAACCCGTGCGGGTGCTCAAGAGCAAGGAAGAGGCGGCTTAGTCAGCCTGCCGGACAACTTTTGAACTCGAGTGCGGCAGTTTGGGCCGCATCCATGGCAAGCCAGAACAACTGATCGCGGCTCGCTGCGGAGCCCAGCGCAAAGCGCGTAGACACAGCCATGCGTTTGTTTTTGCCCAGCACCTGCACGTCAAGCCACTGCGGCAACGGCTGAGGCAGGGGGATCGATTGGCTGACCTGCGCCGATCCGGGTAGCGAAGTGTCGGCATTGCTGGCGAAATTGGACATTTGCACAAAGGGCGCGCCGCCGAATCGGTACTGTCCGGTGAAGCTTGCCAGCCGCGCTGCCAGTTTGCCGGGCACTTGCCGCTCGCGCAACGGGGAGAAGACCGAAACCGAAAGCTGAGCATCGACAGGGCGGCCGATCGAAAGCTCGGTCACCGCGTCGAACGTGATCCAAAAGCTCACGTCGGGCCTCGTCAGATCGCCGCGGCCCACATCGCCCTTCTGCTGCGGACGCCAAGACGCGGTGCGGCCAGCCAGCTTGCCAGATGCATCGAACAGCAGTGAGACCGAAACTGTCTCACCGGGCAAATCGCCCGCCGTCGCAGAACATTCGTATCTGTTTGGAGCAGGGCTGTCCTGTGCGAGTAGCGGCAGAGGCGCAGTCAGCGCCCCCGCCAAAGCGGTCATGTAAATGCGCCGCATCACTTGGCCTGGTGCATCACCACTTCGCCGTCCTTGGCAACAGTCAGGTCTTTCTGCTCGCTGCGGGTCAGCAACCAGGTGCCGCCGCGCTGGGTCCAGGTGTCATCGTTGAGGATGGTAACGTCGAGCACCATATCCTTCCCGTCTTCACCCTTGCGGACCACGTGGATGTCCATCTGCTGCTTGACCAGCGCGGTGGTGCCGGTGACCGCCGCGCTCAGCACAGTCGTCTTGGGGCCCTGCGCCGGATCGGGATTGGCGGGCATTTTGGCCATCATGTCCTGCATTTCGCTCATCGGGTGTTCGTCGCCCTGGATATCGACCATCACGTAGTCGGGGGCGATTATTTTGCTGATTGCGGCGGCATCGCGGGTTTGCATCGCGCTGCGCAGCTCACCATAGCGCGCATCGAACGCAGCCTTGGTATCCTGCGCCACGGCGCTGCCGGCAATGCTGACCGCGATAACTACGCCAGCCAGCAACGGACGCATGCTTGAAAATGCCATAACCTGATCTCCTTGTAGCCCGCCACCGAGCATGGATTGCGCTGCGCGTTAAGCGCCTATCGACGAACGTGCGATGAACGACGGTTCAATGAAAAGCACTAATGCGCGTGATCGTGCTGCAGCTTACATTCGGCCTCTGAGCTTTCGACCTGGATCGTCGCGTGGTGAATGCCAAACTTGGCCTCCAACTCGTGCGCCAGCCCACGCAGGAAGGCGTCACCCGGCGCGCCGCTGGGCATGACCAGATGCGCGGTCAGCGCGCTTTCGGTGGTGCTCATCCCCCAGATGTGGAGGTCATGGACGGCGGTCACGCCATCCTGCCCGGCCAGATAATCGCGCACCGCGCCTTCATCGATGTGGCGCGGCACAGCCAGCATGCCCATCTTGACCGCGTCCTTGAGCAGGTCCCAACTGGCCCAGGCGAGCCCGACAGTGATCGCCATGCTGGCCAGCGGGTCGATCCAGTTCTGATTGGTCAGCACCACCATCAGCCCGACGAACACTACGCTGGCCGAGACCACCGCATCGGCCATCAGATGCTGGAACGCCGCGCGCAGGTTGAGGTCGTCCTTGCTGCCCTTGGCGAACAGCAGCGCCGAGGCGACATTGATCGCGATCCCCGCTGCGGCGACGATCATAACTTGCCCGCCGTTGACTTCCGCCGGCTGCCAGAACCGCTGAACCGTCTCGAGCAAGACCGCGCCCAGCGCCACCCACAGCAGCGCCGCGTTGGCGATTGCCGCAAGGATCGAGCTTGATTTAAGGCCGTAGGTGAAGCCCGGACCGGGCGGGCGTGCTGCCAGAACGCTGGCGCCCCAGGCGAGCAACAATGACAACACATCGCCCAAGTTATGCCCAGCATCCGCGAGTAGCGCGGTCGAGCCGGAAACGAAGCTGGCGGCAGTCTCAACCACCACGAACAGCGCGTTGAGGCCAACAGCCAGCGCGAAGGCCTTGCCGTGGCTCGACGGGGCGTGATGATGCCCGTGCGAATGCCCGTGCCCAGCGTGCCCGTGCGCAGCATGGCTATGGGCCGGAGAATGTTCGTGCTGCTCGCCCATAAATCCACCTTTCGAGCGAGCGTTGCACAAATGCCGCAGTGCAGCAACAATCGTGAGGGGCGCGGTTGGGGATTAACTATCAGCGCAAGCCTATTGCCACTCAAATCCGCATGATCATTACAAGAATACGCCCTTGCGGGTAACTACCTTGCCATCGGGGAAGATTGCCGCAAGACCTGACCCAAAACTGTCACCAAGCGCGGCGATAGGGCTGTTTAGCCCGCTGGCCGGCTCGCTTATGAGCGGGGTTAACCGGTCAGCTAGGCGATTCGCCGCGGACCTACAAATTACAAGACACGTCGCCAACTTAGTAAAGAAACATGGGGAATTCAACGCTATGCGCACTCATTACGCCCTGACCGCCGCAGCCAGCGCGCTCGCGATCGGGATCGCTTCCTTTCCG
>JANNYT010000159.1:0-2914 GCA_031410255.1 Novosphingobium sp. | reverse complement strand
CTGGGCATTCTGGCTGCGGCGTTCTGGCCCGAACCGCCAATTGACCCGCAAGAGCGGCTGGATTTCAACAAGAAATTCAACAAGATCGACCGCTACACCACCGAAATGCTGGGTTCGCAGCTGGATAGCGGCAAGGGTGGCAAAGGCCCGCTACTGGTCTTGCAGGAGCTTGGTGATAGCAACTATCCCTACGAAGACTATATTCAGTTCATGAGCGAACTGCGCGCGGCAGACAAGGCTGCGCTCAGCATGGATGGGTCGAACGAACGATACGAAGAGATGGCGCTCAAATACGAGCAGCAGGCGCGGGCCAATCCGGGCGATCCGTCAGGTTGGGTCAAGGCCAAGACGGTGCGCTGGCATCAATATCACTTGGGCAGTCCGTTGAAGAAGGACGAAGCAATCATCCCGCTGATCCGGCTGATGAAAGAGCCCACGCCAGCGCAATTGCAGGGTGTCGATTTCGAGACTGACATTGATGAGGTTTGCGGTGATATGAATATGGGTTGGTCGACCGAGCAAGGCTGTCCGGCGCAGACGGAAATCGATCCGGCCGGCGACAATGAGCCTCCGCCGGGCAACACTAAGCCGCCCGGCTAGCTTGATGCAGTGATCCAGCCCGGGTCAGCGCTCCACTGCGCTGACGCAGGCCAGGATCAGTTGCGCTCAGCCGCGATCGGGAATGCCGCGCCCGTCGCGATCAGGAAGGGTGCGCGCACCGCGATCCGGGATGCCGCGGTCACCGCTGCCCTTTGCGCCGCTCTTTGCGCCATCCTTAGTACCGTCCTTTGCACCGTCTTTAGGCTTGTTCATCATTCGTCTCCCGAAAAATGCGTCCCTGCGGGCAGTTTATCCGAATCCGATCAGATCGGCCAGATGAATAAATCGCGGCTCATGGCGCACCGGATCAACCAGCGGATCGCTTTGCATCTGGATCGTTCCGGCGTCGATGGCCTTATAGCCTTGTTCGAGCAAGCTGAGCGCCTCGTCCTTGCGGTTCCACTGCGCCATGATCTGCGCGCGCTGGTACAGGCTGTTGTCGCCGTGCTGTTTAGTCAGCTGCGCCAGATAGGTTTCGGCCTCGGCTGCTTTGCCCTGCCGGAAGGCGATGATGGCCAGCCCCGGCAGACTGAACAGGGTATTCTTTTCAAGTTTGAATTCGGCTTGCGCGCCGGCCAGATCGCCCAGCATCAGCCGGGTCAGGCCGGTCAGCGAATGCGCGCTCGAAAGTTCGGGATTGATCCGCAGCGCCTGTCCCAATGGCTTGGCCACCCCGATGAAGTTGCGCGCGTTGAATTCAACCTCGGCGATTTTCTTGAAGGCTTGCGCGTTGAGCGGATCAAGCTCGGCGGCGCGCAACGCGGCGATGCGGGCGGTGTCATGCCGTCCGCAGCGGCTTTCGAAATTGGCGAACCGGCTCAGGATATCGGCGTTGCCGCTGCCCAGATCGCCCGCCAGCCGGTACGGCTCACGCGCGCCGCGCGCGTCCAGTTTACCGTCAAGCAGCGCAAAGCCGAGCGAGGCCTGCGCATCGGGCAATTTGGGTGCCAGCTGCACCGCCAGTCGCGCCGCCGCAATCGCTTGATCGTAACGCTTCAGCCGCTCGCCGCCTTGCTCATACTGGCCGGCGATGACCGTCAGCGAGCGGGCGCGCGCGGCGTAGGCCAGCGCGAATTTATCGTCGGCTTTCAGCGCGGCGTCAAAGCTGGCCAGCGCCGCCCGGTCGCTCGCCTCATCGGCGGCGTTATCGAACTGTTCGCGCCCGTGCAGGTAATTGTCATAGGCATCGAAGCTGTTGGTGCCGCCCAGTTCCTTGTTGGTGCCCTTGGCCCCACTGGCGGCCATCTGGCTGGTCAGCGCGGCCACCACGGCACTGGCGATTTCTTCTTGAACTGCGAACACATTGGCCAGCGCATGGTCAAAGGTCTTGGCCCAGCGGCTCAGCCCGCTGCGGCCTTCGATCAGCTCGGCCGATACGCGCACCCGGCCATCGGCGCGCCGCACCGTTCCTTCGAGCAGATAGGCCACGTTGAGCGCGCGCGATATGGTGCCGGCATCTTGCTGCGCTTTGGCGAACTTGGCCGACGAGGTTTGCGCGGCCACCGCCAGCAAGCTTTCCGAGGCGAGCTGCGAGCGTACTTCGGCGGACAGTCCGTCAGAGAAATACCCGCCCTCCGCATCGCCGCTCAGGTTGGCGAATGGCAGCACAGCTACGCTGTTGCCGCTCGCCGCCTTGCTGAACAGCCCGCTGAACCAAGCGCCCCCAGCCACGCCGACCACAGCAATTCCACCGCCGATCAAGGCGTTGCGGCGCGTCGTGGACGGGGCGCGCAGCACCGTAACGGGCCGTTGCGCCGGCCCATCGTGCAGCGCTGCCACCGCCTGCAACATCGCCGCGACCCCCGGATCGCGCGCGGCGCGGCGCGGGTTTACCGGATAGGTCTGGAACTGGCGAAACCCCAGCGGGGGCTTGCTGCCATCAATGCTCAGCGGCACCAGACAGCCGCGATCGCGTCCGCGGGTGGCCTCATCGTGGACCCAATGCGAGCCGATCGACTTGGCCGACCACAGCACCACCACTGCACGGGCGTGCTCCAGCGCGGTATCGGTGCTGATCGCAAAGCGTTCGCCCGGGCTCAGCGTGCCGTCCCACCAGACCAGATAGCCCGCCGCCTCGATTGCCGCGATGATCGGTTTGACTGCTTTCAAATCCTCACGCGAATAGCTGACGAACACGCTGGGCGCGGCTGGCGGCGCGTCTGGCAGCGCGGTGTCGCTGTCAGCGGCCATCGGGTGCTGCCGATCTGTAACGCATGGTGTCCCCGTCCGCCCCCCGGGTCGCATTAGGGAGCAATGCGGATGCTATGCTGTTCGCGGGGCAAGGGCAAGGCCAGCCCTATTTGCCAATCGGCCA